>CAZQZR010000030.1:0-28551 GCA_964597845.1 uncultured bacterium | reverse complement strand
TGCCAGAACCTTTGCCAGAGCCTTTGCCAGAGCCTTTGCCAGAGCCTTTGCCAGAGCCTTTGCCAGAGCCTTTGGCAGAGCCTCTGTCCAAACCGGCAAACGGCAACCACGAATCCCACGTCCCCGATCGTGTTCGGAACCTTGCCCCCGGCGTCAACGCGGCACTTGACCCGGAACCTCCGTCCGAATCGCCAGTCGGGAATCGACAGTCGCGAATGGCCCGTGCCCGCCCGCGCTCTTGCCACCGCCTTGATTTCAGTGTAATCTATGCCAGTGAGTCAAACGCTCAAGCAGATCATCGCCCTGGTAGCGAAGGGCGAGGTCCGGGTTTCCGAGCACGGCTATGATGAACTGGCGGCCGACGGTATCCTCGTGCGCGACCTGGTCACGGGCATCCAGAAAGCCGAGCCGGTCGAGGACTACCCGAGCTTCGCCAAAGGCCCGTGCGTGCTCGTACTGCAACAGGACCGCGATGGCCGTCCAGTTCACGCAGTGTGGGGAATCCCCGTGGGCGAGACCGGTCCGGCCGTCCTCATCACAGCCTATCGTCCCGACCCGCAGAAGTGGAACGATGACCTCAGAAGGAGAATGACATGAAGACTCGACACCAGACAAAGCTGGTACATGAAGGCGAATACGTGGCCGAGGTAGACGTTGAACTGGTTCAGGGCGACACCGGCTGGTCTCCCTATCTCTCGCTCGATGATGCCTACAAACTCGACGACGTGCGAGAGGCCCTCAGGCGCCGGGACGTTGGTACCGCTTCGCGTCTCGCGCGAGTGTACACGCTCACGCCGGTAGCCGGTTGATATTGTCGCTGACTTGACAAGCGGGCGAGGGTGCAATAGGATTGCGTCAAGGATGAATGCCATGTTCTGCATAGCCGACAAAGGAGGCAAGCTGAAGTAGTACGACCGTAGTGTGAAGACGACAATCCTGTTCGCAGTCCTGCTCGCGTCCGCAACCTTCGCCAAGCCGCAACCCGGCCTTCCCTTTCTGCTAATCTGGCCGACCGCCCGCTCCACCGCCCTCGCCGGCGCGATGACCGGCCTCGCCGATGACCCCGATGCCATGTTCTTCAACCCCGCCGGCCTCGCGTTCCAGCCCGGCATCGGCGCAACGGCCAACTACGTCAACTGGCTGCCAGGACTATACGAAGGGATGTGGCACGGATATGCAGCCGGCAATCTTGCCTTCCCGCTGCATCCAGGTGGAGACAAGCAGGTCGCGGTTGGGCTGGAGGTGACGCACATGAACCTCGGCGACAACGGCATCTACGTGGAACCGGTCCCTCCCCCACCTCGGGTGTATGCCTGGCGCACAGGCGTAGCGGTCGCCGCCTCGATGAGACCCTTTGACCACTTCGCAGTCGGACTCAAGCTCAAGTACATCCGCAGCTATCTTGTCCCGGAATGGGCTTGGATAAATTGGCCCGGGCTCGGCATCGACATCGGAGGCACCGGCAGCACGTGGGCCTGCGATGCCGGAGTCCTGTGGAAACCCTCAGCTCATGTCTCAGTCGGAGGCAGCGTGGCCAATCTCGGCCCCGGCATCAGCTATCCCAGTTGTGGCGAGCATGATCCGTCCCCGACCATGTTGCGGCTGGGCGCTTGCTGGACCCCGGTCAGCAACAGGTATGTGCGTGTCAACGTGCTGCCCGAGTTGGACAAGGTGCTGGTCGGGATGTTCTATGACAGCACGAACACGATGCCATTCGGCCGCGAGATGCGGACGGAGCTTCGCGACGCGTGGAAGGCCCTTGGTGCCGAAGTCACCGGCTTCGGCCTACTCACTGTCAGACTCGGCTACTTCGAGGACATGTCGTGGGAGCGAGGAGGGATTGTGTTCGAGCGGGCTAGCGGGGAGTATCATCACAACCTGTACGACCTGCTGACGAGGAAGCACCTCGGCGAGTTCAAGTCCATTGGCCTCTGCTGGGGCTTCGGAATCGGGTACAAGGACTACTTCCGCTTCGACTTCTCCAGCGACACGGCAATCTACGACTTCCCGACGACCAACTGGAAGTTCCAACTGGTGTCGAATGACATCGGGGGACTCTTCGGAAGGAGAAGTTAGGAGTTAGCAGTTAGGAGTTAGGAGTCGGACGGCGTAGGCTTGGGCCTTGAATGGCGATTGGAGTTCGGCAGAGAGCCATTCTATCTGTCCGACCGGGCAACCGGACTCGACGACGGCGACCCGCTCCAGTATACTCGAGACGTGAGATTCACGCAGTACTTCGCCCAAGTCCGAAAGCGACCGGACCGCGAGGCCATCCGAGACGAGTGGATTGTCCGCGCTGTGGAGCGGCCGGATTCTGAATCGGTTCAGGCGGACGGACGTATCAGACGGTGGGCCAGAATAGCCGAGGCGAACGGCAAGTACCTACGCGTGGTCCTGCTCGCGGACGGCGAAACCGTTCACAATGCCTTCTTCGACCGCCGATTCAGGGAGCCAAAATGAAGGTGAAGTACTTTCCCGACACCGACACGCTGCTGGTGGACTTCAGTGACAGGAAGATTGTCGAGACTCGCGACCTGAACGAGAATGTGCTGGTCGAACTCGACGAAAACGGTCTGCTGGTAAGCATGACAATCGAGCATGCCAAGCAGCAGACCGACGTCGCTGAATTCTCATATCAGCTTGCCGCAGTCGGATGAGGAAACCCTCGCTCCAACGCCGGACGACTAACTGACGGGCAGCGCCAACGCTGTCGTAGAAGCAAGCATCCCGAGCCCGGTTACCCGTAACCACAACCGTCTCCCTCAAGGGACGAGGGCATTCGGGACTTCGTGTCTTTGTGTCTTAGTGGTGAAGTCCGGCCCGGACTTGGCGTTCTTGGCGCCCTTGGCGGTTCTCACGTCTGCGTAATCTGCGGTTCTCCCATCTGAGTTCCCGGTTCGCCCCGAGCAATCTGTGTAATCTGCGAAATCTGCGGATGGTCCTGAGAGATTCCTCGACTCGTCGAACTCACTCGGAATGACAGTGGGCTCGACGTCCGTGTTACCACTTTGCCATTTCCCCTTTCCCCTTCGCCTCTTGGCGCCCTTGGCGGTTTTCTTCGGCCGGCTTGGAGCTTGCGGCTTGAAGCTTGTGGCTTCCTACTTCGACTTGCGGGGGATCAGCTTCAGCCCGAAGGCGTCTCTGCCGGCGGGTTTGTACAGCCGGACAATCGGGATGACGTATTCGGCGAACAGAAGGAGCACACCGACGCCAAGCATGATGCGCCGCGCGAGCAGGACCCAGTCTTGCTCAAGCAGTGGAATCCGCAGCGGGTTAGCCCAAACCGCGATGGCAACCGCGAGCACGATAATCACGAGGACATTGGCGATTGTGCGCAGCGTGTTCCAGAACAGGACTTTCTTCGAGAGCGCCTCGTCGGTGACGACAATCTCGGTTTCAAACGCCTTCACCGCCTTCTTCAGCTCATCAAGACTGGCAACTTGCATCGACTACCCCCTCTTGTTCTTCTTCGGTCGGGCCTTCTTGCCTTGGGCCGGAATAGAACCGCCAAGATCTTGCCCTGTTCGTTCCCACGGTGGCGGAGCCACACGAGCCGCGCCGGAAGGAGAGATTCCTCGACTCGTCGGACTCTCTCGGAATGACACGGAGCGCGGCGAGTCGACCGGGACGCCAAGACCGCCAAGTGGAGTCTCGGAACTCGCAACCGGCAACTCGTCACCGGCTTGTGTCTTGGTGTCTTTGGTGTCGGGGACTGTCCCCGAACGGGGACTGTCCCCAGTGTCCCTGCGCCTTGGTGGTGAATTCCTGTCCCGGGTCTTTGGCTTCTTGCGCGGCCTGGCTTCGGCCTCGACCGGCAGCGGCCGCGCCTCGGGCAGTTTGAGTTCGGTCACTGCCGGCGGCTTGCCGAAAAGGTCTTCATAGACCCTGGCGTAGCTGTCCTTGCCGCTGGCCAGGGAAAGTGTCAGCGGCATCACGTGCCGCGCCTGTTCCATCATCCGGCCCGCTATGTCGCGGATGTCCCACTGCGCGGCCGGGTCCTCGCGCAGCCGCGAGATGTGGTAGAGCTGGCGGGCGTCTACCGTCACGAGCACCCGGCGCTGGTGCGAGTTGGTGAGCACGTATTGCGCTGCGGCCGGGTTGACCGCGGCGATCCGGTCGAACACTTCCTCGGTGCGCGCCAGCATCTCCTTGAACGACTTGTGTTCTTTGATTTCGGCGATTGACGTCGGGATGGTCCAGCCAAAGGTCGGGTTGTACGGCTGAGCGGTAATCGTCATCAGCCGGTGGCGCTTGAGCTGGGCGAAGCCGGACGCCGAGATGACAAGCTCGAACGTCAGGCAGAGGTGCTCGAACTCGCGCAGGACCGCGTCGTAGGCCTGCAGGTCCTGGCACGCGAGTTTGAATATCTCCTTCTTGCGGGCGAGCGTCTGCCGCTCGACCCGGCTCAGGCACTCGGCGTGGGACGCGTGCGAGACGGTGTGCAGGATCGCGGCGAGCAGCTTGTTGTCCGCGTTCTGAGTGTAGTCTACCAGCATGACGTCGGACGCGGCCAGGGCGATGAAGTTGCGCGGCCTCCGGTTGAATGCCGGGGTCATGAAAGTCGAGGCGTATTCGTGGACGCGCGGGTAGGTGTTCTTCTCGAAATCGGTCGGCTGGGGGAAGAGAATCAGCGACGGCGCGACCGCGACTATCTGCTCGTACAATCGGGCGGCCAGCGCCCGCACTTCAGCCAGGTTGCTCGCGGCCAGGCCGCGGAGCATCAACTCGAGGTTCCGCGCGTTGGCGGTCATCCCGAGCTGGGTCTGCATGGCAAGGCCGGTGATGTAGCGGGCGTCTTCCTTGGCCGCGTTCTCCGCCCGGCCCGCATCGTCTTTCCACTCCGGGTGCTTGGCGGTGAAGTGGTCCACCAGCTTGGCGTACAGGTCGTGGTAGTAGTGGTTCTGGAGCTTCACTGTGGCGAGGAACTCGCTCAGCACCTCGGTGTCCTTCAGTTCTTCGGGCACGACGAAGCTGTCGTCGAGCGCGACGTAGCGCTGCGACTTCTCGGTGTAGGAGTTGAGCCGGTGGTGTTCCAGCGCCTCGACCGCGAGCCGGGAAACGCCGCTTATGTCGAAGTTGAAGACCGCGTGCTCGGCAATCGAGTGGTGCCCCATCTCGAACACGATGGTGACGTTCGACTTGCGCGCCTTCTCCACCTCTCTGCGGGCGTCCTGTCGCAGTTCTTCCACCGGCCGCGTGCTCCGGCTGATGCGGGCGTAGGCGGCCGAAATCAGTTCCGGCGTCAGGACGACGCGGTGGTTCTTCGCGAGCGCCTGCAGCAATTCGTACTCGATATTGAATCCGGCGAGAGCAACTTTCATCGTGCTGAGGATATTGTCCGGTAGGCGAAAGTCAAGTGACTATGTCCCACGGCAAAGTTCAAAGGAGTAAGTCGTAAGGACAAAGCAAACGGGACAAAGAGGAAAGTCCAAAGTCCGGACTCTGCTCTTTCTCTCTTGCCTTGTCTCTTGCACTTGGTACTTGGTACTCTTCGCCCCGGTCTTCGCGGGCTAGCTCTGTGCGGACGGGCCCTCGGCGACGCGCGTCTGCTCCGACGTCAGGGCATCAACCAACCCGAGCATCTGCTTCATCATCAGGGCGTTGCGCGCCGCGGCCCCGGCGTGGCAGTTGTTGAAGAAGACGAACGTGGTCTTCGCGCCGGCGCTGACGCTCTTCAGCGGCGGGATGAACTCCTCGAGTTCCGCGGTCGAGTAGAGGTAGTTGTACCTCTCCTCACGCGAGGCGTTGAACCAGTTCTGGTTCCGGCCGTGGAAGCGGAAATAGGCGACGTCCGAAGTCCGCCGCGGCTCGAACGGCATCAGCCGGGAGAGCTTCGGCTCGTCCACGACACAACAGCCCATACCGCTCTCTTCCAGCATACGGAATGCGTCCGGCCTGAGCCATGCCCGGTTGCGGAACTCGACCACGATGGAAACACCCGGCATCAGCGCGGGCATCTTCCGCAGGTACTCGAAGTTCTGCGGCACCGGGTAGAAGAAGACCGGCAACTGGACCAGCACGCAACCGAGCCGGCCCGAGTCCACGAGCGGGCTGATACCATCGCGGAAAGCCCTGAACACCTCGCCGGTGTCTTTGAGGACGCGCCGGTCCTCGTCCGCCCAGATGTCGTGGGTCATGTCCTTGTGGGAGCGAACGACGAAACAGAAGTCCGCGCCGGTCCGGTTCACCATGGATTGGAGCGTCCTGGGCGTCGGCATCGCGTAGTAGGTAAAGTTCAGCTCGACCGTATCAAACCCGAGCACGCCCGCGTAGTACTCAAGCATCTTCGTCTTCGCGAGCCCGGCCGGGTAGGCCCGGCCCACCCAGTCGTCGAAGGAGAAGCCGCTGGTGCCGATGCGAACAGGGACAGAGGGACGAGGGGATGGAGGAAACAGGTCAGGGGATTCGAATCCGGTCACTTGATCCCTGTATCCGTGGGTCCCTCGATCACTTCCATGCTAGCGGACGACCTGCGGCTTCTGGGTGTAGCGCCGCTCGCGGGTTCCCCCGGCAACTGCTGAGCGACAGTTCACCGGTACCTACCGAGGGAGCAGTACGAATCTCACTGTGCCACCTGAGCCGCCGGAGACGAGCCGCGCAAGATACAAGCCGGTTTGGACCGGCCGGCCGGCGGCGTCTCTGCCGTCCCAGGTGATTTGTGGCCCGACCCCGCGCAGACTCCTGACCGGGCAACCGGCCGCATCGTAGATTACGACGCTGAAGCCCCCGGCAAGCCCGGACACCCTGAAGGTCGCTTCTCCCCGCGCCGGGTTGGCAAGTACCCGGACTCCCGTCCCCCGTCGCCCGTCCCCCGTCCCCCAACTTGGCTCAGCCACCGCGCTGTAGCAGCGTTCCCAGTTGGCGCCGCCGTCGGTCGTGCGCAGCACGGTCGAGCCCGCGCCCGACGCCATGCCCAGCAACGAGTCCCCGAAGTCGATGTCGAAAAGGGTCGTGTCTGCGTCGGTCGCCTGCTGCTCCCAGTTTGCGCCGGCATCGGACGTGTGGATTATCGTGCCGTTACGGCCGCAGGCCCAGCCCTCGGTCGGGTTCGCGAACTTGACCGCCCGCAACAGCCGCGCGCCGGACGGCACGGACTGCTCCGTCCATTCTGCACCGCCATCGGTTGTGTGGAACACGACCGCTGCCATCGTCCGGTCATCGCCGCCGACCGCCCAGCCGTTCTGCGCATCGACGAACTCCACGTCGAAGAAGTCGTATACCGAATCCTTACGCTGGAGCGACACAATGAACGAATCGGCATCGGCAACCAGCCCGACGATGTAGCCCTGGCCCTTGGTGAAGCTGTCGCCCTCGGGGTATCGTCCGGCCGCCAGCCATCCGTGAATAGTATCGGCGAACGAGACGCCCTGGAAGTCAACTGTATCCGCCGGGTACGGCGGGTTGCGCAGGAACAGGCCATGCCAGGTCTGTCCGCCGTCCGCGGTGTAGAGCATTATGGCGGCGCCGCCCGACGCCCAGCCGTGTGCCGCGTCGAGAAACTGGATACGCGACGCGTACTTGGGCCCGGCAAGGTTCTGGCGGTACCAGGAATCGCCGCCACTTGTCGTGTGCCAGATATCCCCGGCCCGACCGCAGGTCCACCCATTCTGGCTATCGAGGAAGAAGACGTCGAAGAAGTCACGCGTCGTCGTGATTGGCTGGCTCTGCCAGCTATTCCCGAAGTCCCCGGAGTGATAGATCGCCGTGCTCTCAATCGTCACGACCCAGGCATCCAATCCGCCCGGCGCGACCGCGACCCCGTGAAGCACTTCCTCGGCCTGAACGACCGTACAGGTCGCCAGCAGCACGATGCCCACCCTCAGCCAATCTGCAATCTGCAATCTGCAATCTGAAATCATCTTCACTCCGCCTCCTCTCGCTTCTCAGTCATCAAGAACCACAACCCGCAGACTCTTGGTCATCCGACTTCCGCCTTCATCCTTCATCCTTCCGCCTTCTAGCACGTACACGCCGGCCGGAACCCTGCGCCCGCTCTGGTCGCGCAGGTCCCATTCGACGACGCCGCGTGTTCCGGCAGCGAGGGTACGCACCTCGCGACCCATCACGTCGAACACTCGCAACTCGCCTCTCGCCTCTCGCCTCTCGCTTCTCGCCTCTAGCCCCCACGGCAAACAGACTATCGCCCGCTGCCGGGCCGGGTTCGGCTGCACTCGGAAGCCGCCTCCCGACACTTGTCCATTTCCACTTTCCCCTTTTGTCCGCCCCTCGCCAACGGCGGTAAACGTATCCGGCGGGTTAGTCGTGAACCTTATGGCCCGGTTCGGCTGTATCACGGCCGCAGCCGCCGGGTACATGTTGGCGAACGTGTATTCCAGCCCTTCATTGTGGTCCGGACTCTCGATACCTGCGGTCGCGTAGTTGTGACCGTCCTCCCCCGCGACGCTGTCATCGTTGCGCACCGCAAGATACTGAAATAACATCGGCCCGTCGCCGGTCACGGTCTGATGATACTGCGGGTCCTCCAGCAGCAACTCGAAGCTCTGCGTGTCGGCCAGCACCGGCGACCGGTAGCCGTGAACGTGGATACACCGACTCCACTCCACGACGAACCGATGACTCGCCGCGTCGTCGAACGTGAAGACACCGGCGCCCATCGTGTCGGTGCGAAAGTCATCCCAGAACGGCGTGACGATGCCGTCCGGCCCCATCGGCGACGGAATGTGCCAGTTGTAGGCCTCACCCAGCCACTGGCTGCCCATCGCAATGTACCCGTTGTCGCATACCGAAACCGTGTTGTAGTCACGGCCGTAGAACCGGAACGTGAACGGCAGGCTGACCGGAATCGCGGTATCGTTCACCAGCCCCACACGCGTGCCGCTTCCACCCTGCCCCGGGTCAATCTCGACCCAGTTGAACGCCGGTTGCTCGGGGTAACCCGCATCAGTGTCGTCGTATGCGTAGTACCCGTGCCGGTCCGGCCCCAGCGGCGACGCTGCAGTCGGCTGGCCGACCGTAATCGGGAAATCCCAGTGCTGCTCGAACCCGCCGCTGCCGCGCATCACGAGCCTGAGACTGAACCTTCGCCCGACACCGATGCCGCCGCTCGCGCGCACCTGGAACCGGTCCCCCGTATTCTCGGCCGAGTCATTCGTCCCAATCGTCCCATACGTCCCATTCGAGTCCACCACCTGCACCGCACTCGGATTCAACGACCTCAGCACCCCGCTCATCCCCACGGCCGCGCCCGTACCAGAATTTCGGACCAGCACCGACAACTCCGCGCTCTCGCCCGGGTCCAGTACTCCGTTTGGGTCGTGTACCGTGTAGCCTCCGGTCTTGAGAGTCGGGCCCGCCACCGGCATCTCGAACGCTGACAGCCACGTGCTGTCTCCGCTTCGCACCGCCAGCTGAAGCGGTATCTGCTGGCTGCTCGTGCAGGCCGGCGCGACCGTCACGCCGAAACCGGCGGCAACCGTGGTTCCGCCCGGTGAAATGTCTCCACACGCCTTGACCGAATCGGTCACGAGGGCCGAACTGTCCAATGCCCGCAGGGTAGCGCTCACCGCGTTCGCGGTCAGGCTGGCCCCGAAGTTCTTGAGCGTAACCGATATGCTGGAGTTGCCGCCCGGCCCGACGCTCGACGGGTCGTGTGACAGGTGCCCGACAAAGACGCCCTGGGCAATCGCCAGGCTGTTGCCGACGTGCGGCGCCAGATTGGCGCCGGTCACCGTGACGTGCATCGTGTCGGCCGTACTGGTGCTGATGGCAAATCGGGCTAGACCCGACGCGTCGGTCAATTCCACGGAATGCACCTCGTTAGGCTTATAGAGACACACGACCGCGTCGCGCACCGGCTGGCTCGCACCGTCCCGTACGACGACGTCAAACGAACTGGCGCCGACCGCGAACGTGGACGGGTAGCTGACATCCAGGGCGCGCGGCACGCCGGTCCACATCTCGAGCGATGGGTCACCGAGCAGGTTGTACACATGGAAGTAGTTTCGTAGCTCCGTGGAGTCGGCCGGCAGCGGGAAATTCTCGTACTGCGCCAGCTTGCCGAAGTACATCGCCGGTCCGCAGGTGTGAACGCCCCAATCAAAGATGGCCTGATAGATGCCGAAGTCCATGCAGTTGTTCCACCGGGTCGAGGTCGCAGTGTATGAACTGCCCCAGAACGCGACCGCGCCCCTCGGCGACTGAGGAACCCCCGCCCGCAGCCACATTTCGCCGAAGCACGGGTTGGCCTCGAAATTCCCGGTTCCGCAGTAGATGCTCGTCACGACCGGCAGCTTCCAGCCGTTGTTGAGTACGGCAACGTCGTTGATGAGGAAGCTCGGGTACCGCCAGCCATCCCGATTGCCCCAGCCGCGGCCGTTCACGAAAAGCACACCGCGATTCACCGCCGAGTCAACCGGACCGCGGCCGCTCGAAGTCGGCGGGTAGTACACGGTGTCAATTTGCGTGAAGCCGCGAGCCAGCAGCCGTTCGCGGATGACGCGCTTCGTCACGAGCGCGGTGACTGCCGCGGTGCCGCCCTCCTGATAGCTCGTGCCGACCATCAGTGCGCGGTGATACCACGTCGTATCCGCGACATACGGTGTCATCTCGTACCCGAGAGTTTTCGCCACCATCACGTCCAGCTCCGAGGCATTCGCCGCCGGTAGCCGGCCCACGAACAGGTCGGCCAGATAGTCATTACCGTCAACGCACGCATATGTGTGGTCGGTAACGCAAGATGTAATGGGCCAGGGCGACGGGAACGCCGGGATCTTGTTGACTGCGCCGACCAGAAGCACGTAGCTGGGCGGCGGGCTCCACGTGTTGTACGCGGTCTGGATGTAGGCCTTTATCTGTTCCTTGGTCGTACCGGTTTCCGAAGTCTTCTTCACCCAGACCGTGAAGCCCTTTCGCTCCTTCCACGCAGCCAGCGGCAACACGTTGTCATAGAAGTCATCAGGAACCACAATCAGGTATCCGGCCTGCCCTTCGCCACTTCCGTCTTTGCCTTCGTCAACTCCCCACATGGTCTTCACCAACGCGGCCATTGCGTTGCCGGTCCGTGTCCGTCCATGTTCGTCCGTGTCCGTCCTCAAGCTCCGGTCGTAGGAGAGCCTGACGCTCACGCGGGCTGCATCCTCAAACCTGCGCTCCAGCACCAGCGGGACCACACTCACGCCGCCGGCAACCGCGACCTGTCCCAGGCTGACGCGGACTCCAGACTCCGGGCTCTGGACGATGGTTGGCACCCGACCGCCCGGCGCCGGCACCAGGCACGCGTACGCGCTGTTCGAATCCTCGGCCGAGAAGACCGGCAGCGTCGCTTCGACGTTGATCGTGGCCGAGCCGACCGTACGCACGTTGAAGACCGGGCTCGCCGCGGCGGAGCCAATCAGCAGCAGAACGAAAATACTCACGCGACTACTCCTCAAGCTTGATTACTACCAGTCCGGAATCACGGTCACCGGCAAAGACGTATCCGTCCTCAGCCTGTGCGCACATAGTATACGGCAGATTGAGGGTCGCGGCCAGAACCGGCTGCTCCGGTAGCACAACGTTGATTATCGCCAACCCGCCCGCCTCGCAACTGACATAGGCCAGAGAGTCGGTGATGGAAACGTGCCGGGCGTAGCCGGAAAGGCCGAGCGTCGCGACCGGCCGTGGGTTAAGCGGGTCTGAGATGTCGGCAACTATGAGCCCGTTCCGGGTATCGGCCACGTAGAGGTAGTTGCCCGAGACCGCAACTGAGAGGGCGTTGGCCGGCGTGTCGAAACTCGCGACCTGCCGCGGAGGAAGGCTCTCGACCTTCCACACCGCGACACCCAGTTGGCCGCAGGCCAGGTAGCAGTAATTGCCGCTGACCGCGACGTCCCGGCAGTCGTGTGGGTAGCGATACTGGTAGACGAGGTTGGGATAGGCCGTCTGCGCGACGTTCACGATGATGAACTGCGCGTCGGCGGCGAGGAAGGCGAGAGAGTCTTTCACGGCGACGTCGTAGCCGTAGCCCGGCTGCGGATACTCGAGTTCACCGGCGACCTTCAGGCTCTCGGGCCGGCTGACGTCAACGATGTAGAGCTCCTTGGAGCCGTAGGTGATGTATGCGTAGCTGCCCGACACGGCCACACCCCACGCCACGTTCATCGAGTCCATCTTGACGCCCATCAACGTCGGGGCCTCGGGGTTAGTAACGTCGAACACGGCCAGCCCGGCTTGGCCGTCGGCGATGTATGCCCTGCCTCCGCTGACCTCAATGTCGTGCGGGTATCCCTGCGTCTTGATGCTCGTCACCACTCGGAAGCGCTCCAAGTCAAACCGGCGCGTCTCGCTCCAATCACCCCACACGCTGTCACCGCTGCGGGGTCTGACTCGCCAGTAGTACCCGCCGTCCGGGCCGACCGTCGCGTCCATGGATTCCGCCTCAAGCGTATCGTCTACCGCCAGGTGCTTGAACTTGGAGTCGGTGGCCACCTGCAATTCGTAGGCGGTGGCCAACTCCGCTTCCAGCCAGTTGAAGGTCACGACGGATGAATGCAGCACGGCGCTGTCGGCAGGGTTGTCCTGAATCACCAGCCCGGGTGACGGCAGCGGCTTCTGGCAGAACAGCATGAGACAGGCGAAGACTGACAGCAGGGCCGGGCCGACCTGGGACTTGGGACTTGGAACCTGGAACTTCTTCATCTTCTCACCTTACCCTTCACAGAGTTGAAGACGACGCCGAGGCCGAGACGGCTCCGGCGATAGTCCTTGACGTCGTCAATCTCCGCGCTGTAGGCGGCGACGACGGTCCGCCACTCAAGGTCGTAGTCAGCCGTCAGCGTTACGGCCGCGAGCCGGTACTTGACGGTGACGGTCGCGGACTCGATGTTGTCGGTGCGGCCGGCATGCGAGGGGTCAATCTCCCTGGAGTTGCTCGTGGTGTAGTCACGCCGGGCGAACGTATACCCGCCCTCGAAGCTGAACCGCGACAACCGGCGCGGGCGGGTCATGACCGACAGCCCGGCCTCGTGCTGCGCGTAGGAAGCATCCGGCACCGGCCCTCTCGCGCCTGCCGACCGGTACTCGTACTGGCCGCGAACCTCGAAGTTCGTAACCGGCTGGAAGCGCACCTCACCTCCCAGGCGATGGATCTTTGTGTCGTAATGGTCGAACACCGGCTGGTAGTCGTCATACTCGTAGCCGTATTCAGGCAGGATTGTCACTTGATGGAACTGCTGCCGGAAGCGCACCGTTGCCAGGTGCTCGGCAAAACGGCACGCGGTGTAGTCCCCGGTGTCGCTGGTCGCGGGATTCCGGTAGTAGCGCAACAGGTAGTTGGGCATGTACGTGTAGCCCAGTTCCAGCCTGCCGCCCACCCACGTGCCTTGATTGATGCCCACGTCGGCAAGACCGTAGCTCTTGTCCCAGTTCGAGAAGTACCCGTGCAGCCGCAATCCGGTCTCGATTGAGCCCGGCATCTGGAACAGCCGGGTCCCGCAAGAGAGCCGGGCCGCGACGTTCGCGTCCAGGTCGTCGGACGTACGAATGGGAAACCGCGCGGGTTTTGTGCGGTACCGGAAGGCATCGAGGTCGGTGCGCGAATAGCGGAACGGGTTGTCGTCGTAGGTCAATAACCCTTCCCACCGCCACGTCGCATTCAGGCCGAGAGCAGCACCGGCCGCGACAACGAGCAGCACCACGGCAAAGTAGAAAGGGGAAAGGGGCAATGTCGAACGACCGGACTTTGGCATTTCCACTTTCTCTCGGCAGTTCGCCATTCGCCTACTCGTATTTCTCCGCGGCGTACACTTCCACGGCGGCCGCACCGGACTTGGCCAATGTGCCACTCAGCATCAGCGTGAGTTGGTGCCGTCCCGAAGGCAGGCTGAACCGGAGCGTCCGCTCCGATGACGGAATCAGCCCCGGCTCATTGACGTACGAGGCCGAAGGCGACCGTGCCGCCTTCATGTTCCTGCGAACAAGCAGGGACTTGCCCTCGCGTACTGCCAGCACGTAGTTCTGCGCACCCGGCAGCCCGGGGTCGAAGCTGAGCCGCGTGCGTACGCGCACCCGGCATGGCCCGACGAGCGCCAACGTCGCGGCCTGCCCGGTCGCCAGTTCCCACAGCCGCGACGTATCGCGACCGTCGGCCAGGACCAGTTCCCGCGCTCCGGGAATCGCCGCCGGCCGGCCCGGCCGGGGCGACTGCAGAGCCAGCCGCACACCAACGGTCTCGGCCGGGCCTGACGTCACTGCCAGCCGATAATGGCTCTTACCCTCCGGCACCTGGATGTAGAACGACCGCCACTCTCCGACCTTGCGTTCGCCCGGACCGAAGCTCGACGTCGAAAGCCCGGTCTCGAAGCTGACCGGCCGCTCGACGTCGTCCTGCCAGAGGGAAAGTCCGTACTTGAGCAGGCCGTCGGCCCCGGCCGGCCACCACAATCTCGTATAGACACGCAGCCAGCACGGCCCCTCCACGTCAAACTCCAACGGCCCATGCTTCGTCACCGGGTAGTATTCGACGTCGACGCGACGGATAATGCTGACATCCACCGGCTTCGCGCCCCCCGCCACCTTCACCTCGCCCGCCAGCGCCAGCCCAAGCGCAAGCAGCCCGACGACCGCAGCCCGGACTTTGGACTTCGCACTTCGGACTTTGGACTTCTTCCTCATACGGCCTCCTTGTCCCCCGTCTCCTCCCTCACTCCGAGATACCATTCGAGGTCATAGCGCACGACCAGCCCGAGCAGCACAAGCAGCAGTAACGAAGCGACGGCCGACAGGACAACCGAGTACCGGCGCTCAAGGTACAACCGGCCCTTGCCGATTTCAGGCATCCGGCGCGGCGAGACCGGCAGGTGAAAGTCAATCGCAACCTGGCTTGGATTGCCGATTCGTACGACCGGAATTCCCTGTTCGAGTATCGCCCGGATCGCGCCGGCCTTGCCGTTGCGCGCCGGCCTGCCGGCAAGCACGCGCGACGGAACCCGGGCCCTTGCGTCGCCGATGTCCGCCATTGACCGCCCGAAAGACACCAGCGCCTTCACACCTTTGAACGCCTCCGCCCTGCGGCCGATACCGTCGGCCAAGTCGGCCGGTGTCACTACCGGCACGCCGTTTGAATCAGCCGCAGCCGCAAGAATCGCCCGGCCCTCGGGTGACAGCCCCTGGCCGGCATCGTTCTCGCCGCCGAGAGTAGCCCATGCGCTTCGGTGGTTCCAGAACCCGGCCCGCACCAGCAGGCGTTCGATGTCCAGCCACGCGAGCCCCGGGTAGTTCGCGCCCCATGAACCGGCGCTTTGCGCGGTGACGATTACCGGCCTCAGGTTCATCGTCCTAGCCACGGCCAGCAGTTCGATGTTCAGGGCCGGGTACGTACCGTCCCAGCTCACGCCGATGCTGTCCCCGGGCCTGACCCCGGCCCGGTGCAGCATCTCGACGAGCGCGGCCGCGAAGTTCGGGTTGGTTGTGGTCAGGGCGTCGCTTAAGTCGCTGCGGCCGTAGGTGGTTTGCGAATACAGCAGGCCGACAAGCCCGGTGCCGTTCGGGTCGTTGACGCTGTCAATCGGCGTGCCGAGCTGCTGCCGGTAGTCCCTCACCGCGGCAAAAGCCTGCGCGGCAAGCCGGGCACTGGCCAGCTTGGTATCGTAAAGGCGGCTGCGCACCGGCCGCACCGACCGGTTCACAGCGATGAAGAACAGAACTGACACTCCTGCGAGCGCGACCAGCACCCAGCGGTTAACCTTGCCCTGCCTGCGCCGCACTAGAAACTACCCCCGGAAACCGTGGTAATGATGAGCCGGGTCAGGACCGCGGCAATCAGCATGGTCGAGATGGTCTCCACAACTCCCTGCCGGTTCATCCAGTAGGCCAGCAGGCCCGGAATCACGTAGCCGATTACGCTCACGTCAAGGTGCAGGCTGGCGATGGAGAGCGGCGGCACAATCTTCGTGACGTAGCCGAGCAGGTACCCGACGAGCACGCCCAGCAGCAGCATCCGGCGCCCGAACACGAGCATCACGCGCGACAAGAGCTTGATTATCAGGAAGGTCGCGAGCGCGACCAGTATCGTGGCGATGACCCGCACCGGCTCGGTCAGGGTCAGGGCAAAGTACCCCGGCACCACGATGCCTCCGGCAGCCAGCCCGACCGTCTCGGTCAGGAAGAACGAGGCAAGCATCCCGAGGCCGATAGTCTCAACTACCATCTTCGCCCTTCGCCATTTCCCCTTTCCACTTTGTCATTCGGCCCGCGAAGTACTCAATCAGGCTATCTCCGTACCCGACCGTGTTGCCGGTCGCGAATACGAGCGCCCGGCCGCTGACGAGCCCGAAGACCCGTTCGTACACCTCGACCGGCGGCAGTTCCTCGCCGAGGTCGGTCAGCTTCGACTTCGGCACGCCGAGTTCCAGCGCGCGGTGCAGGAAGACGCGGGTCAGGCTACCGGTGGCGACGATGTGGCTGCATTCCCAGCCCGCCACCAGTTCAGCTAGTTGCTTTGACCGGTCCGCCCGGTCCCGGCGGCAGTTGACCAGCACGATTCGCTCCTCGCTTCGCCCCTTCACCATCTCCCACAGCATGCCGATGGAGTCCGGGTCATTGGCGGCCAGCGTGTTGATCAGTTCTATCACCTTGCCTTTGTCCGCAACACGAATCAGCCGCATCACTCCCGAGTCCGGCAGGGTGCGCTGCATACCGGCAAGCGCCTGCCCCCGCTCGACGCCGAGACTGTCGCAGACCGCGAGCGCGAGGGCCACGTTCTCCTTATGCTCAATGTAGGTGAAACCGGTCATCTCGTCGTCCCTGACCGTTGCCGGGTCGGTGACGGTCATCATCGTTTCCCGGGGCACGCGTTTCCGCAGGACCTGAAGCTGGGGCCCGCGCTCGGCGGTGAAGAAACGACCGCGACGCGGTATCGTGTTGGAAAGCGCCCTGCCCACGTCGGTCACGGTCGGACCCATCACGTCGAGATGGTCGGCCCGGACATTGGTAATCACGCCGTGCGTGGGTCGGATGAACATCCGGTTCTCGGTCCGCTGGTACTCGGGAACGAGCGCCATGCACTCGATTACCAGCGCCTGGGCCTTGTGCCGGTTGGCCAGCCGTACGATGCGAAGTTCCTCAAGAATGTTGGCCTTGCCGAGCCGCCGGACCGGGTGTTCTTCAGAGTCACTGAGGATGAACCGGGGATTGGTGCCGGTCACTTTGGCCGCAACCCGCATCCCGCCGGCACGCAGACCCGCCGCGATCAAACGGGACACGGACGACTTGCCCCGGGTTCCATTGACCTGTACCCTGACCGGTATCAGCGCCAGGTTCCGGCGGTGCAGGGAGTACTCCGCAACGCCGAAAACGACGAAAAGCAGGACCAGCAGCAGGATAAACAGCATTGAGTGGCCGAGCCGATATGTTAGGAAATCATTATATTTCCATCACTTGGCGATGTCAAACCGACCCGCCGTGGCCCGCCCATTTCTGTCCGCAGAAACCTTGCGAGGATCCCTTGATTAACTGACGGCGTCTAATATTATAACTTGTTGGCACACTCATGATTACAAGGAGTCTCCCATGATAACACCCCAGGACTTGAACCGACTGACCGAGAGCAAAGACCGTCACAGCCTGACCCTGTATTTCAACACCCGTTCGGACCAGCCGCGGACAGGGTATGCGACGCGGTTCCGCAGCCTGCTGCGGGACATCGAACCCACGGTCCCGCCCGAAGACCGCAAATCGTACGAACAGGCCGTCGCCAAGGTAACGAACTTCCTCAGCCAGTACCAACCCGCGGGCAACTCGTTCCTCGTCTTCGCCGGGCCCAAATCGTGGGATGAAATTCCCTCACGCGTCCCGGTCCGCGACGAGGCATCATGGGGTCAGCCGAACACGGCTCAACTGCTCTGGCTGCTCGAGGAATACCGGCCCTACGGCGTTCTCGTCGCCGGCATCGAACACGTCCGTTTCCTCGCGGTCCGGCTCAACGAGTTCGAGGCCTTCGAGGAGTTCCATGCCGACATAGATACCACCCAATGGCGCAAGCAGCAGGTCGGTCCAAGGGGCCGGGGCAGCGCTGTCCACAAGGGCGGACGGAACGTCGAGGCCTTCGACCACCGCTACATGGAACAGGTCAAGCACTTCTGGAAGACGCTCCACAAACCACTGGCAGCGCTTATCGAGCGCTACCATGTTCGCCGGCTGGTCCTTACCGGCACCAAGTCGGTGCTGCCCGAGTTCGCGCGCTCCCTGCCCGCGGGCATCAGCAACCTCGTCGTGACCCAGCTCAACATGGAGACATTCAAGAACCCGACCGACACGGTGCAGAAAGTGTCCCCCGGAATCCTCGCGTGGGAACAGCAGCGCGAGCGCGCCATTGTCACCGAACTGCTCAACGCCGCCGGCATCAGCGAAAAGGCGGCGGTCGGCGTTGACCCGGTCCTCAAGTTCACACAGGACGGCCGGGCCTCGCGCCTGGTTGTAGTCAAGGGCTTCGACGCGGAAGTCAGCCGCTGCGGCCAATGCCGGCACGTCAGCGCCGGCGGCAACGGCCACTGCCCCAAATGCAGCGCCACCGATATAAGCAAGGCCAGCCTCGCCGGAATGCTGCCTCGGCTGGTGGTCGAGCACGGCTTGCCGGTCGAAGTGATAAAAGGCGAAGCCGCCACGGAACTCACCCGCAGCGGCGGCGTCGGTGCCTTCCTCAGATTCTAGACTCCAGACACAGGAACCCGAAGGCAGGCCGCAAGGCCTGCCTTCGCTTCTGAAGCCTGTTCTGGAACGAGGACATTGGGAATGGCATGGACTTGCGCCTCGCGGCCGGTGGTCTTTGGACTGCGGGAGCGCAGCTCCCGCTTTTCCCTGTCCGGTGTCCCGAAAAGCGGCAGCCCTGCTGCCGCACTCCAAAGCAGCTACCGCTGCACGATGACCTTCCGGACGGCTTGAGCTTGCGCCCGCGCCTCGTTCACAAAGTAGACGCCCGGCGATAACGCCCGCACATCATTCGCGCCGGTCTTAAGGTCAAGCACCTTGCGCCCGCTGACGTCCAGCAGGCTTGCGGCTTGAGGCTTGTGGCTTGAGGCTTCCGGCAGGAACAGCACCCCGCGGACAACTGTCGCTCCGAGCCTGTTACTTGCGACTTGCGGCTTATGGCTCTCCACCACACCAGACATGGTATCGCCGATGGTGAAGGCACGGGGCGTGATGGCAATAGCGGAATCGAACGGGATGTGGAATACATTGACCACTGTGTAGCGGATATAGCAGTCAGATGAGTTGACCGATTCGGGGGTCGTCCACTGGAACCGGCCATTGTTGAACAACCCAACGTAGATATCCTGCCACGGACCGGATGGCCCGGTAGTCGAAAGTTCAAGCTTCACGTCGCGTACGGAATCTTGCGCGACCATCACGTCCGGCTCCGCGCTCCACCAGTCGATGAATTGGACCGAACCGTTGGCGAACTTCTCGCCCCCGCGCGGGAAGACCGGGAACATGGTCAGTGACTCGGCCGCCGACGCCTCCCGGAACGCGTGCGCATGGTTGTAGTCATTCGGCCAGCTTCCTTCCCGGGTGACCATGGCCAGGTCAGGATAGCCGTTATGGTCGAAGTCCGCGCCGGTGCGGAAAGCGGAATAGTAGCCGGGTGATGGAGTCGTGATATCTGCCGCCTCGGCCCAGTTGCCGCCGCCGTCACCCAACCAAACCTTCGTGTGGCCGCCGCCAAGAGCGCACACGTCCACGAACCCGTCCGCGTTCATGTCGCATAGCTGGGTTCCCTCAAAGTCACCGCTGGTGGGCAGGGTGCCGGAGAAGCTCTGCCAGCTGCTGGCCATGTCGTCAAAGGTCCACACCTCGACGCCGCCGCTATCGTTGGCGAACGCTACGTCGCACCCGCCGTCGTTGTCCACGTCGCCGACCGAAAGCCCATCAAGGCCGTAGGACGAGGAAGGCAGCCCTGTGTTCGCCGGAGTGAAGCCGCCAGCGCCGTCGCCCAGCCATACTGAGCCGGTGCCGTGCGCGGCAATTATGTCCTCGTTGCCGTCCCGGTTCACGTCCCGGAAGTAGAACTCCATCTGACTGTTGCCGCCCGCGAACCCGAACGACCGACGCCATGCTCCGTTCCCGAGGTTCAAATAGACGTGAATCCCGTCATCAGCACCGAACGAAATCGACCCGACGTCGAGGTCGCCGTCATTGTCGATATCGGCAAAGTCGGTCGAGAACATGCCCCAGTCCTGACCTTCCTGCGCCATCGAGTCGTCCCATGCCGTCCACATCTGACCCGTGCCGTCCCCGAGCGCGACTTCCATCACCTGGTCGCCAAGGTCCACGCCCGAGTAGTTGTGGTGCATCCCGTACCCGATGTCCCAATAGCCGTCCCCGTTCACGTCGCCGACGGCGATGCCGCCGTATCCGAACTCGCCGTACTGGAACACGCTCCAGTTGCCCTGCCCGTCGCCGAACCAGACCATCACGCCGTGCTCCTGCGTATTGATGTACGGGCTCCCGTGGTCGCCGATGCTGAGGATGTCGATGTTGCCGTCGTCGTTGATGTCGGCAAACTCCAGCTCGGTCCTGCCACCATCCAGCACCGGGTTACCATGAAAGCCGGTGGAGCACTCAACGTATCCGAGTTGGCCCAGAGCCAAGCCCACTGTGAGCAACACTGCCGCCGCGGCGACAACTATTCTCCGATTCATCGCAACCTCCGTTCCAGATTACTGTATTACGACCTTGCGGACGCTTTGGGCTTGAGCTTGTGCTTGTGCTTCTCGCACGAAGTATACGCCCGGCGCCAGCGCCCGCACGTCATTCGCGCCGGGCAGCAGCTCCATCACCTTCCGCCCCGCAATGTCGAGCAGCCAGCTTGTGCTTGAGCTTGTGCTCCTTGAAAGGGACAGCACGCCGCGGACGACGGTGGCCGCGTTCGTCGTTCGCACTTCGCCGTTCGGCGCTTCCTGGACTGCCATGCCCATGAAACCGACGACCTGTAGGCCCACGTCAAGAGTTGCCACATATGCGCAACTGTCCGCTGCCGTTACAGCAAAGCCAGTGCCCCGCGTTACATAGTAGCCCGCTTCACAGGGTTGCTGCGGATTGGATACGTCAATGATGCGCAAACCGGCATAGTAGTCCGCGACGTACGCCAGGGCGCCTTCTACCACCACATCAAACGCCCTGACCGGCGTGTAGTAGCGCCCGACTTCCTGAGGATTCTGCGGGTCTGAAATATCTATGATGCACAAGCCCGCGCTGCCGTCCGCCACGAACGCATAGTCGCCCGAGACCGCGACAGCATTGGCAATGCCGGGCGTATCGTAGGAACCGGCCAGAAACGGACTTCGCGGGTCTGACACATCAATGATGAACAAGCCCCAGTCGGAAGCCGCCAGGAACGCATAGTTGCCAGAGACCGCCACGCCACGGGCCTCGACCCAATCGTAGTAGCCCACTTCACAAGGACTCCGCGGGTCGGAAATGTCTATGATGCGCAAGCCGGAAAGGAACTCGCTCGCTACATATGCGAGACTGCCCGAGACCGCGACACCACAAGCCCAACCCGGTGTGCTACAGGAGCCCAATTCACACGGACTCTCTGGGTTGGTGATGCTGATGATCCGGAGCGAATGGTCAGCCACGACATAGGCGAAGCTATCCGCCAACGTAACACTTCGAGTCCAGCCTGGTATGTTACAGCGGCCCACCTCGTGAGAGTGCTGCGGGCTGGAAACGTCTATGACCCGCAAACCCGTCCGGCAGGTCGCGACGAACGCGAGACTATCCGAGACAGCCACGCCGTAGACTCTATCCGGTATCTCGTAGTGTCCCACATCCACAGGACCTTCTGGATTGGAGACGTCAATAGTATGCAAGCCCCCAATTGCGGTCACATAGGCATGATTTCCCGCTGACGCCACATTGCCGGCGCCGCCCGGCGTGCTACAGAACCCCGCTTCATAAGGACTCTGCGGGTTTGAGATGTTGATGATGCGTAGGCCCTCACCGTCCGCGATGTACGCGAAACTGCCTGCCACCACCACATCCCCCTCCGGCGTGTCGCAGTAGCCAACTTCATGGGGATTCTGCGGGTCTGCCACATTGATGATGCACAAGCGCGCGGGAGCGGACATACCGGCTTCTTGGTTCGTCACGTACGCGTAGCTGTCTGCTACTGCAACGCTGATGGCCGCGCTGGGCGTGGGATAGTATCCCGCTTCAAACGGGTCGCGTGGGTCTGCAACATTGATGATCCGTAGGCCGGAATCCCCGTCCACAACGTATGCGAAACTAGCCACTATCACCACATTTCGTGCGACGCCCGGCGTGTTGCAGTGACCGACCTCGTGAGGACTCCCCGGGTTGGAGACGTCTATGATGCACAGGCCAGCGGTATCGGCCGCGATGTAGGCGAAGCTATCCGCAACGGCTACATCACGAGCGATGCCCGGCGTACCGCATCGCCCCAACTGCTGCGGCGCAGAAGAATCGGCTGCATCCCAGATCTCAAGCCCTGCTTCGCCAGCGGCGATGAACAGCCGATTCGCTGAAGAGGCCAGACCATAAACAAAACTCCGCGCGTGGATGTCTTCTGACAGCTTCACCGGCTGCTCAGGATTGGATACGTCCAGAACATAGACGCCTCCGCCAGAACCGCAGAACGCCAGATTGCGGCTTGCGTCAATGGAAACCGCATGAGCCGGCCCGAAGGGCCAGTCGCCGACAAGACGGCAGTTGAGTGAATCCTGAGCCGGCGCAACGCCAACCAACAGCAGGCTCAGACAGCATGCGGGCACGAATAATCTCATCGCTACCTCCTACTTCGAAATGATGATCCTACGGGCGTGTACCACGTATCGTGCATCGTTCACCATCACGAAATACACGCCCGGCGCCAGCGCCCGCACGTCATTCGGACCGGGCAGCAGCTCCATCACCTTCCGCCCCGCAATGTCGAGCAGCCAGCTTGTGCTTGAGCTTGTGCTCCTTGAAAGGGACAGCACCCCGCGCACAACCGTCGGCCCAGGCTTGGGGCTTGTAGCTTGGGGCTCGGGGCTCTCCTGAATCCCCGGGCACGGATTCAGCTTGCCCCAGATGCGCTCGGTGTTGTATGCCCTGCCGCCAACCGTGCCGGTCCAGCCCTGATAGACCAGGAACGTCTGACTTCCTGCCCCGCGCGCAAGTGCGGGATACTGCTGATTCCCTTCCTGTTCGACCGCCGTCCCGCTGTCGAACACGACTCCCGCCGGCGTCACCCGCGCACCGCGGATGTCCCAGAAGCCGTCGAGAAGTCGGTCTTCCCAAACCACTAGACAGTTCGATCCGTCAAACGCAACCGCGGCTGACGCCTCCAAGTTCACCGCAGTCGAGACCGCGATGCCTGACGTGTCAAGCACTGTCCCATCCTGGCTCACCCGCGCACCGTAGATGTCAGCGTAGCCGCTGCGCCTGTCTTCCCAGACCACGAGGAAGTCCGTGCCGTCAAACGCAACCGCGGGATGCCACTGGTCGTCCACCACGGCCGAGACCGCGATGCCTGACGTGTCAAGCACTGCCCCGTCCTGGCTCACCCGCGCGGCGTAGACGTCGTAGATGCCGCCGCGCCCGTCAGTCCAGACCACTAGGAAACCCGTGCCGCCAAACGCAACAGCGGGGTACAACTGCACTTCCGCCGCAGTCGAGATGGCTATACCTGAGGGGTCAAGCACTATCCCATCCTGACTTACCCGCGCTCCGTAGATATCAGAATGGCCGCTGCGCCCGTCTGCCCAGACCACGAGGAAGTTCGTGCCGTCAAACGCAAGCGCGGGATTGCCCGCTACGGTCGAGATGGCAATGCCTGAGGGATCAAGCACTGTCCCTTCCTGACTCACCCGCGCACCATAGATGTCGGCACGGCTGCCGCTGCGAAAGTCTCGCCAGACTACGAAGAAGTTCGTGCCGTCAAACGCAACTACGGGGCAATACTGCATACCCGTTGCGGTCGAGACGGCAATGCCTGAGGGATCAAGCACTGCCCCTTCCCGGCTCACTCGTGCTCCGTAGATATCAGGGTCCGAGCCGTTGCGATAGTCCTGCCAGACCACAAGGAAACTCGCGCCATCAAAGGCAACCGCGGGAACCCTCCGGTCGTCCGCTGAGGTCGAGAGAATAATGCCTGACGTGTCAAGGACTGTCCCGTCTCGATTCACTCGCGCCCCGTAGATGCGATTGTTGCCGATGCGAGTATCTACCCACGATGCGAGGAAGTCCGTGCCGTCAAACGCAACCGCGGGAGAGCCCTGCCAGCCTGCCGCGGTCGAAACGGGAAAACCTGAGGGATCAATCAATGCCCCATCCTGACTCACCCGTGCTCCGTAGATGTCAGAGTAGACACCGTTGCGATAGTCTTGCCAGACTACGAAGAAGTTCGTGCCGTCAAATGCAACCCTGGGAATCCCCTGGTCGCCCGCTGCGGTCGAGACTGCGATGCCTGACGGGTCAAGCACTGCCCCGGCTTGGCTCACCCGCGCCGCGTAGATGTCGCACAAGCTGTCGCGAGAGTCTTGCCAGACCACAAGGTAATCCGTGCCGTCAAACGCAACCGCGGGAGCCCCCTGATCGCCCGCCGCGGTCGAAACAGCGATGCCTGACGGGTCAAGCACCGCCCCGGCTTGGCTCACCCGCGCCGCGTAGATGTCGCACAAGCTGTCGCGAGAGTCTTGCCAGACCACAAGGTAATCCGTACCGTCAAACGCAACCCCGGGAGCCCCCTGGTCGCCCGCCGCAGTCGAAGCGGCGATGCCTGACGGGTCAAGCACCGCCCCTTCCCGGCTCACTCGTGCTCCGTAGATATCAGGGTCCGAGCCGTTGCGATAGTCCTGCCAGACCACAAGGAAACTCGCGCCATCAAAGGCAACCGCGGGATACCACTGGTAGTCATCAGCGGTCGAGATCGCGATGCCCGCAGGGTCAAGCACTGTCCCTGCCTGGCTCAGCCGCGCGCCGTAGATGTCGAAGTTGCCTCTGCGGCGGTCTTGCCAGACTACGAGAAAGTCCGTGCCGTCAAACGCAACGCAGGGAGCCTCTTGGCTGCCTGCCGCGGTCGAGAGGGCGATGCCCGCGGGGTCCAGCACCGTCCCGGCCTGGCTTACTCGCGCACCGTAGATGTCGTAGTCTTCGCTGCGATAGTCTCGCCACACCACAAGGAAGTTCGTGCCGTCAAACGCGACCGCCGGTTCGTACTGCCATCTCGGCGTCGGGATACATGTGAAGCTAGTGTCAATCAGGAACTCGCCGTCGTCGAGTTCCGGACGCTCAACGCCCGATGGCGGACGGGCCGCACTGCGCATCTGCCTGACGACCTCTCGGGCATCGAAGCCGGGCTGCAAGGCAGACGCAGCCGACAACAAACAGCCGACAGCTAACAGCACAGACGCGAGTTTCATATGCCCTCCTTGTCGTTTCGTGATGGACACACCCTTTGTCGGTCTGCTCTCTCGACGCAGGCCGCGCTCAAGGGCATCTGCACAGACGGCGGATTTCATTGTTTCCTCGACAACATCCTAAGTCAGGCTTCCGCGAAGTCAAGTTCCATGAGTTGGCCCGAAGCGCGACATAGAACCACGGATGAACACGGATAGACACAGATTGAGTTCCCGAACCGAGGACTGCGGGGTCTGCAGGAA
The DNA here is from genome assembly GCA_964597845.1 of uncultured bacterium. Taxonomy (GTDB): domain Bacteria; phylum Hydrothermota; class Tepidihabitantia; order Tepidihabitantales; family Tepidihabitantaceae; genus UBA2258. The sequence continues at coordinate 2,953 of CAZQZR010000030.1, read as the reverse complement.
ACTGGCTTCCCGGCGGTTGAGTCCTCCAACGAATGGCCAGCGATGCGGGGTTTCCCCGACTCAGGCTTGTATCCAATACAGGTTAAACGCAGCCTGGCTGGTTTTCTCGTCTATCTGCTTGTGAATTAAGATGTTAGCCCCGGGGCTGCTAACTCAGAGCCCCGTCCCAAGAGCAGCTTGGGAGACCGCTCTCCAAATCGCCCTGTGAGTTGTCTGGTGAATTGCTGTCCCGATTGCCCTCGGAATCGCTTCCCGGGTTGCGGTCCGAGTTGCGGCCCGCGTTGCTCTCACCGCTGCTCTACCCGTTGCTCCACCGGTCGCTCTGACCATTGCGGTCTGAGTCGCCGGCCGATTTGCTATCCTCGTTGCCCTCCCCGTTGCTCTCCAGATTGCGGGTAGAATTGCTTCCCGAGTTGCTCTCCAAGTTGCTCTGCCCATTGCTTGCCCGATTGCGGGTACGGCTATGGCCCCGGTCACACGTTTGAGCACGTCACGTAACGGCCCAACCCGCGCAACATTATTGGACCCATCCCGGCCGAACCCGATTTCCGGGCCGGTCGGGTCGCGATTCCGACACGACCCGTCTTGACTCCTGCCCTTTGGCCGCTACGATGCACCGATGTCGCGCGGCTTCGCCTCGGTACTCCGAATCAGGAACTTCAGCCTGCTGGTCGCATCCGGCAGCCTGTCCCAGCTCGGGGACCGTCTCACCCACATGCTGTTGATTACCGTGATTGCCGTGGCCAATCCGGGCAAGCTGATGGCCTATTCGACCGGCTCGCTCGCCTTCGTCATCCCGACGATGCTACTCGCCCCGATTGCCGGCGTGCTCGTGGACCGCTGGGATAAACGCAAGGTGCTGGGGTTCACGCACGTCATCCAGTCCGCCCTGCTGGTCACCGCCGCGTTCCTCATCATCGCGCTCAAGAGCTTCGCGCCGTTCTGGGTCGCGCTCTTCATATTCTTCGCGCTCGACGTGTTCAACAACACGTCGGTCCCGGCCCTGATGCCCCAGCTCGTGGGAAGGCGGAAGCTGCTGGTGGCCAACTCAGTCAACCTGACCTTCTCCCGGGTCGCGACCGTGCTCGGCATGGTGGTCGGCGGGTTCCTCATCAAGTGGGCCGGCTGGAAGTACGGCCTGTTCATCAATGCGTCAACCCACTTGACCGCGGGCCTGCTCGCGCTGGCGATTTCCGGCGTCTTCATCGCCCAGAGAGGGCTAACGGCTGACGGCTCACGGCCTACGGCTCGCGGCCAACGCGGAAGCGTGTGGGGACTCGTGGCGCGCGCGTTCCGCCAGCTCTTTGCCGACCTGGCCGACGTTGTCCGCGTCATCGGGCGGAGCCGGATGGTCGGGTTTGTCATGGCTTCGCTGGTGGTGACGATGTTTGTCTCATCGGTATCGTACACGGTGCTGATTTACCTCGTGCAGCAGGTACTGAAACTCGGCACCGGCGGGGTCGGCATATTCGCCGGAATCCTCGCGGTCGGCATGATTGCCGGTGCCGCCAGCATCAGCTTTGTCCGGAGACGCATCAACCAGCCGATGGTCGTGGTCTTTGTCATTCTGCTCTACGGCCTGCTGTTCCTGGCCAGCCCATGGCTCATCACCATCTGGTTTATCTGCGTGATTGCGCTCGTGGCCGGCGTCGCCTTCTCGTGGCTCGGGGTGGTTCAGAGCACGATGCTGCAGGAAGAGGTACCCGAGGAGATTCGCGGCCGGATATTCTCGACCCGCGAGTTCATCACCAATGCCGCCTTCCTGCTGACCACGCTCTTCATCGGCGCGCTGGGTGACCTCACGTCGTTCAAGATCGTACTGGCTGTAATCGGCGTCGTGCTCTGCACGCTGGCGATACTGGGCTGGATTTTCGTACGGGCGATGCAGCGCCCGGCCCGGGCGACTTAGAGGGAGAATAGTGAATAGAGAATTGAGAATCGTGAAAGGCGGATTCGGATTTCGCTATTCACTGTTCACTATTCACACAACTCCCTGTCCGCAGGACGATGTTGTCGATGAGTCGGGTGTTGCCGAAGTGCACGGCCAGAGCCACGAGCACCTCGCCCTTGATGGTTTTGACCGGTCTCAGTTCGTCGGTGTCGACCATTTCGACGTAGTCAATCCGGCCGCCTGACTCCCGCCTCACCATCCGGCGCATCGCCGCCTTGACCTTGGCCGCCCGCCGCTCGCCCTGCGTTATCAGCCGCCTGGCGAGCAGGAGCGACCGGTGCAGGACCGGCGCTTCGACCCGCTGCTCCGGCGTCAGGTAGACGTTGCGCGAGCTCATAGCCAACCCATCCTTCTCGCGCGCGGTCGGCATGATGACGACACGGGTGTGAAAGCGGAGGTCGCGCGCCATGCGGCGGATAACGAATGCCTGCTGCGCGTCCTTGGCCCCGAACACGGCGATGTCCGGCAGCACGATGTTGAACAGCTTGGCCACGACCGTGGCCACGCCCCGGAAGTGACCGGGCCTTGATTTGCCGCAGAGGCCGTCGCCCAGCCGCTCGACCTCGACAAACGTGGCAAAACCCGCCGGGTACATCTCCTCGACCGACGGGTAGAAGATGACGTCGGCCCCGGCCGACGCAAGCAGCCGCCGGTCCCGGGCGAAGTCACGGGGATACCGGCGGAAGTCCTCTTTCGGCCCGAACTGGATCGGGTTGACGAATATCGAGACCACGACGAAACGAGACTGCCTTCGCGCGGCCCGCACCAGTTGAAGGTGGCCTTCGTGCAGGAAACCCATGGTCGGCACGAGTCCGATGCGGCCCTTGCCGCGCCAGCCCAGGGCGATGCGCTGCATCGCGGCGACCGACCTCACGATGCGCATGTGCGGCGGGGCTCTTAACCCAAGGACACCAGGACCCCAAGGGCCAGCGCGTGCTCGGCGCGGGCCGAGCTTTGGAGTGCGGGAGCGGAGCTCCCGCTTTTCCGGAAAGGCGGCAGCTC
>CAZQZR010000029.1:0-29076 GCA_964597845.1 uncultured bacterium | reverse complement strand
CCGGACAGCCTCTGGCCCTCCGAAGAGGCGAAACTGGTCCGCTGGGATTCGGCCGGGTACTACTTCGACGAGGCAATCAAGTCTTACGAGAAGCGCTTTGCCGAGGCCCAGGCTGTGCTCGCGAAGCAGCTCAAGCTCGACCCGGCCCGGCTGAACGAGGTCGTCAGACAACTGGTCGAGAAGAGCCGGCTCCAGGACCATGCCGTACTCAAACGGTATATCGAGACGGACCTGAACGCGGCCAAGCAACTCACCGAGATTGCCCAGACTGCCAGCAAGCTCTTCGACGCCACGAACAACCTGAACGTGACCAGTTCGCGTGCCGGCTCGGCCATGCTGCGCGCCGCGGCTGAAACCAGGGCCGACACGTCGGAGCGATTCCGCGCCAGGGCCGAAGCGCTCTTTGGCCAGGCCGTGGAGTACGACTCCACGGACTTCACTTCGCTCTTCGACCTCGGGATAACCCAGTACCAGGGCAAGGAAGACAGCCTGGCCGAGCTCTCACTCCGGGCTGTCATCGACGGCGCGGTCGCAAGAATCGGCATGCTGCCCCAGCCCTGGCTCGACTCGGTGCTGACGCTCGTCACGCCCTCAGTGGCCGAGTCCGGGTACGTGCAGATCAGCGGCCTCCTTGCCGCCAGTATCGACTCCGTCCTCATTGCCGGGGGCCGAAAGAGCGTGGGCTACAGTTGGCTCTACTTTCCGGACCTCAAGACCAAGAAGCTGACCGGCGCCGCGACCGTGGCCGATACCGCCGGCATGTTCTTGAGCCTGGAGCCGCCGCGAATGATGGAACAGGTCTTCCTCTGGCTCGGCTCAAGCCAGACCGGCCTGGCTACCACTCTTTCCGACGCCGGCAAGAAGGACGCAGCCAAGGCAGGCTACGAGCGGGCAATCGCGAACCTGCTCATTGCCACGAAGCTGGAACCGAAGAACTCGGACGCGTTCCAGAACCTCGGCATCTGCTACCGAGAAATCGACCAGAAGGACAAGGCCTTGAAGGCTTTTGAAAACGCTGACAAGCTGAGAAAGCAGGGCCATTAACCGCAAGGAAGCCAAAGCATGACCAAACTGCTCAATATCCTGATTGTAGTGCTGGCCGCCGCCCTGGTGTTCGTCATCCTCTACCCGCAGATTCAGCAGAACCGGCCGATCGACCTCAAGTTCGCCTGCGACAGTTCGGCCACCAGTTTGCCCATTCTGGTCGGGATGGACGAAAGCCTCTTCGCCAAGAACCGCGTCAACGCGACCCTTGTCTTCTACTCCGACCCGGACCAGGCCCTGGCCGACCTCTTTGCCGGCAAGGTAGACGTAGGCGTATTCCCGTGGAGCGCGGTCCTCAAACGCGCCGCGACCAAGGGCGAGACGCTGAAGGTCTTCATGAACGAGGAATTCCGGCAGGCGCTGCCGTCAGACGCGATTGTCGCGCCGCTCAAGTCACCGGTCAAGACCGTCGCCGACATCCGGGGCAAACGCTTCATCTATCCGCCCCAGGTACGCGACTACATACCGGTAGCGCTCACCAACATGGGATTGCGGCCCGAGAACGTGAAACTGACCGAGGTGCCGTTCACGGACCTGCTTAAGGAACTGGCCGCCGGGACCTGCGATGCGGCCTGGCTGATTGAGCCGCTGCTCTGCACGCTGGACACTACACAATATCGGGTCGTGCAGTACAGCGCGCTTCCCCGATTCGTGTGCCAGCCGTTTCCCGCCGCCGCGGTCGGGTTCTCTCCCCGTTTCCCGCAGACCTATCGGCAGGGACCGAAACGGTTGAAGATAGCGACTGACGCAGCCATGGCCATCATTGAGACCAAAGGCGACATGGCCAGGCAGGTACTGGCGAAACATTTCCCGTATTGCGCCGCATTCTCTGCTTACTGCCGGCTGCCCGAACTGCAGCGCAACACGGAGATCAACAAGCCTGCGGTTGCCGCCCTGGCCAGCCGCCTGAAGCTTGCCGGCGTACTGACCGACGAAGTCAATACGCAGGGCATGTTTCCGGACCCGCAGATATTCTCGCGCTAGGGTTTTGGTCCGGTCGTGCTAGATGGGGGGTCGGCGGTCCCCTGCAACCCGAAACCCGCCTATGCGGGATCGAAAGGGCGTCATGAGGTCGGTCCGGGGCGAACCAGGTCTGCGAGCCCGGTGACGTTGAAAGCTGGGTCTTGCGATGATTGCTGCCGTGAACCCCGCCAGAACCGGAAGGTAGCAACGGTAAGCGGATTGGTGACCAGTCGCAAGTCTGCCTGGCTGGAGTTGCCGACTTGTACGGCCCTCTCCCCAACCGAACGACGACGCCCGCACGGCCGGACCTTAGTCGATAAACGATGAGCGATGAGCGAGGAACGATGAGCGAGGAACCAGAAAATGGCAAGTAAGGTCCTTACTCTCAAGTACCGGCCCCAGAGCTTCGATGAACTCTGGGTTCAGGACCACGTGCGCGACACCCTCAAGCGGGCGATCGAGCGCAACCGCCTGGCCAATGCCTATCTCTTCTGCGGCCCGCGAGGCGTAGGCAAAACAACTACCGCCCGCATCCTGGCCAAGAGCCTGAACTGCGAGAAGGGTCCGACCGCGACGCCATGCAACAAGTGCCCCTTCTGCACCGAGATTACCGCGTCCCGGAGCATGGATGTCATCGAAATCGACGGCGCGTCGAACCGAGGTATCGAGCAGATACGGGAGTTGCGCGAGAACATCAAGTACACGCCCAGTTCCGGCCGGTACAAGATCTACATCATCGACGAGGTCCACATGCTTACCGAGGCGGCGTTCAACGCGCTCTTAAAGACGCTGGAAGAACCCCCGGCCCATGCCAAGTTCGTCTTCGCCACGACCGCGGCGCACGACGTGCCCGCGACCATCGTCTCCCGCTGCCAGCGGTTCGACTTCCGCCGGGCAACTCCGGCCGAAATCAAAGACCGGCTTGCCTGGCTGGCGAAGCAGGAGAAGATCAAGGCCTCCGACGCCGCGCTGATGGCAATCGCCCGCCGCGCCGACGGGGCGATCCGGGACGCCGAAGGCATTCTCGACCAACTGGCGTCGTTCCGGCCCGACGGCATCGAAATCAAAGACGTGGAGGAGTTGCTCGGCCTCGTGCCGTCCGAAGTCTTCTTCGACTACGCGGACCTGGTCCTGGCCGGAGACGCGCCGGGGTTGATGGCTTTCCTGGCAAAGCTTTTCGAGACCGGGTACGACCACATCGAGTTCTACTCCGGCACAGTACAGCACTTTCGCAACCTCCTGCTGCTCGACGTCAGCGGCAAGGAATCCGGCCTGAGCCTGCTGCCGGAGGAAGCCGAACGGATGACGCGCCAGGCCGAGTCGTTCGGGCGCGGCGACCTGCTCCGGATTCTCTCAACCATCACCGGCTACGAATCCCAGGCCGGTTCCACCCAGTATCCCCGCGTGCTCCTTGAAGTCATGTCGCTGGAACTGGCTTCGGGGCGCTCCGCTCCCGCCCCGGCCGGAACCGGGAAAGGTCGGGACGCGACTACCGAGAATCCCGACCCGCCAGTCGCCGCGGATCGACCGGTAACCATGAGCACGCTCTGGGCCGAACTGCGACTGCGCACGAATGAACACCGGCCGATGCTCGCCGGCTTCCTCGAACTGGCCACGCCGGTCTCGTTCAAGAACGATACGCTGACCGTCTCCCTGCCCGCGAAGCAGAAAGCCGCGGCCGAAAAGCTCGAAGAGAATGACAAACTCCTGACTGCGGCGCTAGCCGGGGTCACGGGCCGGCCGACCAGGCTGGCAATCCACCTGACGAAGAAGCCCGGACCGGACCCGACCCGCGAGCGGGTGAGCCGCATCCTGGGTGACGTTGACGAGAAGGAACCGGGTTGAAGCGCTCTCTCGAACAACTCGTGGCGGCGCTCGTGAAGCTGCCGGGCATCGGCCGCAAGACCGCCCAGCGCATCGCCTTCTACCTGCTCAAGCAGCCGGACGTCGCTCGTGAGATGGCGGACTCCATCGTCGAGGCCAGTTCCAAGCTCCGGCCGTGCCCAATCTGTTTCAGCCTGACCGAAGAGCAGCAGTGCGACGTCTGCTCCGACCCGAGCCGGGACCACACGCTCGTCTGCGTGGTCGAGGAACCGGCCGACGTACTGACCCTTGAGCAGTCCGGCCAGCACCGCGGGACATACCACGTGCTGGGCGGGATCCTGTCGCCGATTGACAACGTCGGGCCGGACGACCTGCATGTGAAGGAACTGCTCGCGCGGACCGCGGGTGGCATTCGCGAAGTCATCATCGCCACTAACCCAACCACCGAAGGCGAAGCAACCGCAATCTACGTCGCCCGGCAGCTCAAACCGACGGGCGTGCGCGTCACCCGGATCGCGCGCGGGCTGCCGGTTGGTTCGGACCTGGACCTGGCTGACACCGAGACGATCCTGCGCGCTCTCGAAGGCCGGCGCGAACTATGAAGTGCTTGACCGGCGAACCTGGTACCCTATGATAGATACAGTTCTCAACTGGAGGAGTTCATGAACCTGACACTGACCGGACGCCATTTCGAGATCACTCCGTACCTGAAGGCACACCTGGACGAGAAGGTGAAGAAACTGGACCACTTCAACAGCCACATCATCGAGGGCGAGATTGTCCTGCTGAAAGAGGGCATCAAGGACGTCGCCGAAGGCAAAATCCACTTGAGTCACACCGTCATCACTGCCAAGGGCGAGGGCAAGGACATGTACATCGCGGTCAATGATGTCATCGACAAGCTCGTCGCACAGCTTCATCGCCAGCAGGGCAAATTCCAGACCCGGAAGCGACACAACAACGCTGCGCCCGAGTAAATGGAAACTGAGACCAAGTCCCTGACCGTCGCGGCCCTGGCCGGCGAGAAACGGGAAGAGTGGGGACTGAAAGTGCAGGCGGGCAAGCGGGGGCTCACGACCAATCTGGTCGCTACGAGCGACATCAACCGGCCGGGAATGGCGCTCGCCGGGTACACCGCCGTGTTCCTGCGGGAACGTATCCAGATCGTCGGCAACACCGAACTGTCCTACCTCGAGACCCTGACCCCGGAGCAGCAGCACGAAGCGGTACACCGGCTGTTCTCGTTGCGCCCGCCGTGCGTCATCGTCACCAAAGGCCTGGCCCTGCCGGCACTCTGGAAGACCGAAGCCGAGGAGTTCGGCGTGCCGGTCCTGCTCACACCGATGGACACCACGCCGTTCATCCATGACCTGTCCGCCTTTGTCGACTTCCGGCTGGCGGCCCAGGACTTCGTCAACGGCGAACTGGTCGACGTGTTCGGCGTCGGCCTGCTCATCAGCGGCGACTCCGGCATCGGCAAATCCGAGTGTGCCCTCGACCTGGTTGACCGGGGACACCGCCTGATTGCCGACGACCTGGTCAAAGTGTTGCGCCGCGGCACCGGCATCGTGATGGGCTATTCCGCGGCCCGCTCATCCGAGCTGGCGCACCACATCGAGATTCGCGGGGTCGGCATCGTCGACGTTTACAGCCTGTACGGCGTGCGCGCAATCCGTATCCAGAAGCGGATCGAGGTCGAGGTGAGGCTCGTCCAGTGGAAGCCGGGCATGGATTATGAACGGACCGGCATCGAAGAGAAGCTGACCGACATCCTCGGTGTCCGGATACCACGTGTCACCATCCCGGTGATACCGGGCAAGAACCTGGCGCTGGTCCTCGAAGTGATCGCCAAGAACCACATCCTCAAGGTCTTCGGGTATCACCCGGCCAAGGTGTTTGACGACGCTCTCACCTCGGTGATGAGCAAGTCCCCGAAGATCGACCCGTTCATAACCGATGACTCGGAGTAAGAAGAGACAATCTCAGAAGCCGAGGGCAGTCGCAGGTAGCTGTCCCCCGGTCTACGCCGTAATCATCGGCCAGGGCGATCTGCCGAGGGCCCTGCTCGAATCCGCCAAAGCCATCGTGCCGGGCACAGCAGGCGTAGTCGCGCTCTCCAATCTTGACTGCCCGATTGTCGGACTGGGAGCGAAGCTCGATCAGACAATCGCCGGCCTCCCTGATGGTAACGTCGTTGTGTTCACGGACATGTTCGGTTCGAGTTGCGCCAACGCCGGGCTTGAAGTCAAACGGAGCCACTCGCGGGTCGCCGTGCTCAGCGGCGTCAATCTGTCAATGGTCGTCCGCTTCCTGTGCCATCGACACAAGAAGCCGTTCGCCGAACTGATACCTTTTCTGGTAGAGACGGGCCGGACCGCGGTCCAGGCAATCGAACTTTAGAGGCGCCGGGTCAGTGCCCTGCGCCACGCGTTCTCGGCCTCGCCCAGGCTGAGCTTCACGACCAGGTCTCCCCTCAACCCCTCGACCAGCAGCTCAGGATTCTTCACGGTGCGGCCGATTGCCCGTGCCGGAACCCGCAAGCCGGCCGTCAGGCTTTCAAAGGCGCTCCGGTTACGCGACGGAACCTCACACAGGAACCGGCTGTTCGACTCACTGAAGAGCAGGAAGTCGTCGCGCTTGAACCGCCTGCTGCCGGGGACCTTGCTCAAGGCAACCCGGGCTCCGATTGCGCCCGCGAAACACATCTCAGTCAGTGCAATACCCAGTCCTCCGTCCGAAAGGTCATGACAGGCAGTCACGATCCCCTGGCGGATGGCGGCGCCGACCGCGACCATCGTTCTGCGTCCCCGTGACGCATCGACCTTCGGCACGTCCCTTCCCAGGCCCTGGTTTCTCCGGAAGTACTCGCTGCCGCCCAGCTCCTCAAGGGTTTCACCGACAAGGTAAATCGACGAGCCCGGGGCCTTGAAGTCGGACGTGGTAGTCTGCGTCGCGTCCGCGATGACCCCGACCGCGGAGATGAGCAGGGTCGGCGGAATCGGCAGCGAATCGCCGGATTCGTTCTTGAACTCGTTGTACAGCGAGTCCTTGCCCGAAATGAAAGGCACGCGGTACTTCTTGCCGATGTCGTAGCACGCCTCGGCCGCGCGCACCAGCCCGGCGAGCTGGTCCGGCCGGTCCGGGCTGCCCCAGCAGAAGTTGTCGAGAAGTGCGATGCGGTCGATGTCGGCGCCGACCGCGACACAGTTGCGCAGCGCCTCGTCAATCGCCGACGCCGCCATCCAGTACGGGTCAATCAGGCCGTAGCGCGGACAGAGGCCGCACGCCACCACGACCCCGCGCTGCGAGCCCCGGACCGGCATTACCACGCACGCGTCGGTCGGCCCGGAATTGTCGTGCCCGCAGAACGGCTTCAAGCCGGACGTGCCCTGAACCTCGTGGTCGTACTGCCGTGTTACCCACTCTTTGCTCGCGATGTTCGGCGCCTGCAGGAGCCTCAGTATCTCCTCGGCCAATTCCTTTCTCACCGGCACCGACGGGTCCGCGGCTTCCGGGCGCTGCCAGTGGGCCTTCTTCGTCACGCCGCGCCAGCCGTGGTGCAGGAACTTCATCTCGATATCCGCCACCACGTGCCGGCGGAACTTGAGGACCAGCCGGCCCGAATCGGTCACCTTGCCGATTACCATCGCCTCGACGTCGTTCGCTGCCGCGAGCCCGAGTAACTCTTCAGTCGTTCCCGGCTCGGCGAAAACGACCATCCGCTCCTGCGCCTCGGAAATCCAGATTTCGGCCGGTGACAGCCCGGCATACTTGAGCGGCACGCGATCGAGCCATACCTCGCAGCCATGCTCGCTTGCCAGTTCGCCAATTGCCGACGACAGGCCCCCGCCCCCGCAATCGGTAATCGCGCTGAACAGGCCCCGGTCCCGCGCCGCCAGCACCACGTCCGTTACTTTCTTCTCCTCTATCGGGTTCCCGATTTGGACCGAGCCACCGGCGATCTCCTCGGACTTCTGGTGCAGTTCAAGCGACGCGAACGTCACGCCGTGGATGCCGTCCCGGCCGGTCTTGCCGCCGAGCAGGACGATCTTTTGACCGGCCTGCACCCTCTTATCGAGTTTGTCCTTGGGGATCAAGCCGAGCGTTCCGCAGAATACCAGCGGGTTGCCGAGAAAGCCGGGATCGAAGTAGACCGCTCCGTTTGCGGTCGGGATGCCCATCCGATTGCCGTAGTCGCGCACGCCGGCAACCACACCCTTCATCACCCGGCGCGGGTGCAGCACTCCTCGCGGGACTTCTTCCGGTTTCGTATCCACCGGCGCGAAACAGAACACGTCGGTGTTCAGAATCGGTCTTGCCCCGAGCCCGGTGCCGAGGCAGTCGCGGATGACCCCGCCGATACCAGTCGCCGCACCGCCGTAAGGCTCCAGCGCCGAGGGGTGATTGTGCGTCTCGACCTTGAAGCTGATGCCGTAGTGCTCGTCGAACTCAATCACTCCCGAATTGTCATGGAACACCGACAGGCACCAGGGCAGGTTCAGTTCCTCGGTCAGCTTGAACACGGTCGACTTGAGCAGGTTCTTCACCTTCCGGCCGTCGACGTCGATCAGGCCCTTGAAAGTCTTGTGCTGGCAGTGCTCAGACCAGGTCTGGGCGAAAGTCTCAAGCTCGACGTCGGTCGGGTCGCGACCGAGCTTCTCGAAGTAGCGTTGCAGTCCGGACATCTCGGCCCGACTCAATGCCAGGAGCCCCTGCTTCGACAGATTCACCAGCTCCGGCGCGGACAGCCCGCGCAGCTTCACGACCTGGTTCCGGAACCGGTATGGTTTCGTGTGGACGAACACTCGCTCGCCCGGCTTTGCCGCATGTTGGATGACCGGGTTGACCAGGAGCCCCTTCACGATCATGGTCTTGTTCGTATCGGCGGTGTGACGCCCGCCGCCGGCAGACTCAAACTCGTACACCCGGCCGGTCCGGACCTCGACGCCCTCGCACCCGATGTCGGCCAGCGAGCGCGCGATACTCGCGACGCTCGGGTCCATCACACCGGGGTTGTACAGCACCTCGGTGCCGGCGAGCCCGGCGCCCGCCTGCCTGACGCTGTACCGCTCGCAAACCGGGTCGCACAACACCTCGGCGGCGATCCGCTCCGCCTCTGCCTTGCCGATTTCGCCTTCAAGATAATAGAGCCGGGCGATTCTCACGCCGGTGACGCCCCGGGCCGCGATGTCCCGGATATCGGATTCGAGCGCAATCGCCTCGGGGTCGGTTGTCGTCTTGGTTATTTCAATGCGCCAGAGCACAGGCCAAGATAGAGGAAACGTGCCGTGAGTCAAGAAAGACAGGTCGGCCGGGTGCGAAGTCAGAAGTCAGATACTAGAAATCAGAATGCAGGAGTTCGGAGTGCGGAGCCCTGGCGGTTCATCCTTCCGCTCCTGTCATTTGCCATTTCCCCTTTCCCCTTCGCCTCTTGGCGGTCGCCTCTCCGGTTTCGTCATTTGCCATTTCCCCTTTCCCCTTCGCCTCTTGGCACGCGCCGTCTACTCGCTTATCAGCTTCTTCAGTTCCCGGTCGAGCGAGTCGTCGCTGACCTCTTCGCCGCCCAGGCCGGAGCGCGTGAAGGCGTTCACCTTTTCTTTCACGCGAGCATACTCGGCCTTAACGCTATCCGCTGCCGCCTTCCGGTTCTCCCGTCTGACTGAATCAAGCGCCGCTACGCGGGCGCGGATCGAGGCGATTGCCGAATCACACTCCCGGCTCAGCGAGTCCTGCTCTGGATTCAGCCCGCCCGCGAGCTGCTTGCGCTTGACCCTGCACCTTATTTCGAGCGTCCTGACCTTGCGCCCCACGCTGGCCCGGAACAACACGAGCGCCGTGTCCGGCGGTGCGGTCTGCAGCGCGACCGGAACCGGCCCGGGCGTGACCCGGCGCAGACTCTTCACGACTACATAGAGCGCCGCCGCCAGTGCGAGCACTGCCAGCACCGAGACAGCCACAAGCGCCGCCGGGCTGCGTTTCGGCCTCTCGACTTCGGGCGGCTGCCGTTCGTCCATGGTTAATTATACAGGATAAGAAGCTCCATGTGTCAATTCCCGCACTCGTTGCGGAATCTTTATTCTTGACTATCGCGGTGGTTCTGCTTTAATACGTATACTGATTGCGGGGTGGAGCAGCCTGGAAGCTCGTGAGGCTCATAACCTCAAGGTCGCTGGTTCGAATCCAGCCCCCGCTACTTCCCAATCTAGACTCACTTCGTCTCCGGCGCAGTCCTGCTGTGCGCGGGCGCTTGCCCCAGCCGCCGTTGTGACCGCCTCACGAGTGCTGAATCAGCGCCCCCGGCTCATCTGGTGGACCCTCTACCATAGCCTCTACTATAGCCTCTACCAGAACCGGCGCACTGCAATCACGAATCCCGAGATCCCTCCCGCGTCTCTTGCGCAGCCGCCCGCCTACTTGTGCCGCGCATTGGCTCAGAACGAAGCTGCCCGCAACGACGCGGGCAGCCTTGCTGACAGAGGCTTGATGGGCTATTCGGTCAGGACGACCTTCCTGACGCTCGACGCCGACTGCCCTCTGCTCCCCGATTGCTCCTCCCTGACGAAGTACACGCCGGGGGCGAGCGAACGGACGTCGTTCGGGCCGGCGTGCAGGTCGAGTACCTTGCGCCCCGAGATGTCCAGCAGGGCGGCAGGCTCTGACACGACAAGTGGCGTGGTCCTGCTGATGATTCTCGCACCCGGAGCCTCTCTCCGCATTGGGGATGTCTGCTCGTTAACTCCGCCGACCACCATGGGGAACGCCGCAGTCCGAATCCGGCGCGACACGTAGGGGTTTGTCTCGTAGGTGGGAAAGGCCATGCCGACGTGACCATGCAGGTCTGCGGTCAAACCGAAGGCCCTTTCCGACACGTACGTGCTTTCGGGCCGCAGGTCCATGATGACGAAGTTCAGCGAGTCCACGATCTCCCCCTGAGGAGAAATGCGCATTGCCCGGAACACGCTGTCTACCGCGTCAACTAAGAGGAAGCTGATACCGTCGTAGGCGACGTGGGGGAATATCAGGCTCTTGTCCCATTGAATGGTGTCGAGTACGACCCCGGCCGGTGTCACCCGCCAAGCCCTGTCTGTGACAAGCGGCCCGACCACGAGGTATACCCCTCCGCCGAATGCTACTGTAGGGGCACAGTCAGGGTTGCCATAGCGGTCGATGACGATAGCGGCGGTGTCGAGCACCTGTCCGGACGACCCGACCCGCAATCCGCAAACGCGGAGTCTGCCCCAGTCTTCCCATACGACCAGAAAGCCGTGGCCGTCGCTGGCGACCCGAGGACGGTGCCCCACATTTCCATGGCTGGTCTCAAGTCTGATGGCGGTCGAATCAAGCAGCACTCCGTCTGACCTTACTCGCGCCCCCTCAGCGCATCCAGTGCCGCCATATTGCCAGACAACCAGGAATAGGCTGTCGCCAAACGCAACGTCGGGGCCGCCGTCGTAATAGTCGTACACTAACCCGGGAACCCGGATCGGATTTGTGTCCAATGGCACACCGTCCCGGCCGATGCGCGCTGCCCACACCTGCGAGCTGTCCTCTCCGAAGTCAGTCAACCAGGACACCAGGTAGCAGCCGGCGCCATAGGCGACGCGAGGCGCGTGAGAACTCCATGGGCTGATACGGAAGCTCGACGGGTCGAGCGCCTCTCCCTCGTTTGAGAACCTCATTCCATACACGGCGCAATCGTAAGGGGCAGAGCCGGACCTCAGGTCGGTCCAGACTGCCAAGTAGTCCTGCCCATCAGACGCGACGTCCGCCGCCGTCTGGTAGTTGGCCGCATATGACAGCAGCGTGCCCACCGTATCGAGCACCTGCCCGGCCGCGGAGACGCGACGGCTCAACACCTCCCACGTCTCGTATTGTGCCCCTGAGCTAGTCACATAGTCTCGATAAACCACCAGGAAGCCATCGCCGCACCGGGAAACGGAGCCGAGCTGTGGGAAGCAGTTGCTGTGGTGGGTACAGACCGGCGGCGTGATGAAGATGTCGCTAGTGTCGAGCAGCTTACCCGTGCTGCTGAGTCTCCTTCCCGATTCCGCGGCCGTGTCGCTCCATGACCGTCCCCAGACGAGGAGGGTCGTATCGCGGACGCTGGCGGCCGTGACGTAGGTCGGCCCCGCGGGATTCGTGCTGACAGTGAGACCTTCGGGGTCCAGGACTACACCCGACTCTGTGACCCGGGCGGCCCGTAATTCGAACGGCGAATTCTGCTCGAACCAGCTAACCACAAAGCTCCGCCCGTCAAAGGCGACCGACGTATTCCCTCTTCTGCTGAACGTGCGGCTTTGCGGACGATGCCGCACTGGAATGCCGGCCGAGTCGAGAACGACCCCGTTGGGTAGTATCCGAGAACACCGGATCCCGGCTGAGTCCGTCCCCGGCATCTCGTACCCGTATGCCGCAAGGTAGCCCGAATCTCCGTAGCTCAGACTGACGCATGACTGCGCGCCACCGGCCGGGCAGACTCTTAGCGGAGGCCAGTCCAACACTGTGCCGGAAGGCGAAACGCGTGTGAAGAGGACCGAGTGATAGTGTTCGGTCCACGCAACCAGGTAGTTGGTACCGTCGAATGCTATTGCGGGGTCCTCGCTGGGCCAGCCAACTGTGTTGCACGCAATGGTTTCTCTCAAGACAACCATACCATCGAGTGACACAACCGCCCCTTGCAACGAGGTTTCGCCCAGCCAGACCACCAAGTACCCGTTGGGAGACCTGCCTACGTCCATTGACGCTACGGCGAAGGTTTCGCTAGGGCCGCTGATGTCGATGCAGGCCGTTGTGGACGACGTCCGCCCGGAGGTCGTGAGGCAGCCTTTCACGTGGCCGTCGCTGTTCCAAACCACGAGCCCCGTCGAATCGTCGAATGCCGAGGCTAGGTAAGCCCCAAGACAGTACTGGTCCGGGCCGACCACGTAACCAGTATCCAGCAGGAACGAGGGAAACGGTTGGGCGTGAGCCGTTGCGCCAAGAAGCAGCGCGAGTGCGCACAGGCACAGCCCCACGGCCCAATTCTTATGGGGGTTACTGCGGATGCCCGAACCACGGACGTTGACTCGAATCATTTCGTCACCTCCGGTCAATACATGCCTCCGGCGCTTGGTAGCTCAGTCCGGCACGGCATCTGTCCACTGCTCCGCCGTGTTCGGTCTCACTGTGATTATAGGCCGCCCCGGCCAAAGTCAACACCGGAATCGTGCGAACCCGGAGAGAATCAGGGACGCGCCTGAATCCCTACCGGCCCGTCGCGCGGGCGGCTTCCCGGTGCTCGGCTCACGGCGGACGCCGGCCGGGTCAGCCGGCTAGCCGAGAGCAGTCAGTCGCGCCCCGCGGGCGCGAGTCACCAGTTGGCAGTCTCCAGTTCCCGTAGACCTGAATTCCACCTTCGACCTTCTGCTCTTCTCCCCTGTCCGCTACTTCACATCCAGAACTTCATGGTACTTGGTGAGTACGAACCAGTCCTTCTCGCTCGCGCGGGCCGTTGTGAGCGTGGTGCGGAGGAAGTCGTCGAGGACCGTGCCGCAGGCCGCGACTGCCTGGAGACGCACGAAGTTGTCCGGGCGCGCGATGTACGACAGGAACGCGGTGCGGCCCCGGGCTTGCAGGTCCTTGCCGGCGGGCATCGTATCGAGCTTCGCGGCCAGCGCCCCCGCCGCCCGGAGCGCATGCCCGAGCGCTACCGGCTTCAGCTTCGGCATGGCTGCCAGCAGCGGCTCATAGCTCGGTTCCCCAATCGCCACCAGTCCGGCCTCGGCTGCCGACCGCACGGTGAACATCGGGTCGTTCAAGGTCTGGATGAGGTCCGGAATCGCGACCGGGTTCTTGAGCTTGCCGCAGGCTTCACTCGTGACTATCCGTGACGGCTCGAACTTCATGTCCTTCAGCAGGTAGAGAATCCGGGGTACGACCAGCGAGTCGCCGATGTCGCCCAGTGCATAGACACCCCGGCGTGGGCTGATGCGCCCGGCTTTCAGCGCGAGCAATATCGAATCAACCGCGTCGAACCCGTCCCGGCCGAGTTTGCCGAGGAAGTACGCGGCGTTGTTGCGGGCAAGGTAGCGGTCGTCACGGAGCGCATGGAACAGGTATGGCTTCGATGAATCCGGCCAGGCCTTGACGAGCACCTCGATTGCCTCGGACTCAAGCCCGTCCTTGGTGTCCATCTTCTTCTCGGCCACGTACCGGAGCGCCACCGGCCCGAGTTTGGCGAGCTGCTTGCGGGCGCGCTCGACCTTCTTCACGATGTTGCCGACCCGCCACATCGAAGCGGTCTTGAATATGCTCTCGACCGGCGCGGTAATGACGGTATCCAGGCTTGCGGTGCTGGTGTCCACGTCCGGCTCGAAGTTCTCGACCGAGGCGGGCCGGTCATAGTCGAGGCCCGAGCCGTACGTGCCTTTGGTCCAGAACGCGCGCTCGGTCGCCACGTTCCGCTGGCTGTACTTGTCCGTGCCCGCGAGGTCAACGAACAGGCCCATGCCGCCGAACCCGCGCGCCCAGTTGCTCGAACCCTGACCGAGCAGCGAATCCTGGGTCACATAGCAGTCGTTGCCGTCCTCGTCAATCAGGAACGCGGCCGAGTTGGTCAGGCCGATGCCCTGCCCCCCGGAACAGCAGTAGTAGTCGTCGCCCTTCCGGTCCACGAGCGCGCCGACCGAGAAGTCATGGCCCTGGCCCTGGGCCGGACCCAGGCGCGTCATGTACGAATCGCAGCCCTCTTCGTCAATCAGCACCCCAATGGACAGGTGGATACCCGCGCCCTGCGTGTACTGGGCCGCGGTGTAGTGGTCGTAGCCGGTTCCGTCCCAGAGCATGCCGAGCGAGTACCAGTAGCTTGTGCCCTCGCAGAATACCTCGCCGTCGTAGAAGTCGTTGCCCGAGCGGTCACAGAGCAGCGCGACTCCGCCGCCCGCGTCCGGCCTGCGCCCGAGCGCGAACCCGTGCGAGAAAGACCGGTACTCGTGCGGCAGCAGCGGGACGTGCAGGTACTTGCCCCCGGCGGTATAGACGTCGTTGCCCGCGAAGTCGGCCAGGGTCCCGGCCGCCCAGGTCGAGGCGAACCCCTGGCCATAGCACCAGCACCGGTAGCTGTCGTTGCCTGAATTGTCCGCGAGCAGCGCGACGCCGAAATCGGCCGCGCCCTGGGCAAAGAATCCGGCCTCGTACAAGTCGGTGCCGGCCATGTCCCAGAGCAGGCCGGTGCCGAAGATTGACGCGCCCTGCGTGTAGTGCGAGCCACGGTACACGTCGTCCCCCGCGCAGTCAATCAGCACGCCCGCGCCGAACAGGGCCGCTCCCTGGCTGAACAGCCGGTCCGAGAAATAGCAGTCGTCACCGGCAACGTCAATCACCGTGCTGAACGGACCGGGGACTGTACCCGAATGGGGACTGTCCCCAAGACCTATTCCGACCGCGCCACCGGCGCGGTTCATGTACCGGTCGTTGCCGCCAAGGTCGATGATGATGCAGCAGTCGTTGTGATAGACGTTGTCACCGTCCGCGCCGACAATGACTGTCCCCCAAGGGGTCTCGGTGTGGAAGTACACCGCGCCGTCAACGCCGGGCGCTGTCCGCGTCTCGTTCTCGTGCCGGGACGGCACCGGGCTCGAAGCAAGCAGCCTCCGTGCCTCGGTCGCGGCCATCGTCACGGCCAGCCCGGACATGGCGAGTGCGTGCCGGTCCAGCTTGCGCGCGTACACGGTCAGGGTTTCGAGCTTGAACACGCGGCTGGTATCGTAGTCCCGGCCGAACTCGCGGTGCAGCTTGCCGCTGAACGACTTCTCGACCGAATCGTCCTCGTCCTTCCAGAAGTCGGGCGCCTCGCCCAGAAGCCCGTCCAACTCGTACGGCGAGAGCCCGGCAACCGCCTGCTTCAGATACTTATCCCCGACCGCGTAGCTGCCAAGCAACAGGTTGATGGACTGTCCCAGGGCCTTGGGCAGTAACTCGGTTCCGGCCGCTGAGGCCCTCGCTGCCGTCTGCACTTCCCGCCAGAGTCGCGCCGAATCGCCGGGCTTGATTCCGCAGTCAATCACCCGCCACTCGTCCAGCATCTTGCCCGCAGGCAGGGACTCAAGCGCGATGGTCCGCGCCGCGGTCGACTCGGTGTATGCGACCACGTCGAGCGGATGGTCCAGCAGCCGGTCGATGACCTTCAGCCGGAAGAAACTGTCAACCGCCCACTGCTTGAAGAAACCCAGCTCATCCACTCTCATGCCCTGGGCATCCATCCCGGCCTTGATGGCGTTCATGCTGAGCGAGTCAATACCGATTACCGGCGGTGGCGCGGCAACCGAAACACAGACCCATACGAGCAACACTGCTGCGACCTTCTTCTGCATGTCTATTCTCCTCATGGTTAGGTCAATCTATAACGCCATCGGCCGATGTCAAACTCACCGGCGCGGAACCAGCCAATTCAGCGGGTCAACCGACTTGCCGCCGACCCGGAACTCGAAATGGAGCGTGTCGCCGGACAGGGCAATCGTCTGGCCTTTGGTGACGATTGCGCCCACCTTCACCTTCACGTCGCTCAGCTTCGAGTAAATACTGTGGCAGCGGTTGCCGTGGTCGAGAATCACCATCCGGCCGTAGCCCATAAACATGTCGGCGAAGCTGACTTTCCCCGAGTCGACCGCCACCACCGGGCTGCCGTTCTTCGTCGCGATGTCAATCCCGGAGCTCTTCGTTGCGGTCTTGTACTTCGGGTCAACGATGGTGCCGAACTGCGTCACGACCGGCCCCTGCGCCGGCCACGGCAGTATGCCTCTCCGCTTATCCGCCGCCGGGTTTGAGAGCGGCTTCGTCGCGGCCGGCTTCGGCTTTGGGGACCTCTTGCCGCGTGCATAGCGCGGATTCCCGGTGAACATCACCCCGCACCCGGCCGCGCCCAGTCCAAGCAACGCGGAGACCGCGAGCAGGATCAGTCGGTCCGTCGCCTGACGCGGCTGAATTCGCACCTACAGTATCTATCCGATAACAGCCCCAAAGTCAACGCTGACGCTGTACGCGAGAACCGGAATGGAAATCCCCGACCAAGTCGAAGAGACAAGAAGACGCGCGGAACGTCGCAGTCATCGCCGCCGCAGAAGCTCACTTCAGAGCTTCCTGGAAAGCTCCTCTGAAAGCTCGTCCGAAAGCACCAACGAAAGCTCAACCCAAAGCTCGTTCAATCGCATCGCGCATCGCTTAGGCCAAAGCTCAGGCCATCGCTTCTTCCATCGCTCAGTTCAAGGCTCCGTCGAAAGCCCACCTCAAAGCTCTTCTGAAAGCTGGGCCTAAAGCTCATTTCAGAGCTCATCTCAAGGCTCGGCCGAAAGCAAACTAGAAAGCTACCCGGGGAGTACGGGAGGGTAGAAACCGACAATCGGGGATAATGAATTGAAAATACGCAGGTTAGAGCCCGTCATCGCAGACCGCAGAATGTGTACTATACTACATATGGAGAAGCGTCAGCCGACGACCTCCGGTGCCTCAGTTGACCACTCGCTCCGTTGGTCGCTCGATCCCTGCCTTCTGTACTCGACTTCTGGAATAATCGACTCGTTCCGTGCCAGCGGCCTTACACCTCTGCCTTCTGCATTCTGACCTCTGGCTTCTGACTTCGCCCGTCCTCACTAGAATCCTTGAATCCTCGACTCCTTGACCCCTTTTCTACTCTACTCCGTCTTCACCATCTTTCTCGCGGTCGTGAACTCACCGGCCCGGAGCCGGCAGAAGTAGACGCCGCTACCTGTCGGGCGTCCGTACTCGTCCCGGCCGTCCCACGCGGCGGCATAGCTCCCTGCCTGTACGTGCCCGGACACAAGAGTCCGCACCACCCGGCCTGACTGGTCGTAGACCATCAGAGTCGCCCGGCATGGCCGGTCGATTTCGTAGTGAATCTGGACGCCGTTCCGGAACATGGTGGACGCGCGCAGCCTGCTTGGCGTCACTACCGCCGGCCCGGCCTCACTAGTCCCCTCCGGCGTGACAAAGAGCTTGTTGTAGCGGCCACTGCCCTCTCCGGAAGGCCAAGAGCCGCCGGCTACCTGATAGATTTCATCCGCAGCCTCGCGGGCTACGACGAACTGCCCCCTGAGGCAACTCACTCCTTCAAACAGAAGACTCGGAAGGCTTCCGGTGTAAATACCCAAGCCCGGGTCGTAAACATAGCCCGTCATTGTCGTCGTCGTGTCGGGCAGGGTGTCGGTGTGGCAAACGAACGCGTAGACCTTATTGTGAAGCGAAACCGCGCCAGCCAAGTACATCGGCCCAGGTGGCTGCGGGCCCCACAGCCACGTAATCTGGGTCGCGGTGTCCGGGTCTATTGCACCTTTGAGCATGTGTCCCCAGCGCTGACCGCTCGACCGCTCATACCCGTCTGGCATGTAGATAGTATCGCCGATAATGACCGCACTGCCCATGTCGCCAGTCCGAGGCATAGGCGTGGCGGTGGTCCAACTGTCGGTGAACGGATTATACACCTGCACGGACTGGGTCGCATTGTAATACGAATCCATGCCCCCACAGACGTAAACGAGCGAGTCTTTCCAGACTCCTGCCATGTAGGCCAGTACGGGCTCCGGCAGCGGCCTGCGACCCGTCCAGGAGTTGGCTGCTGTTGTGTGCTCCTCGTTGGCGGTCGATGCCTCACTGGTGTTGGTCATCCCGCCAACTATGTACACTTTGCCCCTCACGTACGCGGCGGATATCCAGGTTCGCGGAGTGGGCATCGGGGCCATTGTGGTCCACGTGTCCGCAAACGGGTCATACCGCTGGCAAAGACTGACACACGAGCCTGCATACCCGTACGGAGTCCCACCAATCATGTAGATTTCGTCGTTCACCGGGTCGTAAACGGTCGCGTGACAAGTTCGGTCCGGGACCGAGTCGGGCGGCGAGAACGGCACCCACTGGGCTCTAACAAGCCCAGCCAGCACCAAGAGCCCCACCGCCAGGCCGAGCCAGGCTCGGCCGCTTCGTCTGACCCTCTGCTGTGCATAGTACGTCATGCTGCCACCTCCTTACCGCATCATCAGGAGTTTCTTTGTAACCTGATACCCGCCCGCCTGAAGCCGGCAGAAGTACACGCCGCTGCCTGCCGGTCGTCCGTACTCGTCACGGCCATCCCACGCGGCGGTGTAGCTCCCTGCATGCATCTGCGCGGACACCAGTGTCTGCACGACCCGGCCTGACTGGTCATAGACCGTCAGGGTCGTCTGGCAAGGTCGCTCGACCTCGTAGTAAATCCTCGCGCCGTTCCGGAACAGGGTGGCCACGCGCAGCCTGCTTGTCGGCATGACCGCCGAACCGGCCTCGCCTGTTCCCGACGGGAGGACAACTAGCTTGTTGTAGCGACTGCCCACTAGATAATCACAAGTGCCGGATAGCTGATGGATTTCATCTGCAGCCTGGCGGGCCACGACAAACTGCCCCCCAATGCCCCTGACCCATTCAAGCGGAAGACTGGGAAGGCTCTCGGTGTAAACACCTGAGCTTGGGTCGTAAATATAGCCCGTCATTGTCGTCGGGTGGGGCACGGTGTCGAGGGAGAAGCCGAGCGCGTAGACCTTGTTGTGAAGCGAAAGAGTGCCTCCGGGACCATCGCCCATCCCCTCGGGCAACCAGGGACCCCAGAGCCACGTAATCTGTGTCGCGGTGTCCGGGTTGATTGCTCCTTTGAGCATGCGTCGCCAGCAGTTGCCGTTCGACCGGTCATACGCGTTTGAGATATAGATGGTGTCGCCGACTATGGCCGCAGGCCCGCCCATGTCGCCCGCCCTAGGCAGGGGCGTACCGTCAGCCCAACTGTTGGTGAACGGATTGTACACCTGCGGGGTCATGATCGGGCTATAGCTGCCATCCATGCCGCCAACGATGTAGATGAGAGAGTCTCTCCAGACTCCGGTCATGTGTGCCAGCACGGCCACAGGCAGCGGCCTGCGATCGGCCCAGGAGTTGGTCGCGACTGTGTACTCCTCGTTAGCAGTCAATGCCGCGCTCCCGTCGGACAACCCTCCCAATACGTATATCTTTCCCCTCATGTACGCTGCGCTCATCCACCCTCGCGGGATGGGCATCGGGGCCATCAAAGTCCAGGTATCCGCGACCGGGTCATACCTCTGGCAGAGACTGACACTCGAGTCCGTGTACCCGGTCGAAGTCCCACCAATCATATAGATTCTGTCGTTCAACGGGTCGTAAGCGGTCGCCTGACAGGCTCGGACCGGGACCGAGTCGGGCGGCGAGAACGGCACCCATTGGGCTCTGACAAGCCCAGCCAACGCCACCAATCCGACCGCAAGACCGAACCACGTTCGCCCGCCTCGTCTGCCCCGCTGCTGCACATAGTGCGTCATACCGTTACCTCCTTACCGCATCATCAGAAGCTTCTTTGTGGCCAGATACCCGCCGGCTTGAAGCCGGCAGAAGTACACGCCGTTGCCTGCCGGTCGTCCGTACTCGTCCCGGCCGTCCCACGCGGCGGCGTGACTCCCTGCCTGCATCTGCCCTGACGCCAACGTCCGAACTACCCGTCCCGTAATGTCCTGAACCTGCAGCTTGACCCAACCACTGCGCCGGAGCGCGTAGCGTATCTGAACGCCCCGGGTTGCTACACTGGACCACACTTGGAGTGTGGCCGGCTCGGCGTCGCAGCGGCTCTCCTTCTCCTCTGCAACGGCCAGCGGCGCGGGCTGAATCTTGTAGTACGGCCAAGTTGTTGTGTCCGATCCGTGTCCCGCGACCTGGAACAGCTCGTTGAAGGCTTCACGACCCACGGCACCACCGCCATAAAGCCCGGGGCCGATGGTCGGAGGCAGGCTGGGAATCGAGTCAATCACACCGGTTGCCGGGTCATACACCCAACCGCTTCTTGTCGGTGACCCCATCTCCGACGTGAATCCCCCGACCCAGTACACCTTGCCGCGCAGTGACGCCGTACTCTGCATAGCGACCGGCTCGGGCGGCTGCGGGCCCGAGAACCAGGTTATCTGAGTCGGGTCAGCCGGATTGATTGCCCCTCTGAGCATCTCCGTCCATATTAGGCCAAAAGGTCGGTTGTAGGAGCCGGTGATGTAGATGGTATCGCCGACGATGGTCCCCGCACCCATGTCGCCCCCCCTGGGCATGGACGTGCCGATAGCCCAGGTGTCCGTGAACGGGTTGTACACCTGTACCGCCTCAGTATTATTCCAGTTTGGGTCGATACCGCCCATGATGTACATGAGTGAATCTCGCCAGACCCCGACCTGATACGCACACCTGGCCACGGGCATCGGCGCGCGCGTATGCCACGAACCGTCCGCCACCGTGTACTCTTCGTTCACGTCCAGATCCCCGGGTTCCCCGCCGGCGATGTAGATCTTGCCCCTGATATACGCTCCGCCAATCATCGCCCTCTGGGTCGGCATCGGGTGCATCGTTTCCCACGTATCTCTACCCGGGTCGTAGCGCTGGCACAGACCGCCACGTACCGAGCCGCCGGCGTCTCCACCAATCACATAGATTCTATCGTTCACCGGGTCATAAACGGTCGCGTGAAAAGCTCGGTCCGGGACCGAGTCGGGCGGCGAGAACGGCACCCACTGGGCCTTGAGCCGGCCGGCCACGACCGACATCAACATCAGGGTAAGGACGGCTGCAAGCCGTCCCGCGCGGCTGCTCAGTCGCCCGTCAGAACCACTTCTATTTCGCTGCATCTAGCACCTCCATGCCTTCAGCGATCACCCGCTAAGACTGGCCTGACCCTGCTGACTCTCGCCCGCTTCAACCAAGCGGTCGAAGCCGTGGGCAGGTCTTCCGGAGAACCGGGCTCTGCGGATTCCGTCCGGTTCCCACAGGCTGAGCCTAGCCCTCTTCTGCCCCCTTGTCAAGCGATATTCGCAGCGGCGTTTCGGGGCCCAGTACTGATTTCCTGTGCTCGTCACGGGCATCCCCGTTTCGCAGGGTCGAGCCGCTTTGGCAGGAGCGGTCAGCAGTCAGCAGTCAGCGTTCAGGGCCGCCAGCCGTGAGCTGTCAGAGGGTCGTGCTCGCGCCCAAGGTCATGTCGCAATCTGCAGTACCGGGTTCACCCGTGTCCCAACTCCTTGCCCTTGAGCACCCCAGAACCGATATTGAGCCACGAAAGCACGAAGGACACGAAGCAGATGGGTGCGGCACTACTCTGGTCCGTTTCATCCTATTTCGTGTCTTCGTGGCCATCAATGTCGGAATCCGGGGAGCAGTGCGCGTTTGACTTCTGATGACGATTCAGGAATAATCACTTATGAGCGTCTCTCCGCTACCTCTTGGACGTGGCGGTCGCGCACAAAGCAGAGATAGTGAGGTTCTGGAATGAATACTTTGGCAGTTGAGCCATTGGCGATCCGGGTGGACTTCGATGCCGATACGATGTGGCTGGACTTGGCAGACGGCCGGAGACTGGGCGTACCCCTGGCCTACTTCCCTCGCCTGCTCCGAGCCACGCCTGCTCAGCGGAGCAGCTACGTCATCAGCGGCGGCGGCACGGGCCTGCATTGGGAGGACCTTGACGAGGATATCTCAGTCTCGGCCCTTCTCCTCGGCGTCAATGACAGGTCTCGGAGCGAGCAACCCGAGGCGGCCCTGGCCCGCGACCGCAAGGCTGGCGACTAGGTACAGCCGACAGCTCACAGCTAACGGCTGACAGCGCCCGACCTTCTGATTCGCTCCTGCCCGAACCCTCATATGTCTTTGTGTCTTGGTGGTATGACTCCGGTCCCGCCTTGGCGTTCTTGGCGTCCTTGGCGGTTCACCCTTCCGCTCCCGTCATTCGCCATTTCTCCTTTCCCCTTCGCCTCTTGGCGGTTCATCCAGCGACCAAAAGGCGCAGGGCGGCGCCGGTGACGGCGACCGCCCTGTTGCCGATATGGAGGCGGCGGGAATTGAACCCGCGTCCGAAGAGTTCGGCGCCAGCGAACTACATGGTTAGTCAGTCGATGTATCTCGGCGCACCGTTAGCCGACCGACAGGCGCGGTGAACCCAGCCCCAGAGATTTTCGGGTTCCGACCCTGAGACACGACCGGAACCCTGATCACCCTTATATACCCTGACTCCGCGCCGGGTGAACTCGCGGGTCAAGGGGCCCCTTTAGTTAGGCAGCCAGTGCGTAGCTGTTATTGGCAGCTGTGTTTCCCCGGTCTGAATTTACGAGGTAACCGAGGACCCTCGCCATGCACTCTGGCCCCTCAGGCACTCCGTCGAAGCCAATCGCCCCCGACTTGAGTCTGAAAGACCTTACGGACTCCAGATTGTCAGTTTATTCTATGCCGGAATCAGACAGGTGTCAATGCAAACCGCAGCCTCCGGAACCCGGAGTGAAACCGCCAAGGACGCCAAGTTCGCCAAGACCCGAACTCCGGACGAAGTCAGATGTCAGAAGCTAGATGCTAGAAGCTAGAAGTGCGGGCACTGGGAACTGGCAACTGGGAACTGGTAATTTGCGCGCAGCGCGTATCACCCTGCGCCGGAGCTGCCGCCGCCGCCACCACCGCCACCGCCGCCCGAGAACCCGCCGCCAGAGGATGAAGCAGTGGAGAACGACGACATCATGCCGCTGAGGTTGGACGCGAATGAGCTGAAACCGCTCAGCCCCTGACCCATCGTGGCAAGCGAGCCTCCGTGCACCCCGCCCGCGGCAACGTACCATACCGGCAGGGCCAGGCCAGTGCCCCGCTGTTCGGCCAGTTTGGTCACGTGCTTCAGGAACTCACTGGCCACGCCGAGCGCAACCGCGTAGACGTAGTACTGTTCCCAGATTGCCAGCAGGCTGACCGGCGCCTGCTCGATGGCCGAGAAGTCGGAAAGGAACTTGCGGAAGTTCTTCCAGCGCCGGTGCTCAAGGTATGCGGTCTCGGTCCAGCGCAGAATCGTGCTGCCGAGGATCATGAACAAGACAAAGACCAACCCGGCGAGGACTGCGGTCACTATCGGCCGGACCGGGCCCTCGAAGTACACGATGGACGAAAGGCCGCTTACCAGGCTGAACGCGCCGAGCCCGGCACAGGCCAGCACCAGGAGCAGATATACCCAGTAGGCCTTTGAACTGGCTCGCTCCACGAACTCGGTCCCCAGCGCCTTCCGCCACCACGCCATGCCGGAGTCGAAGACCTCCCCGATGAAGTCCTTCACCGCTGTCGGCCGGCTCTGGCCGTATTTCTTGACGTCGGCCTCGTCGAACTCGGCTTTGCCTGAAGCCACCTGGCCAAAGAAGAACTTGATCACTGCCTGCGCGTACGCGCCCGCCTTCTCTGCCATCTCCGGCTTGACCAGCCTGAATGAATAACGCGCGTGACGCCCCGCTTTGGTCTCCTGTACGACGACAGCTCCCTTTCGCCCGAGGTCGAGCAACGTCGCCATCATGCCCGAGAAGAGCGGCTGGGCGAGTGAGGATTTGTCCGGTTTCTGGTGCAGAATCAGGGGCACGACCACCGGCGGTGCTTCCCGCGGCGGCTCGTGCTCGTAGATGGCTTCGTAGGCAAGCTCCGGCTCCCGACCGTACTTCCGGTAGAAGACGATAAGCAGGATGAGCGGCAGCGGGATGAGCAGCAGCAGGCCCAGCGGGAGGAAGAAGTACGTCTTGAGCGAGGCAGCCAGGAAGTTCCGTTTCTCCTCCCCGAGAATCCGCTCGTACCGCTTCTGTACAATCTGCGTAACCTGCGGGTAGGCATCCGGGCTGGAAAGCGCCCGCACTTCCACAAACGCGTTCTTCGGGATGCCGTCCTGGTCGATGTAGGCGGTATCCATGGTCCGGGCAAAGGTCAGGCTTCCGGGCCGGGCCGCGGAGTGGACGTAGACTTTGAACAGGCTTGGGGACGGCGCGGGCAGCACGACCCGAATCGCAATCCGGCCTATCTTCTCGTGCTCTTCCTCAATCACTTTCCAGTAGAACTCGGCCACGTCCGCGTAGCGCCTGACCGCGCCGACGACCGTGTAGTCAATCAGGAATGTTCGCTCCTCGTCCTCGGCGGAGTATCCCCAGCGCAGGTAGAGGGACCGGTCGGTATCGGTCAACTCCTGCGGCTTGATGTCCTGCCAGCCGGCAGCGGTTCGCATCGCGAGCCGGTTGAGACGGATGTCGGACGCGCCCTGTTTCTTGAGGTCCAGGTCAGCCCACGAGAAGCTGCCGTCGAAGGCATACGTCCGTCCCTGCACAACCCTCGCGCTGCCGTCGGCCTGCAGTCTCACTTCCGTGGTTATGCCCGGGTAGTAGTAGGATTTGGCCGCCGCCAGCAGCGGCAACAGAAGGAGTAGTGTCAGGTGCCTGCGTCTCACATCAACCTCTCTGGTTCAGAACCCGCCCACGGACTCGTGGCCGTCTACGGCAACCGGCTGCGGAGCCGGGCCTTGAACCGCGCCAGCACAGTCCGGCCATCCGGGACGCGCCGGGCCAGCGGCGGGGCACCGACGTAGAAGTATATCTCACGCGGTTCATTAATTGCGTTGACGAAGCCCGTGGCCGTACCGCGGATGTTACCGAGGTCGCCGGGCTCGACTGCCGGGCCGTATCCGGCCCAGACGGTCACCAGCGCGTCACCCTCCAGCAACTCCTCCACGAATGGCGGGAATATGCGGTCCGGCGGCACCACGATGCCGGTGTCTTGCACCAGCGTATCGAGGGTGAACGTGTAGTTGTCCCAATAGCCGTTGGGGTCATAATAATCGTAGTCCACGTAGACACTCACCCAGTACCACTGCGCGCCCTCGGAGGCACGCCACGTCGACATGAGCGTCGAGTCCATCCCCAGTATGTAGTCTCTCGGCGGCGCAGTCAGGTGGAAGTCGGCCGGCATCACCAGGTGGCAGAACCCGCTGCCCCAGTAGTGCTTGATTTCAACCTCATATTTCTGGTGCGCCGGGATTTCGTAGGCGTCGCCGTACTCGTACGTGGTCGGCGAGTAGGAGTAGGCCTCGACCTGGCTGCCGTTGAGCAGCACGATCGGCACCATCCGGAGCCCGTCGTAGTCGAACACCTCGAAATCCTTGGTGTACTCAATCGACCCGTCGTAGTACTCCGCCTTGAACAGGTAGCCGTATACCATCGGCTCTTTGTAGTTGGGATTGAGCCCGGTCCGCTGCCCGCCGGCGTCACAGGCAAGAAAGAGCACCACACAGGCGGCAAGTAGAAAGGCCAAAGGGGAAAGTCCCAAGTCCGACCTCGCTGCCTTCACTTTCTCCTTTGCCCTGAGGGCGGGAATAGTTGCCGGGCCCGGCTGCATGGCCGACTCAGTCAAGTCGTATCGGCATCAGCAGGAACGTCTGCTCGGTGTCCGGCTTGTCCTCGACCGGCTTGAACAGACCCGCGGAGAGCGGGTTTGACAGCTCGACCGCGACCTTCTCCGACTGGAGACGCCGGAGTATCTCAAGCATGTAGCTGGCGTTGAACCCGATGCGCACCGCCTCGCCGGTGTAGTCGCACTCGGTCTCTTCCTCACTCCGGCCCACGTCGGGCGTCTCCGCCTTCAGCCCGAGCTTGCCCTTGGAGAAGTCGAGTGCGACCAGCCGCCCGACCGGGTGCGCGAACACCGCGGCCCGGCGCAGCGCCGCCGAGAAGACCTCGTGCTCGACCAGCGCCTTCGCCGGGTAGCCTTTGGGTATCACCCGTTCGTAGTCGGGGTACGGGCCCTCAATCTGCCGGGTGATGATTGTCGCGTTCTGGAACACGAACCCGACCTTGGCCGGGTCCAGGTGCACGGTGAACTTCTCCTCGCCGCGCGGGAACAGCGGGAACACCTTGGGCGAGATGATGATCTTCAGCTTGCCGGCGAACTTGCCCTTGCGGCTGATAAAGGCGAGACGGTGGCCGTCGGTGCCGACCATGCGGGTTTCGGTCTTGGAGACTTCCCAGTTGATGCCGGTCATGGCCGGCCGGGACTCGTCCTTGGTGGCAGCGAACGATACGGTCTCGAACAGCTCGAACCAGGTTGAGAGCGGAAACTCCATGGTCACGCCCTCGGGCAGCTTCGGAACCTCCGGGAACTCGGATGGGTCGAGACTCACGAGCGACGCCTTCACCCGCCCGGCCTCAAGACCGAGGCTCCGTTCCGTACTGGACAACTTGATTGTCGGCGAGCTGATCTCACGCACGATCTCGGCCAGCTTCCGGCCCAGCACCACGACCGTCCCGTCCTCGGACGGACCTTCCAGCGTGAAGGTCCGGCGCACGTACGTGTCGAGGTCGGTCCCGGCCAGCGCCAGCTTGCCGTTGCTCACATCGAGCGTGATGTTGTTCAGAACCGGATAGGCAGACTTGCTCGGCAGTGCGTTGGTTACGCCCGCGAGCAACTCTGCAAAAATACTACGATCTATCTCACAGCGCATCGTGTCTCCTTTGCCAGCAAGGCGTGTTACTCCTTATACTTCTACCCGATTCCGCCCCAGTGTCAAGCTCAGTCACGGAACCGGGAGCCGAAATGGGAATTCACAACCAGGATACAGGGACACGAGGTTACGTCCGCACGGTCATTCTGTCGTACGCCTGAGGTTCCCCGGCAATCAACCTCGCTCTTCCTTGAAGACCTCTTCCGAAAAGAGTCCCTGCTTGTCCTTGACCAACTGGCTGACCTTGAGTTCGGCCTCGGCAAGCTTGTCTTTACACGCCCGGGCGAGTTGCACCCCGCGCTCGAAGAGCGCCAGGGACTTCTCAAGGGCCAGGTTGCCGGCTTCGAGCTGCTTGACAATACCCTCAAGTTCAGCCAGCGCCTTCTCGAAATCAATCGCCTCGGTCGGTTTCTCGCTCTTTGACATAGATTAGTAGCCTCCAGTATCCGTCCCGCCCGTTCGTTCCACCCGGCAGCCAATCGAACCGTCTGAGACCCGGAGCGAAATGTCCTCGCCGGGCCTGACCTGCCCGGTCCGGCTCACAACCGAACCGTCCGGCTTCAAGCAGATAGAATAGCCCCGGTCCAGACTCGCCAATGGGCTCAGCGCGTCGAGCCCCGCCCCGGCCCGCCCGAGCCGAGCGCCCTGCCCGGACACAAGCGCCAGCACCGGCTTCTCCAGCCGTGCCGCGAGATTCTGCAAGGCGACCTTCCGGCGCAGGACCTGCGCCACCGGACTCTGCCGGTTCAGCTTCTCATCCTGCACGGCCAGGGCGGCAACTGCATGTCGCAGTGTCCCCCTTGTCGCTCCTTCGGCTCCGGCCGTCATCCGCTCGACCTTGTGCCCGAGTTCGGCCACGCGCGCGGCCATCAGGTCAAACGCACGGTGCCGTGCCAGCTCATCGACTGCCTGCTCTTTCTCGAATAGAACCTGCTGCAGACTCTCAAGCAGTTGCGTCGCGAGGTCTGAGAGACGGGTCTCCAGATCCTCCCATGCTGTGGCCACCAGTTGTGCCGCGGCGGTCGGGGTCGCCGCGCGCACGTCGGCCACGAAGTCGGCAATCGTGAAGTCGGTCTCGTGCCCGACCCCGGATATGACCGGCACGCGCGACGCGGCAATCGCCCGGGCCACGACCTCCTCGTTGAATGACCAGAGGTCCTCAATCGAGCCGCCTCCCCTGCCGACTATCACCACGTCAATCTCCGGCCTTGCGCACAGTGTCGCGATGCCTTCGGCAATCTGCTCCGCCGCTCCCTCTCCCTGGACCTGGGCCGGGAACAGCACGACCTTCACGTGCGCCTTGTGCAGGCGCAACGTCCGAATCATGTCGTGGACAGCCGCGCCGGCCGGCGAGGTGACGATGCCGACGACGCGCGCCAACTCCGGCAGCGCCCGTTTTCTCTCGGTCGCGAACAGGCCTTCCTTTTCGAGCTTGCGCTTGAGTTGCTCGAACGCCTTCTGCAGGGCGCCGAGGCCCTTGGGCTCAATCGCGTCGAGGATGACCTGGTACTTGCCGGACGGCTGGTACACCTCGAGCCGGCCGTGACCAATGACAAGCAGCCCATCCTCAAGCGCGAACTTGAGCCGGCTTGCGGAGTGCCGGAAGCAGACCGCCTGCAACTGGGAACCTTCGTCCTTCAGGGCAAAGTAGAGGTGGCCGGACGGGTAGGCCTTGAAGTTCGAGACCTCGCCCTCAATCCAGACGTCCGAGAAGTACTCACCCAGCATCCCCGCGACAAGAGCGTTGACCTGCGATACGGTCAGGACGCGACGGTTCGAAGAGGATTCAAGGGGTCCAGGATGCAAGGGGTCCAGTGTTCGGGGCACTAGAATCCTCGAATCCTCGACTCCTTGACCCCTATCCTATTTCTGCCCGTAGTCGTAGAACCCTTTGCCGGTCTTGCGGCCCAGATACC
>CAZQZR010000028.1:0-29158 GCA_964597845.1 uncultured bacterium | reverse complement strand
GTGCGCTGGAGTGGCTAAAGGCCGAGTGCTTCAGCAAGAGGGCGTCTGAGGATGGCGAGACCGACACCTACTACGAGTTCGCGGGAGGCAAGGTGGAGCAGTTGCCGGTCCCGGACAAGGTGGCGCGGGCGCTGAAGGGCGAGTGGAATCCCCTGGCGAAGCGGATGGCGGAGTTGGCGCAGGCGTGCTGGGAGCGGGGGCAGAAGCTGCCGTCACTCGCGATGAAGAAGCTCTTCGAGAAGCCGGGCGAGGCGTACCATGAGTGGAACTCATCACTGCCCGGTTACCAGCAGCCGCATCAGGTCATCGGCAAGCCGTTCGGTTCGGCCGACGATCTGAAACAGGCCTATGACCGCGTGGTGACTGAGCGTGAGTGTCTGCGAAGCGAGATGATCGCCCTGCAGGAGGAAATGGACTGGCTAGTCTACGCCGCCTACGGCCTCCTGCCCGAAGACCACCCGGCCGTTCAGGTTCCGGCCGCGCCCGAGCCGCTGGCGAAGGACCTCCGCCCCTACCGCCTCTGGCAGGCCGCAAAGGGCGACTTCGCTTCCGCGATAAGTCTGATTCCGTCCGATTGGTCGGATCCGTCCAAGCGCCTCTGGCGCGAACGCCTCACCGTCATCCGCGACAACGAGCACATCCGCCGCATCGAGCAGCCGGTGTACAAGCGCCGCTGGGACGAGCAGTGGAAGGTAAAGAACCGCTGGGAGTGCGGCCCAGCCGCATACGAGCAGGAACTGGCCGACGCCTTTGACTGGTGGCTGCTGGAAAAGGCCGAGTGGTATCTAGAGCACAAGAAGGACGGCGGCCCGGCCGAGCTTAGCGCCTGGGCGCAAGGCTTGTGGCGAGACACACGAATCCAGGCAGCGGTCGAAGTGGTCCACCCTTCGCTGGCCGGGCCAGAGGGCTTCATGCGCCTGCAAAAGGAAAAGGTCGACGAAGAGTCCGTGCCCGAGGGCATCCCGTTCGCCAAGCCGTGGGACGAACTTGAGAAGAAGAAGCTCGACGGTCTTGCCAAAGCCCGTAAGATTCGTGGCAAGCTCAACGTCCCCCGCGAGCGGTTCCATTTCGTCAGCAAAGGCATCTACAAATGGGCGGGAGTGATGTTCAAGTGAAGTTGGAGGTTGCTCGTGACACTGATTGACCTGCTGAAGTTGCGCGCGCCTGACGTCAAGCTGCCGGACAAGCCGATTCGTGCGCTTGGCATAGACCTTGGAACGACCAACTCGACGGTCGCGGAGGTCAGTTGGGACCCGGCAAACCCAGAAGGCTCACAGGTGCGCTGCATTGAGGTAGAACAGAAGACGCTCGATGGTTCGTATATCCAGGTGCTCGTGCCGTCTTTTGTGGCTCTTCCAGACGGTGACCTAGTCATCGGGGAAGGAGCGAGGCGGTTGCGTGCGAGGGCGGCTGAGTTTGGTCTTGTGCGGAACCAGAATCTGTTCTATGAGTGCAAGAACGACATAGGCACGAGCAGGAAGTATCATCGCGCGTCCGAAGGATATCAATCGGCGGCGGATATTGGCGGCAAAGTCCTGGGGTTTCTTCGCGCCGCGGCCCTGCATGATAGTCATGCCGAGGACGTCAGAACGGTTGTTACGGTGCCGGCTTCATTCCAAGCCCCTCAGCGCAACGACACTCGACAGGCTGCGGAGGCGGCTGGGATTTCGGTCAAGGGCGGCGACCTGTTGGATGAACCAGTCGCAGCTTTCTTAGACTACCTGGTCAGCTATGGCGAACGCCTGGTCTCCAACCTGGCGGAGCCGAAGGTGCTGTTGGTCTTCGACTTTGGTGGCGGTACTTGCGATATCGCACTTTTCCGGCTGTCGGGTGGAGACCACAGTTCTCTGGTTTCCGCTGCGCCGTTATCCGTGTCCCGTTATCACCGACTGGGTGGCGGTGACATCGACGCCGCGATACTCTACGAGGTCCTACTGCCACAACTGCTGCGGCAGAACCGAATGGGGAAGTTCGACCTGGGGAAATCAGGGGGAAATCAGGGACAGTCACCTATTAGGGGAGAAGTCGGGACACCTCCCACTTTCCTGCGTATCAGGCGCACGGCGAGCTTACGGCTGACAGCTCACGGCTTACGGCCCCGCCGACCGATTCCAGATTCTAGATTGAAGGCTGAGGCGCGGCAGTGGTTCGGCCGCTTCGCGGAAACTCCAAATCCCAAACCCCAAATCCCAAAACCGAGTGCCGATTTCGGGCGGTGGTTTATCCGAGAAGGTGTGCCGGGTGACGAGTTCCGGATGCCGAATGCGGGCGTCCGGGCCGAACTGGTCTTGTGCAGGGCAGGTCCGGTGCGCCCACGCCGGGCGCGGACCTTGACAGCTTGTTTCTGTTGGGCATAATGCCTGTGAGCACGGGTGGCGTGGTCGTCGGCAGTCATCCGGGTGCGCACCGCAATGGTTTTCTGAAAGGAGTTGACAGTGCCGTATGACGTTTTCATCGAGTCGGAGAAACGGCCGCAGGTGACCGTTGACGCGGATCGGGTAGAGAAGGCGGACGGGTACATCAATTTCTACAGCAACGAAGAGATGATTGCATCGTTCAAGGAGGAGAAGGTCGTCGGCTACGTGAAGATGCTCATACCGGTGTAGACAAGGACGGCCGCAAACGGCGCGCGGCCGGCACCGGCCAGTCTCCGTTAGTTTACTTCAAGAGACAATCGTTGGTTGTCCCAAGGGCTAGCGCAGCCGCAGACGCGGGCCGCGGCCGCCGGACATCTGTTTGGCCATCACCCGGGCCTGGTCGAATTCCTTCAACAGCCGGTTGACGTCCGCTACCGTGCTACCGCTGCCGGCGGCAATGCGGCGTCGTCTCGAACCGTCGACCAGGTCGGGATTGTGGCGCTCTGCCGCGGTCATGGACTGGATCATCGCCTCAATGTGCACGAATTCGTTGTCGTCAACTTCGATGTTCCCGGCCCCGGGAATCATGGCAAGCAGCTTGGAGACGTTGCCCATCTTCTTGATGTTCTTGAGCTGGTTCAGGAAGTCCTCGAGGTCGAACTTGCCCTTGAGGAACTTCTCGGCAATCGCGCGCTGATCCTGGCCTTCGGTTGCCGCCTGCACCTTGTCGGCAAGACTCTTCATGTCGCCCATGCCAAGGATGCGCGAGGCAATCCGTTCGGGGTGGAACTCCTCCAGGTCCTCAAGGTGCTCACCGGTGCCGGTGAAGTAGACCGGCAGGCCGGTCACGTGGCGTACCGACATCGCCGCACCGCCGCGCGCGTCACCGTCGAGCTTGGTGAAGCAACAGCCGGTCAACTTGAGCCGGGTATTGAACTGCTCCGCCTGGTTGACCGCGTCCTGCCCGACCATGCCGTCGAGCACCAGCAGGCTGGCATGCGGCCGCGCCTTGTCCTGAACCGCGGCCAGTTCGTTCATCAGGTCGTCATCGATGTGAAGCCGGCCCGCGGTGTCGAAGACCACAATGCCGTTGGCGCGGTCCCGGGCCTGCTTGAGTGCGGCCAGGCAGGTCGCGACGACGTCGTTTGACACCGGGTAGAAGTCGCACTTGGCGCGCTCGGCGACCGACCGGAGTTGCTCGGATGCGGCCGGCCGTTTGGGATCGCACGCGACGAGCAGGGGCTTCCGGTTTCGGAACTTGTAGGCGAGTTTGCCGGCAAAGGTCGTCTTGCCGGTGCCCTGCAGCCCAACCAGCGAGATGACCGCAGGGCTGGCGCTCAAGTCGAGCTTGGCGGTTGTGCCGCCCAGCAACTGGATGAGTTCCTGGTACAGGGTCGCGCCGATGAGCTCGCCCGGTTTGAGGCTGGCCGCGATGTCCTTCTCTTTGAGCCGGGTCTCGACCGAGCGGACAAAGTGGCCGACGACCTTGTAGTTGACGTCGGCTTCGAGCAGCACGGTACGCACCTCGCGGAGGGCCTGCGAGACCTCGCGGTCGGTCAGCCGGCCGTAGCCGAGCAGCTTTCGCCGAAGCTGGGTGAAGCGGTCGGTCAGGGCGTCGAACATCTTAATGCCTTGATTGCCACAGCGTAGTCCGGGCTGTGGAAGATGGCGCTTCCGGACACGGCCACCTGTGCGCCGGCCGCGGCCACGATCGCGCAGTTCCCTGGATTGAGACCGCCATCCACCGAGATCGTCGCGTTCGAACCGGTCTCCTTGATCAACCGGGCGACCTCGCGGATGCGGCCCGGTGACTCGGGAGAGAATTCCTGGCCGCCGAACCCCGGGTACACGCTCATGACGAGCACGTCCTGGACTTCGGTAACCAGGGGTCTTAGGGACTCGACCGGCGTATTGGGATTGAGCGAGATACCGGCGGCCTTGCCGGCCGCGTGGATGGTCTCGAGACACTGCGCGGGTATTTCCGCCGTCTCAATGTGGAAGATGATAAGGTCGGAATAGGGTAGAAACCTCTCAATCAGCCACTCCGGTTCGCTGACCATCAGGTGCGAGTGGACTGGTACGGTCACGGCCCGGCGAACGGCTCGCGCCAGCGGCACGCCGAAGCTGAGATTGGGCACAAAGTGACCATCCATCACATCGAGGTGGATCGCATCGGCGCCCGCCTTAACCACCGCCTCCAGTTCGTCGGCCAGGTGGAGGAAGTCGCAATCGAGTATCGACGCGGAGACTCTCATTTCTTTCCTGTCGGGGCAGCCACTATCAGGCTTACCGTGTCGAGGTCGCGGACCGTCATGCCTTCCTCGGGATACTGTATCAGCACGTTGCCTGCCGGTTCATCGCTCGGGGCGCGTTTTACCTCGCCGAGGGTGAGGCCCTGCGATGCCACAATTCCCTGTGCGGTTTCCAGGTTCATGCCGATGAGATTGGGCATCGGGAAGTTGCCGACCCGGGCGGCAATCTGGACGAAGATGCGCTCACCTTCGTCTACCTCGACGCCGGCCGGCGGACGGGTTGCCACGATCTGGCCCGGCGGCACGCCGGGCGTGCGCAACGACTCGACGCCGGCGATTGCAAGACCGGATTCGTACAGCAGAGCCGTGGCCCGTGCCAGCGTGAGCCCTTCGATGTGCGGGATTTTGAGCCGGGACCGGCCGTGGCTCACGTCAAGGTGGACCTGGCGCCCCAGTTTGACCCGCTGTCCGGGTTCGGGATGCTGGGTCACGACGTGGTCCGGGGGCACCGTCACGCTCGACATGCTCCGCACTTCGCCGAGGCGCAGTCCGGCTTTGAGCAGCGATTCCTCGGCGGCAAACCGGTCCATGCCGATGACACTGGGCACGGTCGTTTCCCGCCCGCGACCCACGACCAGCGGCATGACAACCCAGTTGAGAATGACAACGAGCAAGGCCAGGGAAAGGAGGGCGATGAGCACGGCCAGGATGCCGCGGTGCCGGCGCGGCTTCGCGCGCCTCATATCGAAACCAGCCTCTCACCGGGAACCGGCCGGTGACCGTTGCGGAAATCCGCGCCGCTCTGGACTCGGCTGCCCTCGGGTTTGAGTTCGGCAATCTCGATGGCCCCGCCACCGGTGGCAACGAGCAGGCCCTGGTGTTGCAGAAGCAGCAGTCCGGGCTCACCGCGTTCCGGAGTGTCGTGCAACCGTGAGCGGAGCAGGACGATGCGTCGTTCTCGAAATGACGTGACCGCGCCGGGCTCGGGCGACAGGGCCCGGATGCGATTGTGAATTCGCGGAGCAGTCTCGCGCCAGTCGACGTTGCGCTCAGACTTGCCGATTTTCGGGGCGCGGGTCGCGAGTTCCGGGTCCTGAGGCGTTCGGTCGCCGGTACCCTTCTCCAGCCGCGCCAGGGCTTCCAGCAACAGCCCGGCGCCGATTTCCGCCAGCCGGTGCGAAAGCTCGCCCGTGGTCTCGTCCGGGCCGATGGTCATGGCGAGCTGGTTGACAATGTCGCCGGCATCAACCTGATCGGACAGCACGATGACGGTCACACCGGTTTCGGGTTCGCCGGCGAGTACGGCGCGCTGTATCGGGGCTGCTCCTCGATAGCGGGGCAGCAGCGAAGGGTGGATGTTCAGAAAACCGCGCGGGGGCAGGTGCAACAAAGGGGATCGAAGAATGCAGCCGTACGCCGCCAGCGCCGCGACGTCGGGCCGATGTGCGGCCAGGTCTTCGAGGAACGCGTCGTCGTTCGGGTCTTCCGGAGCAAGGACCGCGAGACCGCGCGCGCGCGCTTCCTCTTCCACGGGGCTCGGAACCAGTTTGCGGCCGCGGCCGCTGGGTCTGGCCGGGGCAGTGACGACCGGGCCGACCTGGTGACCACTTTCCGCAAGCGCTCGCAGGGCCGGGACAGCGAACTCGGAAGTGCCGAAGAAGGCTACGCGCACTGCGAGGCCTCCTGCGTCTCCAGTTCCTTGAGCCGGGTGGCGAACATCCGGCGCCGGGATTCGCTCAGGCGGTCCACAAACAGGATTCCGTCCAGATGGTCAATCTCGTGCAGCATCGCCCGGGCCAGCAGCCGGGTTCCCTCGACCGTTATCGGCTGGCCGTCTTCGTCCATGCCGGTGACGCGGACGAACTCCGGCCGCGGCAGGAAGTCGAACAGCCCGGGCAGGGACAAACAGCCCTCTTCCGCCTCAATCAGTCCCTTGGTGGCGGCAACCTGCGGGTTCAGGATGCAGTACGGTTCCCGGTCGATGTCGGCCGCACGAGGGTTGATGGCAAATGCGGCGACGGGTTCGGCGACCTGGTTGGCGGCGAGGCCGAGGCCGTCCTGGGTCAACATGCTGGTTTTCAGGTCTTCGAGGAACTGCATGATTTCGGGCGTGATTTCGCCGATGAGTCGCGACTTCGTCCGGAGGGCAGGATGGCCGTAGAGGACCACTCGACGGTTCCTTCCGGCCGGGCGCGTCATCGCGTTACTTCTCGGTGCCGAACTTGTAGCTGACCGCGCTCTTGTCCACTTCGAGTTCGGTGTCCTCAGCTACCTTGACCAGGAAGGTCTGTTCCTTCACGTTCGACACGATGCCATGGATGCCGGCCCCGAGGACCACGCGGTCGCCCCGTTTGATCTGCTCGATCATCTGGGTGTGCTTCTTCTGGCGGCGCTGCTGGGGGAGGATCATCAGGAAGTAGAGCACGGCGAAGATCAGGATGATCGGGAGAAACCCGAGTACCGAATTGAGGCCGCCGCCGGCAGCGGGCGCAGCCGGGGCCGGGGTCTGGGCGAAAGCGGTTCCGAACATTAGTTCTCCTTCGGGCAATTGCCCTTATGCGGTTTGTCTTGAGCCTGCTGCCGGCACCGGGCTCACCCGGCCGAGACCTTCGGGCGTCGGTAGAGGTGGTGCCGCGTTACGTATTCGTTGACTCTCACAGGTAACATATACCGGACAGAATGGGCTTTGGCAAGCCTTGCCCGGACCGCCGCTGCCGAGATTGTGACCTGGATGACGGTGCGGAACAAGACCCGACGCGGGTCGTGTCCTTGGAACAGCGCGGGCCGCGGGGCTCCGGGACGGTCCATCACGACGACGCGGGCGAGCCGGGCGAGGAGCTGCGGTCGGTGCCATGCGGATATTTCCCGGTACTGGTCCGAACCGAGAATGAGGTAGAGCGCGGCGCCGGCGTACATGGCCTTGAGCCGGGAGAGAGTGTCAACCGTGTATGATGGGCCGTGCCGGAGCTCCTCGATCCGGCACAACTCAAAGCCGGGCTCTCCGGCGATCGCCAGTTTCGTCATCGCCAGTCGATGGCGGTACGGAGTCATGGGTCCGCGTTTGTGCGGGGGACGGCAGGCCGGAACGAAAAGGACCCGGTCAAGGCGCAACCGGCGCCTGACGTCGTCGGCTACGAGCAGGTGGCCAAGGTGAATCGGGTCAAACGAGCCGCCGAACACACCGAGTCGCAGCGGCACGTCAGTGTATTCGGCTGAGTTGCGTGCGGGCCAGCTTCTTGACGGCGGGTTCGTAGTCGCCGGACACGATCTCGCCGAATACAACGCGCGCTTTGGCGCTGTCCGCAGTCTCCAGCAGGCAGACACCGAGTTGGTATCTCGCCGGACCCGGCCAGCGCGCGGTGGGGTAGGTCTCGAGAACGTAGTCGTAATAGACGAGCGCTGACTTGTACTCGCCGGAAATGTAGTAGAGCCGGGCCGCGTCGAATTCCTTGAGTGCCAGACGTTCATCGACGTCGCCGCGCAGTTGCTCGGCCTCGCTGCGCAACGGTGAATCGGGATAGGCGTCGAGGAATTCTTCAATGACCTGGCGAGCTTTGAGCGCCTGGGCCTGGTCGCGGACACGGCCGGGGGCGGATTTCAGATAGGAGACCGCGAGCTTGTACGTGGCCTCTTCCTGGAATCGACCGTTCGGGAAGTTCCTGAGGTAGAAGTCAAATTCGCTCTGCGCCTGGACATAGTCCGCACTCCGGAAATACGCCTCGGCAAGGTAGTACTGCGCGTCCGAGGCCTGGCGCGATCCCGGGAAGTTGAAGATGATGAATGTGAACCGGTCCTCGGCCTGGCGGTACCGCTTCGCCTCGAGGTCGCCGGTTGCCTGGTCAATAGCCTGCTGCGCGTCCTGCAGGGGCGGCGCTATCACGGCGCGTTTCGGGCAGCCCGCCGCGAGCACCAGGATGATTAGAGCAAGTCTACGGAGATGGTTCATATGAGTCCTACTACCTCGTTGACGATTGCAGTCAGCTTCGGCTCGGCCAGCGCAGCCGTTTTCAGCACTTCCGGCAGGTCAACCGGTTTCATTGCGTCGGGCAGGCCCATGTCGGTGATGACCGAGAATCCGAGTACGCGCAGGCCGGCGTGCCGGGCCACGATGACCTCGGGCACGGTCGACATGCCGACGAGGTCGGCGCCGATGGTCCGGATGTATCGGTATTCGGCCCCGGTTTCAAGGTTCGGGCCGGTGACCCACGCATAGACCGCGGGGTGAAGCCGGATGCCGAGTTTGAGCGCGGTGTCGAGCGCCAGTTTTACCAGCGCCGGATCGTAGCAGCCGCACATATCCGGAAACCGGGGCCCGAGCGAGTCGTCGTTGGGCCCGCTCAGCGGGTTCTGCCCGGTCAGGTTGATGTGGTCGGTGATGACCGCGAGGTCGCCGGCGCTGAACTGCGGGTTGACGCCGCCCGCCGCGTTGGACACAATCAGTGTGTGGATGCCCAGCTCTTTCATCACCCGCACCGGGTGGGCGATCTGCTGCGGGTCGTAACCTTCGTAGAAGTGGAACCGGCCCTGCATGACCACGACCGCGCGCCCGTTCAGAGTGCCGAGGATCAGCCGGCCGCGATGGCTTTCCACGGTCGGAATCGGGAAGTGAGGTATGTCCTCGTAGGGAACCACGGCGTCGGCTTTGACCTCCTGGGCCAGTTTGCCGAGCCCGGTGCCGAGTATGATGCCGAGTTCGGGCCGAAAGCCGGTCTTAGTTCTTATCGCCTGGACGCTTTGCGCTATCTGCTGCTTCAGCATTCGGTTTCTTGTCCCTCATCCGTTCCGCCATGGCCAGGTATGTCCGCGCGACGGCCGCAATCTCGTCGCTCAGGATCGAGCGCTTCGCCTCAAGCGTTCGCACCTCATCGCCGACGTTTCGGATCTGACTCTCCGCATCGCGTTTGATACGCTCTGCCTCAAACTTCGCTTTCTCGATGACCAGCCCGGCTTCCTTCTTCGCGTCCTCGCGCAGTTGGCCGGTTGCCTTCTGAGCGGTCACCAGCGTGTCCTTCAGCAGTTGCTCGGTTTTCTCGTATGCTTCAATGCGCTTGGTGAACTCCTGCACCTTCTCGGTCAGTTGCGCGCGTTCCTTACGCAGGTTTTCCACTTCCGTCGCGACCTCTTCGATGAA
This sequence comes from uncultured bacterium, assembly GCA_964597845.1. GTDB lineage: Bacteria > Hydrothermota > Tepidihabitantia > Tepidihabitantales > Tepidihabitantaceae > UBA2258. The sequence goes on along the minus strand of CAZQZR010000028.1, from coordinate 19,418 downwards.
CCCTTCGACCTCGGTCTTGGACAAGCCGTGCCGGTTGGCCGTGAAGGTCTTCTTCCTGATGTCGAGCGGGGTGATTGCCATCCCGGGATTCTACCGGACGGGACAAGACTGTCAAGGAAAGCCGGGACAGGAGAGGACAAGCCTTTGCAGGTGCGCGAGTTACACGTCTGTGGTTCGACGCGCGCGCGGCGTATCCTTGACTATTCGCCGTGCGGTTCTATGATTGGCCGGTGCTATCCATTTTTCTCGCCCTGGCGGTCGCCTTCGTTCCGGGTGAGCGACTCGACTACGGCCTGCGCTACGGTCCGGTCGCGCTCGGCACGCTCGTACTCGAGACGCTGGAGCCGGAGACGGTCGGGACAACCGAGTGCTGGCACTTCCGGGCGGACCTGGAACTGATGCGCTCATTCTCCTGGCTGTTCTGGGCGAACTACCGGCTGGAGAGCTGGTGCCGGACTTCCGACATGGTCACGCTCCGGTCGTATAAGCGGACGCGCGAGCCCAACTACCGCGCCGAATGGAGCGCGGACTTCGACCTCGACCATTCGGACGTCCGCTATTCGGATGGTGAGACAATTCCCGTTCAACCGGACGTCCGCGACTTGCTCACGACCTGGTACTACTTTCGCACTCTCCCGATGTTGACCGGAGACACGGTACGGACCGCGCTCCACGTTGACCGGCACAACTACCAGCTGGTCGCGGTTGCGCGGGCCGCGAAGACGGTGAGCACGCCGGCCGGCGTGTTCGACTGCATCGCGGTCGTGCCCAATGCCGGCGGCCCACTCGGCACAGTCTACCTGAGCGACGACAGGGAACGGATACCGGTTTCCATCCGTACGCGGGTCGGCGGCCTGATTGTGAGCGCCTTTCTACGCTCGGTCTCAAACGAGGAGGAACGATGAGTCTGCATCCGAAGAACCGGGATAGGAGTTTGCCACCAAGACACAAAGACACGAAGGCGGGCGCGGGCGAAGTCAGAGGTCAGATATCAGAAGTCAGAATGCAGAAGCCCAGAGTCCGGAACCTTGGCGATCTTGGCGTCCTTGGCGGTTCCACTCCGGTTTCCGGACTGCATGCGGTAATCCTGTGCGGCGGCAGGGGAGAGCGTTTCTGGCCTAAGAGCCGGCGTGCCCTGCCCAAGCAGTTCATAGCCCTGTTTGGCCGGAACTCCCTTACCCAGGAAACGAGCGCGCGGATCCGTCCTCTCTGTCCGCCGGAACGGCAGCTCTTCGTCGCGCCGGCCGAGTTCAAGGTAGTGCTGCGCAGGCAGTTCGGCCCGCGCGCCCGCCTTGCGTTCGAGCCGATGGGCCGGAATACCGCACCGGCCATCGGCCTGGCAGCCGCGTACTTGCAGCGGCAGGACCCGGACGCGACCATGGTCGTTCTGCCTGCCGACCACCTTATCGAAGACCAGCCCGGGTTCCTGAAGGCTGTGCAAATGGGTACGCAGCTTGCCCAGCAAGGCCTGCTCGTTACGTTCGGCATCAGGCCGGACCGGCCCGACACCGGGTATGGCTACGTCCAGCTCGGCAAGCAGATTGCGGGCAAAGCCTCCCTGACCGCGCACCGGGTGCAGGCGTTCAAGGAGAAGCCGAGTCCGGCCCGCGCCCGCGCCTACCTGGCCGCGGGCAACTACGTCTGGAACAGCGGCATGTTCATCTGGCGCGTCGATGCGATACTGGGCGCGTTCCGGAAGTTCATGCCGGAGTTCCACGCGAAACTCGAAGAGTTCGCCGCAGCCATCGGCACGCGCCGGGAGAAGCAGGCGCTCGCCCACCTCTATCGCGGTGCGCCCTCGATCTCGATTGACTACGCGGTCATGGAGAAGGCAGACAACGTCGCGTGCGTGCGTGGCGCGTTCGACTGGGACGACGTCGGCTCGTGGCTTGCGCTTGTGCGCCACATCAAGCCGGACTCAGCCGGTAACGTGGCCAGCGGGCTGCTCGTGAGCAAAGACTCGACCAACTGCGTGGTTGACTCGGACTCAGGCATCGTCGCGGCCCTGGGCGTCAAGAACCTGGTCATTGTCCGGGCCGGCGACGCCGTACTCGTCGCCGACCGGAAACGCCTCGGGCAGATGAAGCAGTTGCTCGCTGAGATTGCGGGACACGCGGTCGGAGGACGGCATCTGTGAAACTGCTCCTCGCGACCCGCAACCGGAACAAAGTGACCGAATTGCAGCCGATGCTGGAGGGTACAGGCTGGCAGGTCGTGACGCTCGCGGACATTGAAGACATGCCCGACGTTGAGGAGGATGGGGCTACGTTCGAGGAGAACGCCCGCAAGAAAGCCCTGAGCGCGGCCCGACGCACGAAGATGTGGACGCTCGCTGAAGACGCGGGGTTGGAGGTTGATGCGCTTGGCGGTGAGCCGGGAGTCCTTTCGGCGCGCTACTGCGGCGAAGGGGCGAGCGACGCGGACCGAATGCGCAAGGTCCTCGACCGCATCGTCGCGGTCCCGGACGAACGTCGCACCGCGCGATTCCAGTGCGTCATGTGCCTCGTGGATCCGGCCGGCACTGATACCTGCTTCGAAGGCCAGTGCGAAGGCCGGATTTCCCACCACGCGCGAGGCTCATCCGGCTTCGGCTACGACCCGATATTCATGCCCGAGGGGCAGGCCCTTACGTTCGGCGAGCTCGGCCAAAGCGCCAAGAGTCGGGTCAGCCACCGGGCCCGGGCCATGCGGCAGGTCATCGCGTTCCTGCAGTCGCGAGTTAAGTCGGACGGCGACGCTGCTCATCTCCGAAAGCCGGAATAGAATCGGCCAAGAGCGGCAGGGGAGAGGGAGCAAGGGATCGAGAGATCGAGGGAGCGAGCGAACGGAAGCCGAACACTGGGAACTGGAAACTGGTCACTGGTAACTCGCGCGCGTTGACTTCTGTCTGCTCCGCGTCTATATTAACGCCGAAGCGGACAGTACCCGATGATCCGGGTCTGATCACTGGACCACTCGACCACTAGGCCACTGGACCACTTCTGTTCTTCGGGGAGTAGCGCAGTCCGGTTAGCGCACCACGCTTGGGCCGTGGGGGCCGCTGGTTCAAATCCAGTCTCCCCGATTGGAGTTAGCAGTTAGGAGTTAGGGGTTAGGAGTGAGGGTTCAACGGTTCAGGAGTTGGGTTCTGTGTCCGACACTCGATTCCTCGACCCCTTGATTCCTGGATTCCTTTCGGCATGCGCCTGTAGCTCAGGTGGATAGAGCATCGGATTTCTAATCCGATGGCCGGGGGTTCGAGTCCCTCCAGGCGCGCTACATGTCAGTGCAGCTTCAAGCCACAAACTTCAGGTAGGGGAGAGCGCTGGCCGAAGCGCGGCGGCGATAGTAGACGTATCCTTTTGACAAATAGATAGCAGCAAAGCGGTGTGTGGCGTCTGCGACCGACGTCAGCCGCGGACGAATTCGTTCCGGCGTCGTGCGCCGACTAGCCCCGCCGGGCCGCCTCGACCCGGCAAATGACGTCAGCCGGCCTGCACGCTACCGGTGCGCGATCACGGGCGGGTTTATCCCTGGCCGAGGAGTTGCCTGTCGATGCACTCGTCAAGGAGCAACTCGGCCAGCCTCCTGCTGTACAGCTCGCTCTGCTCCGGGCCTCCCTCTCCGCCAACCTGTAAGTCAGCGTTCGCCCGTGCCCTTGCGATGCGACGTCCGGCGATGTCCGGGGAGCCACTGGCGGCCTTGGCCAGGGCGACTTCGGCGTTTGCGGAGTCCCCCTGAAGCATCAGCGCTATCCCGCTCAGCCAGTTCGCGAAATACCCGGTCTGTTCGTTGGCGTCGATCCGCTGCGAGGTGGCGATGTCCTTCAATGCAAGGTCCACGCTGTCCATTCGCAGGTACGCGCATGCACGCAGGTCGTAGGGGAGCTTGTTGTTGGGAGCTAACGATGCGTACTTGGTGAAACTCTTGACTGCCATCATAAACTCATCTCTTCTGAGATGTTCCTTCCCGTTGTTCAGTTCCCGCATTGCGGCCGACCCTCCCTCCTGCGCAGCCAACGCAGGCGGGAGCATCAGTACCAGGGCGGCCAAAGCGGCAAGTCTACGTATCACGATGCCTCCTTATACATCTCGATGCTGCGGTGCCGATTCGGGATCGCGTACCAATGCACGCGTGCCAACCGGCATCGCTCAAACCTTGCGGCGATTCTGCGCCGCATTTCAGCGGAGGCGTATGCATCTCATGGGACGGGTCTGCTGCACGTCCGCATCCGTTCGGACATGTCGCACCCGAACGGGCCTCCACTCAGCCATCAGTATGACCATTTTAGGTGGGCAGGTGCTTGTGTCAAGCTAAAGTTGTGACGTCGTGCAGCCTGCCCGGCGACCTCGAACCGCATTCCTTGCTCTACAACCGATAGCAGCACGCCGACTCCGGCCACACGTCAGGTAGTAGAGACGCGGTAACAGGGGGCCTCGCCGGTCCGCGCTCGGCCCTAGAACGACAGCCTGAGCCCCAGGCCGGCCGACGTATGCGGATTGCCTGAGGCGAGCCCCAGTTGGTGGTTGGAGCAGACCCTCAGTTCGGGCACAAGCTGGAAGCGGGAGCTGGTTCCGGTCGCGGTGCCGCGTCGTCCGAGGTTGGCGCCAAGGGCGGCCAGGATGGGCGAGGCGAGAATGGCTCCGCCGCAGCAGCCCATGATGAGCGGGTCAGTCAGGTCAGCGCCTTTGTGGGTCAGGCCCATGACCAGGGCCGTTCCGACCTCGGGCAGGAAAGCCAGTCCCAACGCGGGCCAGAACTTCGCAGGTTGGCCGAGGCTCCGGCCTGTCCAGCAGGCCCCGATTGCGCTACCAAGGCCCAGGAGCACGCCCTCTGCTCCAACCACGGGGGCGACCTGCCCGGGAGAGAACAGGTAGTAGGCAAGAGTCAGCGGCAGCGCAATGGCGGCGCAACCGGTGCCGACACCGAGGGCGCCGGCAGACTGCAGCAGGTACGTGCGGAAAACCGGCGGGTCCGACGAAGACGTTGCCGGCGTCAGGCCGGGCGTTGATGCCCTAGCTCCGAAGGCGAGGACGCACCCCACCAGGAGCGCGAAGACTGCTGCGCGCCAAATCCCGCGTCTCATCGCGGACATTGTAGTCCCCTCGGGTTGGGATGTCAACGGGCGGGGAAGACGTCTTGGAACCGAGACCGGAGTTCATCACAAATCTGAGTATATGTACCTCCCGGTTGTGCCTTGTAGATTCGAGAACCATTCCGGAACTCGTGGGAACGGCCGACGGCGCACGGCTCACGGCCTACGGCTCCTGGTTCACTATAATGAGCTGCGCGACGTAACCAGTAGAGATGAGACCAGAAGCAAGTGGCCGAGTCCGATACTGGCAACTGGATACTGGAACCTCGCGGCCTTCGGCCGCGGCTGATGGCAGGGGAGACGCCGCCCGCTCGTCAGTCCCGCAGAGATAATGTGTCTCCGTATCTCCTGTCCAAACTCACCAGAATCCCGGTCGGCTTGATGATGACTCAGTACTGCTGAATCGCCCCGACTACGCAGTCCCGAACGAGTATGTCCCAGGTCCCGACGCCAGATTGGATGATCCGAACGGTGACGCCGGCAGTGAGCCCCGGCGTCCACTTCGGGCCTCCCTCTGCGTAGTATGCGGAGTGGTAGTCAGACCTCTTCGCCGCGTGCTCTGTCAATCCGGTCTCCCAGGCATCTGCGTCGCACACTACCCACGCCCGGGTTGCGGCCAGCCCGACCGGCAGCGGAGCGGAATCGGACGCCGCCAGGCGGATGTACACGAGCAGCGGCTCGCCATCCCGCGATCCGTGAGGGTAGAATCGTGAGAGGCTCGGCTCGACCAGAATCTGGCGGCCGTCGACCACGAGGTCGGGCTGTCCCTGCGGAACCGGTGGGTTGTTGTGGCAGGTGCACGGCAGCAAGGCCGCGCAAAGCAGCATGACCGGGAGAAGCCTCTTCACAGGACCTCCCATTCCGCGTTCGTCTCCAGCAATTCGTCCATCTGGTACATATACCCGACCGTTGGAACACTCGGGCATGGCTCGATTCTACGACTCGCGGGCGGGGATGTCAAATCGGCGGGCGGAATCTGCCAAGATGTCCCGAAGCTTCCCGAAATAGCGTACCTGTCCCTGATTGCCCCAAATAGGTGACTGTCCCTAATTCACCCGACAGCTCACGGCCTACGGCCTACCACAAACGGTGAACGGTCTACGGTCATCGGACACGGAATTCGGATGAAGCGAAAACGGTTACCGTCCCCGATAGTCTGATACGCAGGATATTGGGAAGCGTCCCGAATCTCCCCCGTTTCTCTAGTGCCAAGGGACCTGCTGCTGCAATAATATGAGGGAGAGCACGACGATCATTCCCACAAATCCCACGGCGCATTGGCCCAGGCAAGTCGTGGCTCTCTCTCGTCCAGCGAACACGCGGTATTGGTCAAAGCGCCCCGATGCACCGGCCCGGAACGCGTCGATCCAGACCTGCGAATGATTCCCAACGATGCTCGGCGGAAGGCGCACAAGCGCCTTCTGAATTGCCACATCTGTCGCCCTCAACGATTGTCCGTCTAGCCAAACTGCCGCTGTTCCGATGTGGTTCCAGGCGTCCTCTGCAAAGCTCACACCGGCCATATAGCCGTCGTAGTAATCGCTGCCCGGTTCGGTGTCCGGCATAATCACAGCCGCAAGGTGACTGGCGCACCCTCCTAGGATCAGGGCGGACAGCACGAAGGCCGATGTGCGGGCGATGCCCGCCAAGACCATGATCTGCTTCACTGCGCCCGGGAATTTCGGGGACACATTAACTCTGAGTCCGTCAAGGCCGGGCGGGGTTCGGGGTTCTCCATCAGGCGAATACTACTACTGCGGGCCGGGATGTCAAATCGGCGGGCGGAATCTGCCAAGATGTCCCGAAGCTTCCCGGAGTGGTGCGCCTCTGCCTGATTCTTCCCGGTTCTTCGCTGAGACTTCCCGGGCCTACGGCTCGACCGCGAGCCGCTCATGCTTCAGGTCTTCGACCGCTTCCTTCCAGTCCTGCCGTTCGCCCAGATTGTAGCCGACGTACGCCCCGCGCAGAGTTCCGCCGAGGGCAAAGGCAATCAGCGGCAGGTCAAGAGTGAAGCCGTCATGTCTGATGATGATCGTGTCCCATGCGTTCGGGTGAAACACCACGCCCCGGGCTATCGCGACAGCGAGCAGGCCGACGCTGGCCCCGGCTACCCAGCCCGTTGACATGCCGAGAAATGTGCAGAGGATGCGGTTGGGCGCCTGCATGCGCTGACGGACTTCGTGGTCGGTGATCGGATTGCCGAAGAGGTCCTACCCGGCAACGCCCTTTCGGGTAGTCGTCACGACGCGGTCGAGCTTCACGTGGTCACGCCCGCGCGCTGGAAACCGCTGCTCCGCCGTGAGCTGACCGCAAGCAGCCACGAGCAAGTGAAAAGGGCAGGCGGCAAGCCTGCCCCGTGGTCGTCTCGAATCTAGAACAGCCCCTGCACCTGCCTTGCGGCCGGATACTCGACGGTGTATTCGACATCGGCGGTGAACCGCTCACCCGCATTAAGGGTCGATTTCCACTTGAGGGTTCCCAGGTCGCGGTTCTGCTCCAGGAACTTGGGTTCGACCTTGGTCACCGTCACCTTTATCTCGGCCTGCTTCGATACCGGCACTTGCTCGATGAGTGACAACTTCACTGGCTTCGGGTGGTGATTCTCCGCCGTGATGCGATAGACGAACTGGACCCGCTCGCTTCTGCCGCCCGGGCCTCTGGACTTGTAGCTCTTCACAAGCGCGCGGTTCACTTTCACCCGCTCGTCCACCCCGAAGCTGGCCGCAGCCGACTCCTGGGGTGCGACCATCGGGATGGAGCTTGTCCCGGTGTACTCCTCCCCGACATACGTGCTGGCCTGGCCGCCCATGAAGATGAAGTCGGTCGTGTTCGCCATCCTGCCCACCAGGAAAGTCTGAGGCAGCACCCTCGGCAGGGCGTAGAACTCAAACTCGACCGGGAACGTCGCCTCGTGCAGCAGCAGCTTCTTGGCCGGCTCGCCGCTCTTCAGGTTCACTCGGCCCGGGATCTCGTACTGGAGCGACACCTGGGTCTCCTCAATTGACACCCGTTGCTGAGTTACTCCTGCCTGCAGCCCGACCAGTTCGGAAAGCTGGGTCACCGGCAGCCGCTGGAAGTCCTCGCTCGATATGACCCGCTCAACCGACACCGACTGGCGCTGCACCATCTCCCTCTTCTTAGCCGTGACGTCGATTGTCTTGCCGAGTTTGATGGCCGGCCGTTCTTCCACCAGCGACAGGTACCAGGGCTTGGGTATCGGCGCGTCGCCGCTCATCGCCGGCTTGGCGGTCGAGAGCACGACCTTGACCCCATCCCAGTTCTCGCCGGTCCGCTGTTCCAGCTTCGCAAAATACGTAACCTCCACTTTGCCGTCGGTCGGCTTCGCACGCATCTCGTAGTATGGCGACCACGACGCGACCCCGCGAACCGCGTAAGAGAATCGCACCGCATACGTGCCCGGCGCGGCGGCATACTGAAAGCGCAGGTCCTTGCGGTTCTCGATTGCGGCCCTGGCGTCGTTGTACTCCCCACGGGCTGCATCAAGCAGCTTCCGCTTCTCGTCCTTTTCCCTGGCAAGCTTGGCCTGGCGCATCTTGACCTTCATCAGCTCGTCGCCGACAAACGCCAGCGCTCCGCGCCATGACTCGGTCGCAACCTTGCCCTGCTGCAACTCCTTTGAGATGATCTCCGGCGCGCCCAGTTTCACCGACTTCAGGAACTCCTCCTTGGCTTGAAGCACGCCGGCTTCATCATCCAACCCTTTGACCTCATCCTCAAGGAGCCGGACCTTGCCCTCCAGGGCCTTCACCTCGGGTGTAGGCTCGGCCATGTAGCCCTTCACGACCTGTACTTCGCCGATTTCGATTCCCGAGGCGTTGACCCTCACCGTGTTGTCTTCGAGAGCGCCGGGGAGCTTCTCGAATACGAGTTCCCCAGGCCCGGTGACACTGACGGTCGCTGTCCTGACCACGATCACGTAGTTCGGGTACACAACGACCGAGTCGACCTGCGAACTCACGGTCAGACCGACCAACGCGAGCAGAACGAACACCATGGAGCCTCCTTTTTGGCCCTTTGCGAACCTACCGCCAACATTCCAGCCGATAGCACCGTGTTGTCAATATATGCCCCTCTAATTCCGGGGACATAGTATCCAATTATGTGTCCGTCAATAATTCCGGGGACATAGTATCCAATTATGTGTCCGTCAAGGCCGGGCGGGGTTCGGGCTTCTCCATCAGTCGAAGCGTACCAATTCGGGCCGGGATGTCAAGTCGGCGGGTCGTCGTCGGGCGGCGGGGGGGCGTCCGGGACGGGTTCGTAACGGGTCTCAGCCTCGACCTGAGCCTCGACCTCGCTAAGGTCCTGCTTCAGCTTCCGCAGGTAGTCGTCCGGCAGCATGACGGGATGCCAGCGGTTGGTCTTTGGCACGAGGCCATTATGCAGAATTGGGCGGGCGTGTCAAATGGGCGGGCGCGGCCGGGGTCAGTAATTCTCTCTTGCGTCACCGGAATTGACGAGGCAGAGGATACTCGGTTGCGTATCTCGGAGGTCGCGAGGCGGGTTTGAAACGGGCTATGACAGATTCTAAGACGGAGTATTGGATGGAGTCTCTGTTGGAGTTCCTCTTGGAGTCTTTGTTGGAGCTTCTCTTGGAGTCTCTCTTGGAGTTTCTCTTCGAGTTTCTGTCGGAGCCTCTTTTGGATTCTCTGTTGGAGTCTCTCTTGGAGCCTCTGTTGAAGTTTCTGTTCGAGTTTCTCTTGGAGCCTAAGTCGAAGTTTCTGTCAGAGTCTCTTTTGGATTCTCTGATGGAGCCTCTTTTGGAGTTTCTCTTGGAGTCTCTTTCGGAGTATCTCATGGAGTATCTGTTCGATTTGGTTTCAGAGTCACTTTTGGAGCCACTCCCCCCGTCGGGGGGGAGGGGGGGCATTTTGGATTTTAGATTGCGGAGAGAGGGTTGTAGATTGCCGAGATTCGGGCACTTAGCGAGGCGCGGCGAGAGAAATCCTCCGTATTTCGCGTGGGGATGCGGCCGGCCAAACCCAGGTGCATTATTTCGGGCTCCAGGTGCAGATAGTATATTGAGGACCTAAGAAAAGGAGTCGCCGGCGCTTGTCATTCCGAGGGAGCCAGGCGATTCGAGGAATCTCTCGGCCAACCCGAGTCCGAGAGACCCCTCCACTTCGGTCGGGGTGACAGGGCGGACGAAGCGGCGGCCGCGCCCGTTCCCCGATTTCTCCACCAGCTCCAAGCGCACAGCGGCCAAGTGGTTTCGGCGGGGAGTTTCCGGCCGGGCGCTGTGGCGGGTCGGCGAGGCAGTGATGGAGTGGCGGTTCGGCTGGAGGAGGAGAGGAGTGGAGAACAGGCGCACTGTCGGACAGGGACCGCTGAGGCCAAGTCAGATGCTAGAAGCTAGATGTCAGGAGGCAGGAGGGGCGAGGGCGAGAGTCAGATGAGAGATGTGAGATATGAGATGTCAAAGGGCATGCGCGGTCGGATGCCGCGAGTTTGCGGTTGGCAGGTTGCAGTTTGCAGTGACGGAAGTCGGTCTTGGCGGCCTTGGCGTGCTTGGCGGTTGTCCAGTCGGCAATCGGGCGCGGCGGGAAGTTGGCACGGGACAATCGATGAGGGTCGCAGCGAGACACGTTGCGGAACGAGTGACGGTACATGTAACGGACATCGTGATTGCTCAAGTTACCGTGGCCGTTACGGTGGTCGCAACGGCACAAGTGACGGCACAAGTATCCTGACCTGTTGCGTGAACCGTAACGGCACAAGTAACGGATGTCGGAACGGCTGAAATCAGGGGTGAAGTGAAACGAGCCGTAACGGATGAAGTAACGGAACAAATCGCGACTCCCGCTACGGCTCAAGGAACGGTAGCCGTAACGAGACGAATCACGTGGCTCGCTACGGCTATCGCAACAGCCCAAACTGCCACCCCAGCGGGGGAGGCGTTTTGAGGCAGTAGAGAATAGTGAATTGAGAATTCAGAAGTTACACAGCCGACGGCTACTATTCGCATGATAAGAATCCTTATCATGCGTAACCTGTCCCGGGTCAGGATGCATGGCGAGGGCGCAAGTCATAAGTCCAAAGTGGAAATGGCAAAGGCTTGCAGCGACAAACCCCTGGGACGAGACCGGCTGACAGCCGTGACCGGAAGCGAAGTGCAGGCGGAGTTCCGCTGCCGGACTCCGCCCGCGCGTTGTTCTCGTTTCACCGGGCACCGGCTGGTGAATCCGACGCGGACGATGTACGTAGGAAGACCGCGCCCGCAAGGCGCGGCCTTCCGCATTTCGGATTGGGGCGGCCGGCCGAGGTCCGCTAGAGCGCGAGTTTGTTCAGGTCAGCGTAGCGGCCGATGACGGTGATGATCGAGTCCGGCTGGAACTGGTAGTCGGCCGGCGGGAGGAGCTGAATCTCGTTCTTGAGTACGGTCCGGACTGCGATGACCAGGATGCCGTGCTTCTTGGGAAGCTGGAGTTGTTTCAGGGTCTTGCCGACGAAGTCGTCGGGCGTGGCCACGTCGATGATGCTGTATTCAGGGGAGAGTTCGATGTAGTCGAGCACGCTGGTCGGCGCGTTGAGCTTTTCGGCCAGCCGGAGCGCGGCGTCGCGTTCCGGGTAGATGACTTCGGACGTGCCGATGGATTCGAGTATCTTGCCGTGGTCGTCACTCGCGGCCTTGGCGATGATGCGCTTCGCGCCCAGTTCCTTGAGATAGAGGACGCAGAGAACGCTGGCCTCGATTGAGTCGCCGAGTCCGACCACTACCGCGTCCACGGTATTCGCCACGAGGTCCTTGAGCGTTTGTTTGTTCTTGGCGTCGCCGACAATGGCCTGCGTGACGCTATCCTTGATAGCGTCGATTCGCGCTTCGTTCGAGTCAATCGCCAGGACTTCATGGCCGATCTGGCCCAGCCGGCTCGCGACGCTGAATCCGAAATTACCGAGACCGATGACGACGAATTGTTTCATTGTATACCTCCACAGGAAAGGGGTCGAGGGGTCAAGGATTCCAGGATTCCAGTGTCCGGCACTGGACCCCTTGAATCCTCGAATCCTGGAGTCCTTTCGTTTTTACCCGACATAGACTTCATCTTCGGCATAGTGGTGGGGCGGGGCCTTGCGCTTGCCGATGAGCGAGAAGCCGATGGCCAGGGGCCCGAGCCGGCCGAAGAACATCGTGGCTGCGATGAGCAGACGGCTCAGAGTCGAGAGTTTGGCCGTAATGCCCATTGAGAGGCCGACGTTGCCGAACGCCGACAACACCTCGAAGAAGACCTGCAGGAAAGTCGCGGGCTCGATGATGAGCATGATACCCATTACCGCCGTGACCCAGAACACCGCGGCCAGGGTCAGGCTGAATGCCGCGTGCAGGATTCGGTGCGGGATGCGGCGCCTGAATACGGTGATGTCCTCCCTGCCTTTGAGCACGGCCCAGAGCCCGGCTGCCATGATGCCCATGGTCGTGGTCTTGATGCCGCCGCCGGTGGAGTTGGGCGACGCGCCGATGAACATCAGGACGGCGAGCATGAACAGGGCCGGTACGCCCAAGCCGGCGATATCCACGGTATTGAACCCGGTAGTGGTTGAAGCGCTCACTGCCTGGAATATGCCGGTCATGATACGCTGTCCTACGGTCATGCCCGGGTTGTGCCACTCGGTGAGTGTGACCACGAATGCGCCGACCAGCACGACTATTGCCGTCATGGAGAGGGCCAGCCGGGAGTGTGTGGTAAGGGCGCGGGGGTGGACGTGGCGGACCATCTTCTTGCTCTGCCGGGCAATGTCATAGAGAACGAAGAAGCCGATGCCGCCGGCCAGTTCGAGCACCATCAGCGTGAGATTGGGCAGCAGGGCGCTGCCGATGCCCATCATGCTGACGGACCAGATTGACATGCCGGCAGTGCAGAATGCGTTGATGGAATGGAAGATGCCGGCGTAGATTGCCTGCCCGGGCGGCATGAACCGAGCCCAGTACCACGCCAGCGCCGCGGCCCCCACAGTTTCAATGACGGCGGTAGAGACCAGGATGACCTTTGTGAATCTGACCATGTCGAGCCACGTGGGCCGGGCCATTGACTCGCGCAGCAGCATCCGTGTGCTGATGGAGAGCTTGCCGCCGAGCAGGCCCATCACAACCAGCGGCAGGAAGCACATGTACCCGAGGCCGCCGACCTGGATTACGACGAGCATCACAAGCTGGCCGAACAGGGTGTAGTCCTTGCCGATGTCCGCGACCACGAGCCCGGTGGTGGAGATGGCCGACGAGGCCATGAAGAGACAATCGGTGAAGGGTTGAAAGCTGTGACTGGTCGAGCTGAAGGGCATGGCCAGCAGGACCGCGCCGACCAGGACAATCAGGGCGAATCCGGTGACGAGAATCTGGATTGGAGTCGCGGCTCTCAGCAACTTGGGCATGGGGCGGGCCTATGGCCTCACGGCCGTGGACGACGGCAGGCGAGCGCGGGCCGGCAGGAATGAGAAGGCTGGGGAAATCGCGCCAAGTCCGATTGACGGCAATACTTGAACAGCAGCCTGCGCATGTTGGTTTGTGGGTCTATTTCGTTGCGGCCATGGTAGTCGGCGGTAATTATCGGCTGCGCCGGATGATTGTCAAGTTGACGTCAAACCACAAAGCCCGACGTAGAACCACAGATGGACACAGATGAACACGGATTGGCGGTTCAATTCCGGTCTCCGGGTCAGAGCACAATCGCGAGGCCAACCGCGGCGGCAAGGCCCAGACAGCCGCCGAACCAGAATGGCGCAGTGGGACCGAGTAGGCTCCAGAGAGCGCCGGCGAGCAGCGACGCGGGCAGGAGCCCGATGCCGGTCAGGGTCGAGTGCAGGCCGATGAACGTGCCGCACTGGTCCTGGGGCGCGATGTCGGCGACCAGGGCCTTTTCCAGTCCTTCGTTCAGGGCCGAGTAGACGCCGTAGAGCGCGAAGAGCAGCCAGACGAATCCGGGTTTGTGCGTCAGGGCGAAGCCGACGTAAACCAGTCCGTAGAAGGCGTACCCGGCGACTAGCAGACGTTTGCGCCCGATGCGGTCGGACAGGTGGCCGAACGGGTAGGAGAGCACGCTGTAGACTGCGTTGTACAACAGGTAGGCGGCGAGTACCGCCAGCACCGACATGCCGAGGTTCTTCGCCCGGAGCAGGAGGAACTGGTTGGAGGAATTGCCCAGGGCGAATAACGTGATAACGAACAGGAACCACTTGAGTTTCGCGGGCAGGCATTTCCATGATAGGCGAGGCAGTCCCCGGACTCTTGTTTCCTTCCTGCGCTCACGGACGAAGAACAGCGCCGCTACGCCGAGCGCGGCCGGGATGAGTGAGAAGAGGAAGATGCGCTGATAGTCATGCGGCGCGAGGTTGTGACCGAGGGTGCTGACCAGCCAGATGGAGATGGCGACCCCTGCTGCCGCGCCGAGGGTGTCCATGGCGCGGTGCAGGCCGAACGCCTTGCCACGTTTGCCTTCGGGTGTGGAGTCGGCAATCAGCGCGTCGCGCGGGGCGACCCGGATGCCTTTGCCGAACCGGTCAACCATCCGGCCGGCAAAGACCAGTCCCCATCCTTGCGAGACGTAGAGCAGTACCTTGCCGATGGTCGAGCCGGCATACCCGGCGATGGCAACCGGCTTGCGGCGTCGGAGTTTGTCGGAGAACCGGCCGGAGAAGACTTTGAGCAGAGAGGCGGTGCTCTCGGCGAATCCCTCAATCATGCCAAGGATAGCCGGCGGGGCGCCGAGGGCGGCAAGGTAGAGCGGTATGAGTGGGTAGACCATCTCGGTTGAGATGTCGGTGAGCAGGCTCGCGATGCCGGTGATGATGACGTTGAACATCGAGAGCAGCAGTCTAGGATGGGTATGGTGGAAGTCAACAGACGAAGTCAGAAGCTAGATGCTAGAAGTCAGATGTCAGAAGTCAGAATGCAGAAGTCCGGAGTCCGGGATCTTGGCGAACTTGGCGTCCTTGGCGGTTTCATTCCGCATCCGGTTGTGGCAGACGCGGGCAGGGTTGACGGGTGAGGGGAAGGTGGTATTATTGCGGGAATGGCAAATGACGAAGTGGAAATGACGAAGTTCAGGCAGGACCCAAGCGCCGGGTTCTCTTCGTGCGTGTGCGTCCTGGTGGTTAGTCTGGTTCTTCTCTTCTCCGCCTGCGCGTCGAAGCTGCCGAGGCTGCGGGAGCAGTTGAACGACCCTGACCCGGACGTGAAGATTGCCGCGATTCAGGCCCTGGCCGAAGCGAAGGACACGGTTTCGGTGCCGACCATCGTCGGGCTGCTTCAGGACTCGGTGCCGGAGGTACGCAAGGCGGCGGCCAAAGGACTGGGCAAGATTGGCGACGAGCGGGCGTGCCAGCCGCTGGCCGACTTCTATGATAAGGAGAAGATCGAGGACGTGCAGGACGCAGGCATCAGGGCCCTGCTGCGATTGGGCGGCTGTTCAGTCCGGCCGCTCATCGACCTGCTGCGTTCGATCCGGCCTACGGTGCGGGCCGGTGCTGCGCGGGCACTGGGCAAGTTGCATTCACCGGATGCAGTCGACCCGCTAATCTGGTTATTGCGCGACCGTGACCCGGACGTCAGGATGGCCGCGATAATCGCCTTGCGCGAGATTGGGGACAAGCGAGGCATGAACGCGATTGCCGCGGCGGTGCAGGATACTGACCCGGACGTCGAGGGTGCGGCTGAGAGAGCACTAAGCGGCGAAGGGTACCAGGAGGAGTTGAACCGGGTGAAGCGGATGGCGCGGCGAGTGCCGTATCCATGAGCCGCGCGTCCGATCTCCGTCCTTTCGGCAGTGAATCGTGAACCAGCACCGGGCGACGCCAGGCCAGCCGCGGGCCGGACGACCGGGCGTCTGATGCGGCGACTGGCCGGCACCGTCGCCGGCATCATCCTCTTCATCCTCGCGATTCCGTGTCTTCTGCTGGCCGGCTGGGGATTGGTGTTCAACGTGCCCACCTTATCGATAGTTGCATTCACCGCGGCGTGGATTCTCTTCCCGCTGCTCAACCGTTTCAAGGCAATCCAGGTACTCAAGTTCGCGGTATCGTTCGTCCTGATTCCGGCTACGCTGGCGCTGTCGCCGTTCATGATTGGCGAAGTGGACCGGCAAGTCGAGG
This sequence comes from uncultured bacterium, assembly GCA_964597845.1. Classification (GTDB taxonomy): domain Bacteria; phylum Hydrothermota; class Tepidihabitantia; order Tepidihabitantales; family Tepidihabitantaceae; genus UBA2258. Next base: position 3,241 of record CAZQZR010000028.1, on the reverse strand, counting down.
TGCTTAGCGGGAGAAACCGGCATGACCTGTCTGCGTTCGACCTCCGCGACCGGGTGGGCATCTATGGTCTGAACATCATGATGGGCGTGGTTGGATACCCGCTCTATCCCGAGGCATCGAGAGAGACGCTCCTGATGATGCTCGACCCGGGGCCGTCGGCCCGTCGCGTGTTCAACTCGGGGTTCGGGCTCGGTTCGCGCAAGCTGAGAGAGAAACTCGTCGAGTTTGTGGCGAACCTTCAATCGGACACCGCGTCATCACGGAGCTATGGGCCGGTCAGAATCGAGTGGAACAAGTCGGACTACCGGCTGACTGAACCGGAATCGCGCTACGCGCTGGCCATGAACCAGACCATCCTCACGGCCAGGGCCGAGCGCCGCGGCGAACATTGGCTGATTGACGTCCGGCACGAGATGGAAGTCAAGTACCCGGACAGCGTCCTGGTTACGCTCATCACCCGGCCCCGGCTGCGCGTAGAAGAGGGGCTGTTCTGGGTTCTGCAGAACTGCGGCTGGCTCCATCCGTACACCGCCGAATGGCGGTTCCAGGTCCATAGCGACGACAAGCGGCTGAAGTAGTCTCAACCCGTCATGGATTTCCGGCGTCTGGCTTTGGCTGACAAGCCGCTGGTGGATGCGGCGTTGGAGAGGTTCCCGCCCGAGGTCTCCGAGTTGACTTTCACCAACTTGTTCTGCTGGCAGGCGAAGAGGATAGTCAGGATAGGGGGCAAGGATTCAAGGGGTCAAGGATTCGAGGGAATCGGAGCCGAAGGGCTTGTGCTGCTGTGCCAGGAGGAGGGGCGGCGGTTCGGGCGGCGGACAAGCTCTGTCCCGTGCCGGTGAAAGCCGGGAGTTGCTTGCAGGTCAGAGCGGCGACGGGTTCTTCATTCGGTGCGTCCTCCCCGCGCCTGAGCGCACCTGCTTTGACGTCTACGACCCAACTGGACGCAAGGTGCTGTCACGGGACATGGGTGTGCAGGCAGCCGGCGAGCATACGCTACGCGTCACAGCGTCCGAACTTGGTGCGGGAAGAACGGCCTCGCACGGAGGCGTTCTCTTGATTCGGCTGACTCACGGGAGTATGATACAGCATGCCAAGGTCGTGCTCTACTAGAGATAACATGGACGTGAGAGGACGTGGCGCGTGACCGCGCTGGCTCTTGTCTTGCTTCTGGCCGGGCAGGTGCACGTCGACACCGTGTTGCGATTCGCGTTCCGGCCGACCGAGATGGTGTACGTTGAGTCATCTGACGAGTTGCTGGTCTTTCACAGCGATCACGAGTCCCTGTACGTGCTAAACTGCGACGACTACGCAGTAGAGAAAGTCATTCCCTTGAACGCACGGGCAGGCGTGCCGGTGTACTGGACCTGGAACTGGCGGCGTGACAAGTACTACTTCGTGCTCATAAGGCCGGATAGCCTGGCGGTTTTCGACCCGGCGTGCGACTCCTTCACTCGCTGGCTGCCGATATACGGCACACGCAGCCCCTGCTACGTATCCACGCACGACCGAGTGTACGTGGTTGACGACACGCAGATGCGTGTGATTGACTGCGCGTCCGACTCCTTCGTACGGGACGTGCCGCCCGGGGCCTTTCGCCCGTGGGGGGCAGTCTCGTGGGACTCGGTGGGGGACAAAGTTTACGCGGAGGCATACGATGACCCGAGTGAAGATGTGCTCATGGCATTCTCGTGCGTCAACGACTCGCCGCTGGCAGCGGTCAGCACCGGTATCTTCTGCCCGGCCGTGCTCGCGTACTACCCGCCACTCCACAGAGCCTATCTTGGTTCTGACTGGGGTACAGACAACGTGGCGTCCTACGACTGCGAAAACGACTCGGTGCTCCGCGTGTTCCCCATCATCTATCGGGGGCCCGCGGACGTTCGCGCCGCCTACAACGCGGCCAGAGAGAAGCTCTATGTCCCCGGGGGCACCGGGCTCCAAGAGACGCTCTACGTCATCGACTGCGCTGCCGACTCCATCGTCAGCCGAACCACGCTGCCTTGGAATGGGGCCGACATTGCGATGGCAGAGCGGACCGACCGGCTATACCTCACCATGGGTGACCGCGTCGTGGTGTTGGACTGCGGAGCGGACACACTGATGGGGCCGGGTGTCGAGATCCGTCGGGGCCCCGTCTGCTTGACCTATGTGGCTCGTCACAACAAGATGTTCGTGAGTTGCAAGGACTCGACCATCTACGTTCTATCCGATGACACGGTTGGTGTCGTCGAGCAGCGTCACGTCTTACCGACGAGTCGGGACATCGCGGTCTCGCCGAACCCGGCCATGGGCCGGGTGACCATCCGCTGGCAAGTGTCGGTGGATGCCGACGTGTTGTTGTGCGTCTACAATGCCGCAGGCCAACCTGTTAGGGTGCTGGCCGACGGTATGACTAAACCGGGCGCGTACGCGAGCGTCTGGAACGGAACGGATGATGGTGGCCGTCACTTGGCCAACGGCGTGTACTTCTGCACGCTGGAAACCGGCGGGAGGAGAATCAGCAGAAAGGTCGTCCTGACCGAATAGGCTATTTCGCGTCCCGCCTACAGGCTGCCCGCGTCGTTGCGGGCAGCCTGCTTGGTGCGCCCAGCATGGACGCTGACTTGAGAATGAGAACCTTGGCATACTAGAAGAGTAGTCAGTGTGGGGCTACTGAGAAACCCCACTTCGGAGTGCATTCGATGCCGGTCGCGGAAACGCCCATCCACAATCGCCGCTGTAGCGCCACATGCGCAGGCGGTCTTCTGTCCGTTCTGGCAGCAGCAAGCCGATTGGTACCTTCTCAACAGCCCCGGCGTCCCGATTCGGCAGAGCGCGGGCCGGACACCGATACCGATGAAGCCGGCGCTTAACGCCTGCCGGCCCAACCCGTTCCGGGACCGGACCCAGATCAGCTACCAGTTACCCAGTGCCGGCAACGTCAGCCTGCGGGTGTATGACGCTGCGGGCCGGACCGTGCGCACGCTGCAGAACGGCTTCCAGAAGCCGGGTGCGTACTCGGTGAACTGGGACTCGAAAGACAACCGCGGCCATCTGGTGCCGCATGGGGTCTACTTCTACCGACTGGATACCAAGGGCTTCCGCGACGTGAAGAAGGCGGTTGTGACGCGGTAGCGCGCGAGAATGGAGAATCGAGAGTAGAGAATAGCCGACGCGGACAGGGGCGGGCGGATGCCCGCCCCTGCGTCTCAACCGGACGGCATGGGCCGTCGGCATTAAGGTTACGGCGCGGGCGCGG
>CAZQZR010000027.1:0-29722 GCA_964597845.1 uncultured bacterium | reverse complement strand
TGTCAGCTAACCGGTTGAGATACGCTCAGATGCAGAGCTTTCGATTCTTCTGGGCCGGCCCAAATCCGATATTGAACCGCCAAGACGCCAAGAACGCCAAGCATACCGTGGAAAGGATGAAGGAGGAGGGAGGAAGGATGAACCCGAGGTCAGGCCCTTCCGGTTTCATCCCTTCCTCCTTGTGCCTCTGTATCTTGGTGGTAGATTCCTATCTCGGTTCCAGGGCCTGCAATATAGCTTGACAGGATGCGGAACGGCGTCATAATCCCGATACGAGGAACACGGAATTCAGCGTGCGTTCGCGCCCTGCATTCTGGCGGTCCCGGCCGCTCGGGACGCAGGGGAACATATCGGCCAACCGGCCAACAGAGCCCAACGACCGAAGTGACTGCATTTCGTTCCTCGGATGAACCTGTCACCCAAGGGAGGTCAGAAATGGTCTCTACTCAATGTCCCGGTAGAAGTCCCACTCAACATGCACCGCTGTTCGCATTCTGCCTGAGCCTGCTGCTGGTCGGCGTTGCGCCGGCCGCGGATTCACTCAACGTCCGGCTGGTCGGCAACTGGCCGTTCGGGTCTGACTGCTTCGCTGTTGCGTATGACGGAACGCGGCGCGTCGCCTATTGTGGCTGCGGTGGCGGGGTCTACATACTGGATCTCTCAGTTCCGGGCAATCCGCACAAAGTGTCAGAAGCTATACACACCCAGGGAGTTGTTCGTGGGTTGTACCGCTTGGGCAATCTGCTCTACGTCGCCTGCCAATCGGCGGGACTGGAGATCTGGGATGTCACCTCCTCGGCGACCCCTGTGAAGCTGGGTTCGCTGTCTGTGCCCGGCTGGACCACCGGTGTCTGCGTCGCCGACACGTTCGCCTACCTGGCAGTAGAGGACAGCGGCCTCACAATCGCGAATGTTGCACGTCCGGCAAGCCCGTTCCTCGCGGGCCGATGTCCAACCCAGGACCCGGCCGTCGGCGTTGCCGTCGCGCGCACGTTTGCCTACGTCGCGAGCGGCAGTGGCGGTATGCGGATTATCGCCGTGGCTGACCCGACGAACCCCTGGGAATCAGGGCACTTCGATACTCCGAGTTGGACGCACAACGTCTTGGTCGATGATACGATCGCTTTTGTTGCGACCAACAGCGGTCTCTGCATTGTTGACGTTGCCGACTCTGCCCATCCGGTCGAAGTGGGGCGCGATTCTTCTGGCCCAGCCTGGGACGTCTGGCTCCGGGGATCCTATGCGTACGTCAGCGAGGGAGATGGAATCCGCGTCACCAACATCACCAATCCTGCCAGCCCGGTTCGGGTTGGTCACACGGACGTCAGCAGCGGGGCCGAAGATGTCTGCGTGGACGGTAGCCTCGCGTGCGCGTCGGCAGGCGGTGGCGGACTCTGCATCGTTGATGTCTCAACGCCAACTAACCCGCATGAAGTCGGCAACTATGGCATGCTTGGCTGGGCCTATGATGTCCACGTCTGCTTTCCATACGCCTACGTTGCCGATGGCGGGGGAGGGCTGCGCGTCTTGCAGGTTTCGGATTCCGCCAATCCCGTGGAGGTTGGCTGCTGGAGTGGTTCAACCTGGGAATGGGCGGAGGGCGTGCGGGCCTCGGGTTCTCACGTCTACCTGACAGACCGCGATGGGTTCCACGTCATTAACGTGTCTACCCCGTCGGGGCCCTTCGAGGAGGGCAGCTGCAATCCACCTTCCGATCCGTGGGGGGTCGCGGTTGAAGACTCGTTTGCCTACGTCGCTGATCGAGACCGTGGCTTGAGCGTAGTCAACATCGCTCAGCCCTCGTCGCCATACGAAGTCGGATACTGCGCCACCCCGGCAGCGGCCATCGGGGTCGTGGTCCGGGACTCATTCGCCTATGTCGCGGATGACACGGCTGGCCTGCAGATCATAAACGTCGCCGACCCAGCGCACCCGAGTCTGGTCGGGGGGATACGCACACTGGGTCCGGCGTACGACGTCAGTGTTCAGGGTTCGTGCGCGTACCTGACGGACGGAGACCTTCAGATCATCGACGTGCGTGATCCGGCTCATCCGCTTCTGGCTGGGACCTGTGAGACACCTGACTGCGCGACGGGCGTCGTGGTCTCGGGATCGCTCGCGTACGTCGCGGATTGGAGTTCCGGATTGCGGGTGGTGGACGTATCGGACTCTTCGAACCCGGTCGAACTCTGCATCGCCGCGACCCCGGGCCATCCCTGGAATCTTGACGTTGTGGGCTCGCTGGTATATGTCGCGGATGACTACGCCGGAGTGCAGATCTACGAATCCTACAGCGCCGGGATCGAGGAATGCCCTAGGCCCGAAGCGCAGAACCTCGAGCCGCAGGCCACCGTCTTGCACGGAGTGTTGATGCTCGGCGCAGTAGACGGTAGGCAGAACACAGCATGCAGGGCAGAGCTACTGGACGCGGCGGGCCGGAAGGTCGCCGACCTGCACGCCGGCGCAAATGACGTGCGCCACCTCGCGCCGGGCGTATACTTTGTGCACGACGCACAAGCTCAAGCGGTCCGCAAGGTCATCATTTCGAAGTAGGAGGCAACAATGAGGACAACCATGTTCGTAATCTGCCTGAGCCTGCTGCTGGTCGGCGTCGCGCCGGCCGCGGATTCGCTCAACGTCCGGCTCATCGGCTGCTGCGATACGCCGGGCACGGCCCTCCGTGTGGCCATGACAGGGAACTACGCCTATGTCGCGGATTACGATTCCGGGTTGCGGGTCATCTCGGTTGCCGACCCGGCACATCCCGTTGAAGTCGGACACTGCAACACGCCCGGCTGGGCGATGGGCGTAGCCGCGGTCGGGGACTTTGCCTATGTCGCGGGTCTGGATTCCGGGTTGCGGGTAGTGTCGGTCTCCAACCCGGCGCACCCAATTGAGGTCGGACATCACAGCACGCCGCCTCGCGCCTTGGGCGTTGCGGTGAGCGGTGCCTATGCCTGCGTTGCGTCCGAGAGCACCGGTCTGAGAATCATCTCGGTCTCCGACCCGGCGCACCCGGCCGAAGTCGGACGCTACAACACGCCATACGCTGCCATTGGGGTGGCCGTGGCCGGGAACTATGCCTATGTCGCGGATTACGATTCCGGGTTGCGGGTCATCTCGGTTGCCGACCCGGCGCATCCGGTTGAGGTCGGTCATTGCAGCACGCCGACTCGGGCCTTGGGCGTGGCGGTGAACAATGCCTGTGCCTACGTCGCGGATGAGAGTTCCGTGCGGATCATCTCGGTTTCCGACCCGGCGTACCCGGTTGAAGTCGGACACTACGACACACGAGGCGAAGCCAGGGTTGTTGCCGCGAGTGGGGACTACGTATACATCCCGGATAGCTATGTTGGCCTGCGGGTCATCTCGGTTGCCGACCCGGAGTATCCGGACGAGGTCGGATTCTACTACACGCCGGGCGATGCTTGTGGCGTGGCCGTAATGGGGGACTACGCCTACTTCGCCGATGGGAATGCAGGGCTGGGTGTATACCAGTTCTACGGCGCGGGAGTAGAGGAGATGCCGAGCGCCGAAGTGCAAATAGCGAGCCCGATGCCGACGATCGTGCGCGGCGTCCTACGCCTTTCGTCTTCACCGCTAACTCCTAACTGTTCACTCCTATCTATCGACGGGCGGAAGGCTGCCGAGTTGCATGCCGGCGCGAACGATGTGAGCCATCTCGCGCCCGGTGTTTACTTCGTGCACGAGGCACAAGCTCAATTGGTCCGCAAGGTCATCATTTCCAAGTAGGAGATGACAAGGAAGTTTGTCCTGACCGAATAGCATCCGGCTCGGGACACGATCCGAAATCCCCGAGCGTATTTCGGTCATGTCCTTGCGCGGCTGCCCAGCCTCGTCGCCGGGGGCAAGGTTCCGGACACGGCGGAGATTACGGTGGGGACCACAGCGGGGACTACGGCGGGGATTACGGTGAGGAGCACGGCGGGGAGTACGGTGAGGACTGCGGTGGCGAGTACTGTGAGGAGTACGGTAAGGAGTACGGCGGGGATTGCGGTGAGGTCTACGGCGGAGAGCACAGTGAGGAGTACGGCGGGGATTACGGTGAGGACCACAGCGGGGATTACGGCGGGGATTACGGCGGGGAGCACGGTGGGGAATACGGTAGGGACTACGGTGAGGAGTACAGCGGGGATTACGGTAGGGAGTACGGGTCCCCCAGCGCACGGGGTCTTGGAACGGTTGGTAAACTAACTGCTTGCGCCAGCGTCGCTTGTGTAGTTTCCTGGCTTGACTGTTAGCCTACAGAGCTATAGGATTTGCCTGAAGTGAACAGGTCGTCGGACACCTTTGTTTTCACCCGTGAGTTTGGAGCAAGGCTGCGGGATTTGCGGCACAGGGCAGGCCTGACCCAACTGGAGCTTGCCCGGGCCATGGGCAGGGCCGGGAAAAAGGCGGGCAATCTCGTGGGCAGGCTCGAGCGCGGAGACGAGCGCTACCCGTCATTCGGGTTCATCGCCGATTTCTTGCGCGGGTGCCGAGCCGGGTTTAAGGACGTCGCTGACATTCTCGACCTTTACACGAATCTGCCGACTGCGCAGCAGAAGGTGTTCGACAAGGCTCTGACCGGGGTTGCGGCAACGGTGCCGCAGAAGTGGCGGAGTCAGGTAACAACCTACGACCTGCAATTCGATCTCCCCAGGGCCGCGGCCTCGTCGGCTCCGGAACAGCCGAAGCCTGACCGAATGAAACGCCTGGAGCGAGCAAGGAAGCTGGCTGCGGCGGCGCGTCGTCGCTTCCAGTATGGCCAGTTCCTCAAACGTGAGGTGGACAGGACCGGCGCGCACCTCTCGGACATTGACAAAACCGTACTCTTCAACCACGGGCTGGAGTGGTTCTCAATTCTCCATGCAACGCGCAAACAACGGCCCGCCACGCGAGAGTCCCGCCAGGCGACATCAGAGGCGGAGTTCGCCAAGGCCAGCCGGATGCCGACGCCGGTCATCCGCCACGTTCAGGACGCGGTGCGCAGGCACTTTGCCAGGATGGAGATGCGGGGAGACTTGGACTGGCTGCCGAGCCTGAACCTCGAGCAGTACGAGGCGAACCTGCTCGTGCCGGCGCGGAAGCGGGGCCTCAGGCGGGAGCAGCACGATGAGTTTCAACGCAAGTTCGACGCATACGACAAAGCGCGCAAGGCCGCCGTCGAGCAGGTCTGGGCCGAGGTGCAGTCGCTGCTCGACGAGGCGGGCGTGCCGAACGAGCGGCGACCGGTCTATCGCGGCGCGGTCGGCGCGTGCTGCACTGCCGCGCTCGCGACTGAGTCGGGCAGCGCGGAGGAGAGGCGACAGCTTGAGGAGTACATGCTCGACCCGCACTGGATTCGTCTGGGGCTCGATACGGCCCTTGCCCAGAAGCTCGCCGGAATCGTCCTCGCCCGGTTCCGCGAACTTGCCCAGTCCTTTCCGCCTGACCCGCACCCGAAGCGCTAGGCGCGCCAAGCGCGAGTTACCAGTTGCCAGTGTCCAGTTTCCAGTTGGCGGCCGGCAAATAGCGGTCAGCGGTTGCATCTGTGTAATCTGCGTAATCTGCGGATAATCCTCTCCGGCCTTTGGCGTTCTTGGCCGTCCGGCCCCGTCCGCGATTCCGGCTTGACAAGTCGGGGTTTGATATTAACATCCATGTGGCGAAGTAGCGAAGGACGCGACTCCCTGTTGGTGTTGTGAGTACGAGCCGTGGTCCGACGCAAAGAGCATCCTAACAGGGCGGGAGGAACCTGTGAGACAGTGCATTCTGATTTCGGCGGTCTGCGTTCTGACTGCATTCGGTTCGATTCAGCCTAAGCCCGGATTTGACCCGAAGGGGGTAGTCCGGCAAGTCCACACCCGCAGGGGCATGAACGATAAGACTATGGGCGCAGCACGCGCCACATTGCGCTCGCGCCATTCGGAACGTGTCCCAGGCAGGCGCAGGAGCCGTGTCTCGTCCCATCCGACAGCCAGGGGCCGCGAACGGTCCGCTGTTGGCGGTGAGCGGTTTGCGGACGACGGCGAGTTCCTGATTGACACGAGCATCACGCTTATGCCCGGACCGTACGACCGGACCCTGCCGGCAGTTGCCTTTGACGGTACCAACTTCCTGGTGGTGTGGGAGGACGACCGCGGTTTCGACTGGTTCTACGACATCTACGGTGCGCGGGTGACGCCAGAGGGCACGGTGCTCGACCCCGCGGGCATCGCCATCTCGGAGGCGATAGACGACCAGAACTGCCCGGCCGTTGCCTTTGACGGTGCCAACTTCCTCGTGGTGTGGGAAGACTGTCGCAGCGGCGACTGGTTCGACATCTACGGCGCACGGGTGACACCACAAGGCGCGGTGCTCGACCCCTCGGGTTTTGCCGTCTGCGGGGCGGGAGACGACCAGTACTCTGCCGCCGTGGGGTTTGACGGCGCGAATTTCCTCGTCGCGTGGGAAGACTATCGCGGCGGGGGCTGGGATGACATTTACGGCGCGCGGGTGACGCCAAGTGGCACTGTGCTCGACCCTTCGGGCTTTGTCATATCGCATGGGGATAGAGACCAGTGTTATCCCGAGGTTGGCTTCGACAGTACGAACTTCCTGGTGGTGTGGGAGGACTATCGCAACGTCAACGGCGGCGACATCTACGGTGCGCGGGTGACGCCAAGTGGCACTGTGCTCGACCCCTCGGGCATCGCCATCTCGACGGCCTCAAGCGGCCAGTACTGTCCGGCCCTGGGTTTTGTCGGCGGGAGCTACCTCGTCGCATGGGAAGACTATCGCAGCAGCAGCCACTGGGACATCTACGGCTCGCGGGTAACGCCACAAGGTACGGTGCTCGACTCCGCCGGTTTAGCCATCTCGCAGGCGGCATCCGACCAGTACTCGGTAGACGTCGGCGTTGACAGTGTGAACTTCTTTGTCGTGTGGGAGGACGACCGCGCCATGAGCGGCGATATCTACGGCGCGCGGGTGACGCCAAGTGGCACTGTGCTCGACCCCGTGGGCATCGCCATCTCCCAGGACGCAGACGACCAGTACACTCCGGTTGTCGCGTTCGGCGGCGGCTGCTTCCTGGTGGCGTGGGAAGACGATCGCCTCGGCGACGACATCTTCGGCGGGCGGGTGACGCCGGCGAGTGCGTTGCTCGACTCCGCGGGCTTTATCATCTCGCAGGCGGCACAGGACCAGTATTCGCCGGCCGTCGCATTTGACGGGGCCAACTTCCTCGTGGTGTGGGAAGATGGACGGTCGGTCAGTTGGTATGAGAACTATGACATCTACGGCGCGCGGGTGACGCCAGCGGGCGTGGTGCTCGACCCCGCTGGTTTTGTCATTTCGCACGCGGCCGGTGAGCAGTTCTTTCCCGCGGTCGGGTCTAACGGTGCCGACTTCCTTGTCGTGTGGGAGGACTATCGCAACAGCTACTACGGGGACATCTACGGTGCGCGGGTGACGCCAGCGGGCACGGTGCTCGATCCTTCGGGCATCGCCATCTCGCTGGCGACAAGAGAGCAGTACTCTCCGGACGTGGGCGCTGACGGCGAGAACTACCTTGTCGTGTGGGAGGACTATCGCAACAGCTACTACGGGGACATCTACGGTGCGCGGGTGACGCCAGAGGGCACGGTGCTCGACCCCGCGGGCATCGCCATCGCGCAGGCGGCATACAACCAGTCTTTTCCCGCAGTCAGTTCTGACGGAGCGAACTCCCTGGTGGTGTGGCAGGACAATCGCACCGGCAGCGGCTGGTACGACGTTTACGGTACGCGCGTGACGCCGGCGGGTACGCTGCTCGATTCCGCGGGCATCCTCATCTCACAGGCGGTATACGACCAGCTGGCTCCCGACGTGAGCTTTGACGGTGCGAACTTCCTCGTGGTGTGGGAAGACATTCGCAACGCCATCACCTGGGACATCTACGGCGCGCGGGTGACGCCAGAGGGCACGGTGCTCGATCCTTCGGGCATCGCCATCTCGCAGGCGGAAGGCGACCAGGGCTCGCCGGCCGTGGGCTTCGACGGCGCGAACTTCGTCGTCGCGTGGGAAGACTTCGGCAACGGTGTCGACTGGGACATCTACGGTGCGCGGGTGACGCCGGCGGGTATGGTCGGCGACACTTGGACGGTTACGACACAGGAACGGGACCAGGTGTCGCTGGCGCTGGCATGCGCTCCGGGCGGCCAGATGCTGGCTGTGTACCAGAGCTGGACCTGTACCGTGGGGGGCAGGAGTTACAACGTTCCCCGAATATGGGGCAAGCTCGAGTCGTATGTTGGAGTTGGGGAAGGGAGCCGACTGCAGCAGACGGGCGGTAATTTGCAGACCGCCACCATCGTCCGCGGTGTGCTATTCCTGGGGGACTGTCCCCGCATGGGGACTGTCCCCAAAACCGCGCTCCTCGACATCAGCGGACGCAAAGTCTTGGACCTCAAGCCCGGCCCGAACGACGTGCGGGCGTTGTCGCCGGGCGTCTACTTTGTGAGGGAAGCGCAAACCCAAGCTCGAGCGCAGGCAGTCCGCAAGGTCGTGATCCAGCGCTAGCTCGCGCGATTGCTAACGAACGGGCGGGAACCCGCTAACGGTTCTCGCCCGTTTTCGCCCCAAGCCCCGCCCGCGAGCTCGCCAAGTCCTTCCCGCCCAAGAAACGATGGGCGCGCTCCGCGCGAGTAGCCAGGTTGGGCCGGGGCCGGGTTCTGTTTAGGCTGGGAGTTGAGAGCCGGCTATCTCAGCTTTGTGATCCGCGTTGCGCTGCTGACTCCTCCGGACCGGTCGTGAGTGACGGAAATGTAAACTCCGGAGGGCAGGCGGCTCAAGTCATTCGCGCCGGGTTGAAGCGTCAGCACGGCCCGGCCCGACGCATCGCAGAGCACGCCGGGCTCGGCCGAGCGGTTGAACCAGCGGTCGCGCACCATGCTGGCAGGCTGAGCGGGCAGAGGCCGGGACCATTCTTCTTCAATCGCCATGGGCAGTTCGAGCGCCTCGACCAGCGCGGTCGGCTGCATCAGGCTGTCAAGTCCGCCGATGGCATAGGCGCTCGGAAGTGAGTAGCAGCCGGCAAGATAACGGCGCGAGGAAGGTATCGAGAAGGTCTCGACCCACGCGTTGAGCCAGTATCGGTGGGCGGCATGGGTGTTGGTGCCGTCCGGGCCGACCCCGCCGTAGACGTAGACCTTGTGCGTCTCGGTTGCGCCGGCCCCGGCGAACCGGGCGACCGGTATCGACGTGCAATCGTACCAGGTGTCCTGCGCCGGGTCGTAACGGTCAACCCGGTCGAGAACATCTGAGCCGTTCGTGGTGCCGCCGATACAGACCATCGTGTTGTCCGGCGTGCCGGTTATGCCTTCGGAGCGGGGGAAGGGCATGGGCCGAAGCTGGGTCCAGTGACCGGTTGCCGGGTCAAACGCTTCGACCGCGTCGACTGCCGACGTGCCGTTCCATCCGCCGATGGCGTAGACCTTGCCGTTTGCCGCCCCGGAGAAGAGGCTGGCGCGCGGCGTGGGCATCGTCTCGATTGCGGTCCACGTGTGCGTGGTCGAGTCGTAACACTCGGCCGAGTTGAGGAGCACGCCGCCGTGGCCCCAGCCGCCAAAGACGTAAATCCTGCCGAGGAGCGCGACAGCGCCGAACCGGTGGCGCGCCGTCAACATCGAGTCACCGATAGTCCAGGAATCGGCAGCGGGATTATAGGCAAAGACGCTGGCCGTTTTCACGCCGCCGATCACCGAGCCGCCCAGGTAATAGACCATGTTGTCGAACGGGACCGCGGCGCCGCTGTAGCGCGGCTCGGGCAGGGGCGCGAGCGTGTCCCACGTCTGGGCCGAGGCCAGCAAGCAGGCAAGACCAACAAGGATGAGTGCCCGGTTCATAGGTGAGGATAAGGCGTCAATCGGGCCGGGTCAAGTAGAGACAGCGGAAGCGGGGGAGCCCGGGCGCTACGGCTGAAGGCGGGAGATGGTTTCGCGGGCGACGGCGAAGCGGAGGCTATCGGCGGCGTCGGACGAGGCGGTGTTCCTCTGCAACCATTCGAGGATAGGCGGAATGGTGCCGCCGTGGATGCGGACGGAACGATTGACCGTATCGGTCAGGACCTTGTGGGCCTGAAGTTTCACAAGCATCGAGGCATAGTCTAATCTGGGGACGCTACCCTGATTTCCCTCGGAAATCGCCTGGGACAGTCCCCTTGCCAACCATGCAGTGTGATACACCAGCCAGCGCAGGGCCTCGATGTCCCCGGCCATGTCGCCGAGCGCCTGCTGGATTGGTTTGCGCTCTGAGATGTGCGCTCCCATCGAGGTCCAATCGTGGGCATACTGGGCGCTGACTTCGAGCAGCCGGTCGCAGGTGCCCAGCACTGCCGCGGCGCGGATGATGCGCGTGAGCGGGAACCATTTGCGGCCAAGGCCCAGAGCCTTACCCGGAGTGCCGAGGACGTGGTCGGCGGGGACCACACAGCCGGAGAGCGCTAGAAGGTTGCCCTTGAGCTGCGTGCCGGGGGCGCCGGCGTCCAGGATGAGACAAATAGGACCTATAGGACCAATAGGACCTATAGCGGACGCGAACACTAGGTAGAAGTCGGCGTTGGGGTTGGGCAGTAGTTTGGCGCCGTTGAGCACATAGGCGCCCGGGGAGCCCTCGGGACACGATCCGGAATCCCCGAGCGGATTCCGGTCATGTCCCTTGGCGGTCATGTCCCTGGCGGTGGTGGCCATTTTGGCGGGGTCGGCAAACGGAGCGGGTTCGCTGAACGCGACTGCATAGGACTTCGAACCTTCAACCACGGGCTTGAGATACAGCGGCTTCTGTGTGTCGGAGCATTCGTACAGAATTGGGGTGAGTTCGCCCCACTCGACCGGGATGATAGTTTGACCGAGCTCGTCGGCAATCAGGCAGGTCTCAATCACCCCAAGCCCGCCGCCGCCGAACGCTTCAGGTACACCGGCGCTATACAGCCCCATCTCTTTCAGACCGCCGGTCGCGGCCTCGACAATCGCGGCCCGTTCAGCCGGGTCTTTGGAGTTGAGGAACTTGGGTTCCTGTGGGAGCAGGTCGCGCCGGACGAACTCGTGCGCGGTCTGGCGGACCATGTCGGCGTCTTCGCCGAAGGTGAAGTCCATGCTAGGAGAGTGCTCCAGTGGTCCAGTGGTCTAGTGGTCTAGTGTCGGACATCAAGCGTCCTTCCGCGTGTAGTCGGGGAGGAGGAGGGGAGACTTGAAGTCGGAGCCAAGACCCTTGGCCTTCATTTCCTGCCGCCAGTGTTCGAGATGTGCGAGTCCTAGCTGCAGGTCCCCGGTGCGTTCCTTTGCCAGTCTGGCCGCGGCGATGCCGGCCCTGCGACCGAATACCACTACATCCAGTAAGGAGTTGCCCATCAATCTGTTACGACCGTGAACTCCACCGGATGCCTCGCCCGCCACCAGCAGGTCCGGAACGTTGGTCGCGCAGTCCGCCGTAATCTCGACCCCGCCGTTCTGGTAGTGGAGAGTGGGGTAGATGAGCATCGGCTCTTTGGCGATGTCGATGCCATGCCGGCCGAACTGGCGCACCATTGCCGGCAGTTCGTGTTTGACCGTGCCGGCCCCGCGCCGGATTTCGATCATCGGGGTGTCGAGCCAGACGCCCTGCACCTCGGTCGGCGTGGTAACGCACCTGCCGCTCTGGCATTCGCGGATGATGGCCGACGCGACCACGTCACGGGTCTCAAGCGGGAAGATGAACTGGTTGCCTTCTGCGTTGACCAGTTGCGCGCCGATGCTGCGGACCTTCTCGGTAACGAGCTGGCCGAGTATCTGCTGCGGGTAGGCGGCGCCGGTCGGATGGTACTGCATCGTGTCGATGAACGCGAGGTGAGCGCCGGCGCGATAGGCGAGCACCAGTCCGTCGCCGGTCGCACCGTAGTGGTTCGATGTCGGGAAGCCCTGATAGTGAAGCCTGCCGCTGCCGCCGGTCGCGATGATGACCGTCTTCGCGCGAACGACCGAGTAGCGGTTGAGGTTCAGGTTAAGCAGGACCGCGCCGGTCACCGCGCCTTTGGCGTCGGTCAGGAGTTCGACCGCGGGGGAGAACTCGAGCAGGGTGACGCCGTCGCGGCTCCGGACCTCGTCGCGCAGGGTGCGCATGATTTCCGCGCCGGTGTAGTCACGCGCGGTGTGCATCCGCCGGCGCGACGTGCCGCCGCCGTGGATGGTTTTCATAGAGCCGTCCGGGTTCTTGTCGAACATGGCGCCGAGGTCCTCAAGCCAGGCGAGAGCCTCCGGCGCGTC
The DNA here is from genome assembly GCA_964597845.1 of uncultured bacterium. GTDB lineage: Bacteria > Hydrothermota > Tepidihabitantia > Tepidihabitantales > Tepidihabitantaceae > UBA2258. The sequence continues at coordinate 17,480 of CAZQZR010000027.1, read as the reverse complement.
GGTAACGAGCGCCTCGACCAGGTCCGGCGTATTGTCGAAGTGGCCGCCGCCCATCACGTCGACGTAGTGGATTGCGGGCGAGTCGTTGTCTTTGTCCGCGGCCTGGATTCCGCCCTGGGCCATCATCGTGTTGGCGTCGCCGAGCCGGAGCTTGGTCGCAATCAGCACTTTGGCCCCGGCGTCGTCGGCCATGATTGCGGCGGAGCAGCCCGCGCCGCCGCCGCCGATGATGAGCACGTCAACCGAGTAATCGGGACTTCCCAACGCCGGATTTTGGATTTGGGATTTTGGATTTTGGATTCCCGGAAGGGTCGAGTCGGCCTCGAGTTGTTGCGCGAGTTCGCGCGGAGTGCGGTCGCCCGCATTCGGGCCGAGGCGCAGAGCCGCGAACGTATCGACGAGGTAATCCGGGTGAAAACCCTTGAGCAGCGCTTCCTTGGCTTCGGCCGTGGCGCGCGGAAACGTCTCACTCATCCGGCGCTCGCGCGAAGCGACGACAAGGTTCATCGAATCCTGCATTGTGGCGGGGTAGCTCATGCTGGCCTCCAGGAATAGGACCTATGGGACCAATAAGACCTATGCATTCTGCCCTGCCTTTTCGATGTCGCGCTCGGCATAGCACTTCTTCAGTTCTTCTTTGGACCGACCCTTGAGCGCCGCAATGTCCGCCTTGAACTTGCCGGCTTTGATTTCCTCGCGCCGGCGGGCCAGGTGCTCGGACTTCGGGGCCATGTTCCGTCCGTAGATGCGGCGGCAGAGCAGGGCCGCGTTGTGTTTGACCAGTTCGGCCGGGCAGCGCGAGACGCAAAGGCCGCACATGATGCAATCGAACGAGATGTCGGCGGCCGCTGCAAGGTCGCCGCGCACGATGGCTGCAACGTACCCGAGCACGTCGATGTCCTGCGGGCAGGACTTGGTGCAGGTATTGCAGCCGTAACAGCGGAGCATCTCCGGGTACAGGTCGAGGACTTCCTTTGCCTCGCCCTTGAGCTCGGACAGCCGGTAGGTTGAGCGGTTGGCCGGGTAGAAGGGAATCATCGCGAGCTGCATGTCGGGCTCGATGCGGGTCTGGCAGGCGAGCGCGAACTTCAGGTGATAGTCGCCGGGAAGGCGATAGACCGTGGCGCACGCGCCGCAGAATCCGCCCCGACACCCGACGCCGCGCACCAGCTTGTACCCGGCGTATTCTAGCGCCTGCAGGATCGTCAGCGAATCGGGCACGCGGTGGCGTTCGCCGGTGATGTAAATGTCAACGAGGTTTGCTTCAGCCATTCTCGGCCTCCTCAAGGAAAGCGTCCAGGTAATAGTCGTCGGTCGGGCCAAGCCGCTCCAGCAGGTGCTTCATCTGCTCGACCGTGCGGGTCTTCACTATGTAGTGTTTGATGCTCGTGTCCACCTGCGGGCAGGACATGACGCAGGCGTAGCAGCGGTCGCAGTCGGTGCCGACCATGGTTTCAAGGGCGAGCGAGGTGCGCTGGGCGGTCTTCGAGAGGCGCGCCGGCTCACGGGCCAGGAGCGAGCAGATGTCCACGCAGTTGCCGCAGCCAAGGCAGGCGCGCGTGCCGGTCAGTTCGGCTTCGGTAACAAGCGTGTGGGACGGGCCGAACCCGGAGGAGAGCAGGCGGCATCGCGCGACCGGCGGCTCGGAGATGTCGAGGATGCGCTCCAGCACCTCGCGCACGTCCTCGATTTCAGTCTGCTTGGTGTTGGGCATGCTCAGAAAGGATTCGAGGATTCCAGGATTCGAGGGGTCCAGTGTATCCGCACTAGAATCCTTGAATCCTAGACCCCTTGGCTCCTGGCCTTCTTGAACTCTTCCGTCAGCATCGGCACAATCTTGAACAGGTCGCCGACGATGCCGTAGTCCGCGACTTTGAAGATGTTGGCTTCCGGGTCTTTGTTGATAGCCACAATGGTCTTGGAGCTGATCATGCCGACGAGGTGCTGGATTGCGCCCGAGATGCCGCAGGCGATGTACAGCGACGGCGCGACAACCTTGCCGGTCTGGCCGACCTGGAACTGATGGTCGCGCCAGCCCGCGTCGACCGCGGCCCGGGACGCACCGACCGCTGCGTTCACAACCGCTGCCAGCTCTTCAAGAATCGCGTAGTTCTCCGGACCCTTCATGCCCCGGCCGCCGGAGATGATGATGTCGGCCTCGGTCAGCTCAACCGTCTTGATAACCGCTTTGACGATTTCGGAGACCTTGGTGCGCAGCTCGTCCGGTTTGACGTCGCTTGTGACAATCTGAGCTCCTTTGTCGTTCTCGGGCTGGGCGCTGTATGCGCGCGGGCGCATCGAGATGATGAGCGGGTTGGCCGAGGGCGCTGTGACGCGGGTCACCGCTTTGCCGGCATAGAACGGCCGGGTCATGATGGGGTTCCCGGCATCGTCGAATTCAAGCCCGGTGCAGTCCGGGATGATTGCCGTCTCAAGCCGGGCCGCGAGGGTTGCGCCCAGGTCCTTGCCCATGACCGTGGCCGAAAGCACGACCGTGTGCGGTTGCAGCTCACGGCAGAGCTTCTCGAGAGCACCGGCATACCCGTCCGGCGTGTAGAACTCAAGGCCCGGGTCGTCGACCGTGATGACCTTGTTCACGCCGAACTTCACGACTTCCGTCGCGAGCCCGGCGATGCCCGACCCAAGGATCGTCGCGGCCACATCGCCGCCGCGCTTCTCGGCAATCGCATACCCGACGCACAAGGCCTCGAACGCGACTTTCTTCAGCTTGCCTTCACGCTGTTCGCAGAATACCAGTACCATTGAGTTGCTCCAGTTCTATCGTTCCGTGGGAGTCCCGCCGGGTTGAGTCCGGGTCACCGCGCTCGGCCCGGGTAAGCCGGCGCTGAGAAACGGAGGACCGTCCGACAGGACATTCCCTGTTAGCTTGACGGGATTGTAGCAGGCGAGGATGCCAAGTCAACTCAGGCGCGCGCGGGGCCTTGTCGGGCTAGAACGCCGCGACATTCCCGCTTGACATGGGGGAGGCGAAAGCTAGACTACCGACGGTTAAAGAGCCCTTCGCTGCGGGCGTGCAGAGGGTCGGCCCGGGTGAAGGCCAGGTGGAGTAATCTTAAGTCCTACCAAGGAGGAATGAGTGAAGACTAGCATGGTGATGCTATGTCTGGTGCTGGGTGTGGCCCTTGCAGCCGCCCCGGCAGGCACGCCGGCCACGAACACCAACGTGAGCGACGTGAACCTGATGCCCGCCTTCAGTTCCCTGCTGCGGTCGTCGGCGGCCGTACTTAGCCCCGGGTTGTCGCCCCAGACTGACCCGCCCGGCGACACGCTGCACGTCGATATGGAGGCGTTTAACAACGCCGTAGGTCTGACTAACGGCGGCACTTTCTACACCGCTGCGCGCCTGACCGCTGCTGCGGCATGCACGGTCAAGACGGTGATTTTCTACAAGTGGGACGTGTCCACTGACAACTACTTGTTCGTGTGGGCTGCGGGTACGTCTACTAACCCTGGTGCGGTAATCGAGTCGGTGCCCTACTCCGGCGCGACCACGATGGCGTGGGTGAGCATTACCCTGCCGGTCCAGGTACCGCTGGCCGCAAATGAGGACATCTGGGTCGGTCCGAGGATGAGCCACTCGGCCAACACATTCCCGCTGGGCACGGATGACGGTCCTTACGTAGCTACCCGCGGCGACTGGATTAACTACCAGGGCTCGTGGGAAGAACTCGGCCCTCTCGGCCTCTCCTACAACTGGCACATCCGAGCGATTCTTGGCCATGGGGGCGCACCGGCCGTCGACGTCGGAATGGATGCGATTCTAGCGCCGGGTTCCATTGTCTCGCCCGGGTCGATACAGCCCAAGGCGAGAATCAGGAACTACGGCACGGCTGCGCAGAGCGACATCCCGGTGACCTGCTGGATTGACTCCGGCGCCACACGCGTCTACAACCAGACGGCCAACTTCGCCGGGCCGCTCGCTGCCGGTGCGACGGCAGAAGTTCCGTTCTCGCCGAACTGGCTCGCAGTGGGCGGTACCTACAACGTGACGATGTTCACGAGCCTCGGCGGCGACATGACTCCGGGGAACGATACGATGCGGGGCACGTCTCAGGTGATGTCCTATACGATTGACTGGACTCAGCCCACAAACATCCCGGTGGAGGGAGTGAGCCGGATGGCAGTCTGTTGCGGCCCTGACGGCAAGGTCCACGTCGTCTGCGGCAATTGCCAGACCCATACGTCGCACCCGACCGACCAGATTTACGACCCGGTTGCCAATAGCTGGGCGGATGGTCTGACGCATCCGGCCGGCGGCGGACTCGGGGTTCACAACCACGATGCGGTCGCTATCAACGACGTCATCTGGTGCGGCGGCGGCAGTTCGGGTTCGACCGCCTACTACAACAACCTCACGAAGCTCGACCTCGGCGGTGGCACGTGGACATCGGCAGCGGCCATGCCGGTCAACGACCTCATCTACTACACCATGGAGGCGTATCCCGACAGCGGCTGGGTGTACGTTCTCGGCGGCAGCCCGGACGGCACCGCCGGCCCGCTCGACTCCTGCTGGCGCTACAAGACCACGACCGGCACCTGGGATCGCATGGCGAACATGCCCGCTGTTCGCAGGAACATGATGACCGCCTGTCTCGGCGACACCATCTACGTCATCGGCGGAATGTCCGGCAACGACTACACCTCCACACACGGCACGGTCTGGAAGTACTCGGTTCTCGGCAACACCTGGACGCCGGCGGCCGATACGATGCCGGACAACCTGGGTTGGGGCAGGGCGGTGGCCTACACGGCAACCGACGGACAGAGTATCTATGTCTTCGGGGGGTACCGGGCGGGCGCAATAGTGAACGCCTGCTGGCGCTACGACGTGTCGGGCGGATGGCACGCCGACCATACGATGATGACTGCCACGCGTTCGCAGGGCGGGGACATCTTTGGGAACAAAGTCTGGTCCGTGGGTGGGTTCGGCGCCTCGATTCTGGCAAACGTTCAGAAAGGCACGATTGCCGAGGTTGGCATCGAAGAAGGTTCGAACGTCCAGGTCGGGCCGTCCAGCAAGGCGTTTCCGACTCTGGTTCGCGACCTCGTCCGCATCAGCTACTCGCTCGGCAAGGCGGCCCGCGTGAACCTCGGCATCTACGATGCCAGCGGTGCTCTGGTCCGAACTCTGGTTGACGGTGCGGTCGGGCCGGGTTCCAGAACCGCCACCTGGAACCGGACTGACGAGTCAGGTCGCCGGGTTGCCAGCGGAACCTACTTCTACCGTCTGTCAGTGGACGGAAAGTCGGTTTCGGGCAAGACGGTCGTCCTGCAGTAGTTCGTTACCTGTTACTGTGCAGAACCGGCCCCCGGGCCGGTTCTGCTCTTGGATGGCCCGGCTTGACGTCCCGCGCCGGGCTGCTAGACTGCATTCGGAAGCGCTGCGGCACGCGCGCCGGGGCTGCATCCCGGTCGGGCTCCGACAGCGGAAGGACGTACTCAGGAGATAGAAGTGAAGTTGATCGCCATCCCGCTCTGTCTGATGCTCGGGCTTGTCATTGCGGCCGGCCCGGCGAACACGCCGACTGCGGCGCGAGTCGTGAACGACGCTAGCCCGACAGCCCAGACCGGGACCCCGTGTGGCCGGTTCGGCACGACCGACGACCCGCCCGCAAAGGAGTGGGAAAGAACGCTGACCACAACCTATGCCGTCGGAGTGACCCCGGTGCAGGACACCCTGATGTGGGTTTCGTGCGGCGAGAGTGAGCTGCGAATTTACGTCTTCAATATCAAGGACCCGGCCCGCCCGCTCATCGACAGCTTCCCTGAGACCGGCGGACCAACCGGCTGGGGCATCCGCGACATGGCATGGAAGGCCTCGACCAACGAGGTGTTCGCCGGGTTCGACAACCAGAGATTCCACGTATACAACGCGACGACCAGAGTGCCAAATCGTACCTATACGGTTTCCGGCTACGCCGGCACGGTCCGCGGCTTCGGCTACGATCCGGTCCAGGATTCGTGCTGGACCTGCGATTTCGACTCGTCGCCGATGACCAAGTTCTCCATCGCCGGCGCGAACGGCCACGAGGTCAAGCCCGCCGCCGGCATGAGGTACTCGTATGGTATCGCGAGGAGCCGATTGCAGAACTGCTTCTGGGTTACTCAGGCCGGAACCGCCGGGTCGAGCCCGATCTACAAGATGGACACGGACTACGCCTGGGTCGACAGCTTCAACCCCGCGGACTGGGACCTCGGCGGCGGCTGTGAGATGTGGAGAGACACGTTCCTGTTGGCGGTCGAGCAGTCGGCGTCAGGGCCGGACGCGGTCTGGTGCTTCAAGTTCGGTATCGCCTCGCACGATGTGGGCGTTAAGGCTATCGTTGCGCCGTCGAGCGGCATCAACCCCGGACCCGTGAGTCCGGAGGCACTGGTCAAGAACTTCGGTGCAAATGCGGAATCCGGCATCCCGGTTACGTGCTGGATTGACTCCGGTGCCACAAGAGTATACTCTGCCAGCACGACCCTGCCCGGCCCGCTTGAGGCCGGCGACGAAGCCCGAGTCACCTTCGCGCCGGACTGGAACCCCGGTCCGGCCGGTGCCCGGTATGACGTGACGATGTTCACCGCACTCGGGGGCGACGTGGAGGTACATGATGACACTGCGATCGGCACGACGACGGTCACCGGCGCCGTGTTCGCCGATACCATCCACGTGCACAGTGCAGCCTCCCCGCCGACGATTGATGGCATCATTGCACCGGACGAGTGGCTGGCCTCAATCATGTATGACGTGAGCGATCTCGCAGGTCGCGGCGGCACTCCGCAGCCGGCAGGTTCGAGCATCGCTTACTTCCTTTATGACTCAGCCTTTGTCTACCTCGCCATGGACTGCCCGAATCGCACGACCCGCGTTGACTGGGACCAGTTCGGGCCGTATATGGACGAGGACAGGAACGGCATTTGGTCAATCGACTCGAGCGAAGGCAACCACTGGGTCGAGTACGTCGGCGGCGATTCGGTTATCTACTGCGCGCTGCTGAGCACTCTGCCGGATACGTGGACTATGGGAGTGGCCCCGGGCGCGACAGGCGCCAGTTCGCTTTCGAGCGGCCACCTCCAGTTCGAGGCGAGTATTCCCATCGGTGCAGCCAGGTGGGAGTACAACATCAACCCCGGTGACACCGTCGGCTACTTCCAGTATACCTCCTTCGATACCAACTCGAGCTATGTCGGTTGGTGGCCGCAGAGCCTGACCACGTCGCAGTGGTCGTACCCGCGGTACTATGGCCCGATGGTCTTTGATACAATCATCCCGGGCGTTGAGGACCGGAGTCCGAAGCCGCTGTTCGCGCTGTACAAGGCAAGCCCGAGCATAGTCCGTGACCAGGCGTGCATCAGCTACTACGTTGGCCGTCAGGCGAACGTTGAACTGGCGGTGTACGATGCGACCGGTTCGCTGGTCAAGACTCTTGTCACCGGCGAGGCCGCACCGGGTGAGCGGACCGTAATCTGGAATCGCACGGACAACGGTGGCAAGCGCGCTGCCGCTGGAACCTACTTCTACCGTCTGACCGTTGACGACAGATCGGTCTCGGGCAAGGCGATAGTCCTGCAGTAGACCGTTCCACTCGTACTTGCCGAAGAGCCCCGAACGCCGGTTCGGCGGCGGGGTGACGCCGCGATTCGCTCCTGCCTGGCACGTCGGGTCGGACTTCCGCAAGATTCCCCCTGTCAGGTGCGCTGTTGTTGACTCCTGTCAAGAGTCTGGTATCTTGTGGGAGAGTGACACCGGCATCAACCAAGCCCCAGGGGCAGTCCCCGCGCGGGGACAGTCCCCTTTCAGACAGGATGGTGATTCTCGGCTCCGGCGGAGCCAGAATCGTCGTCGCGAAGCAGTTGCGGGCGTCGGGTGGTATCTGGTTCTCGCTGGCAGGAACCCAGTTCCTTCTCGACCCGGGGCCGGGGGCGTTGGTGAAGATGACCGGTTCGAGGCACCGTCTTGACCCGACTAAGCTTGCCGGGATACTGCTATCACACCGTCACCTCGACCACGCCGGAGACGTGAACAACATGATTGAGGCGATGACGATGGGCGGGACTGAACCACGGGGAGAGTTGTTCGCGCCGGCGGATGCACTGGAGGGCGATGACCCGGTGGTGCTCAAGTACGTGCGTCCGTTCCTGAAGCAGTCGGTCACGCTCAAGGAAGGCGGTTCTTACGAGCTGGGCAATGTCAGGTTCTTATGTCCGGTGAGGCATCAGCATCGGGGAGAGGTATACGGGTTCAGATTCGAGGTCACCGAGCCGGCTTCGGGTACAGTCCCCATCGGAGAACCTCGGGGACAGTCACCTTTGACCCTGTCGTACATCGCGGACACGCGGTACTTTCCGGAACTGGCAGAGCACTATCGCGCAGACGTGGTTATCATGAACGTGGTCCGGCCAACGCCGTCGCAGCTTGACCATCTAAGCGCGCCGGATGCCGAGGAGTTGGTCAAGGCAATCCGGCCAAAACTGACGGTGCTGAGCCACTTCGGGATGAGGATGATTGCGGCCAAGCCGTGGGTCATCGCGCGGGAGATGAGCGAGCGGACCGGGTGCAACGTGGTGGCGGCAACGGATGGAATGCTGATAGACCTTGAACAGGTCAAGGTTTCAATTCCCAATTCCCAATTACTAATTCCTAGTACAGGAGCGATCTAAGTGAGCGAGCGACGTCGGGTGAGGCTGCTGCCCGAGGAGACCGTGCGGCGAATTGCCGCGGGCGAGGTGATTGTCCGGCCCGCCAATGCCGTGAAGGAGTTGATTGAGAACTCGCTCGACGCCGGCGCTACCGATATCAGGGTTGAGATCAAGCTGGGCGGCAAGAACCTGATAAAGGTCAGCGACAACGGTTGCGGCATGACCCGCGATGACGTCAGGCTTGCGGTGGCGCGGCATGCCACGAGCAAGATTGACACGGCCGAAGACCTGACCCGGATTACGAGCTACGGATTCCGGGGCGAGGCGCTGGCTTCGGTTGCCGCGGTCACTCGCCTGACCGTGGAGACGAACGCGGATGAGTCCGGCCCGGGCACGGCGCTCGAAATTGAGGGCGGGGAGATTAAGGGAATCAGTGAGGTTGCCCGGCCCCGGGGCACGACCATCACCGGCCGGATGCTCTTCTTCAACCTGCCGGTACGGCGGGCGTTCATGAAGTCCGACAATTACGAGGCGCGGCTTGTCGTTGAGAACGTGCGGAACTACGCGATTGCCTATCCCGGCGTCGGGTTCACGGTCGTCTCCAACGAGCGGGAGGTGATGCGCCTCGGCCCGGCCGGGAGCGTCAAGGACCGCATCAAGGCCTTGTTCGAGAAGCGCGTGGTCGAGGGCCTGGTGGAGATGAAGGTGGATAACCCGCTGCTCTCGCTTTCCGGGTTCCTCGCCGAGCCGACCCATTCGCGCAGCTTCTACGAGGTGCAGGCGATATTTATGAACAAGCGGCCGGTGCGGAACCCGACCGTGGTGCGGGCCGTGTACGAAGGCTACGGCCCGGTGCTTACCGGCAACAACCCCGACTTCGTGCTCTTCATCGAGACCGACCCGTCGCGCCTGGACGTGAACCTGCACCCGACCAAGCAGGAAGTGCGGTTCGCCGACGAGCGGTTCCTGTTCGACTTTGTATCCGAGGCGGTGCGCCAGGGTCTCGGAATCCAGCGCGGCAAGGAAACCGCGGACGCTGACTTCCTGTACCAGCGCGGATTTGCGCCTGAGGACGCCACGCCCCAGGAGTTCTGGCAGTTGCATAACTCGTACATCCTCGCGCAGGTGACATCCGGGTACGTGATTGTCGACCAGCACGCGGCCCACGAGCGGATACTGTTCGAGGAGGTAATGAAGGGCAGGGAAGACGTGGCCCCGCAAGGCCTGCTGTTCCCAATCACTCTCGAACTGACCGCGGAGGAGTTTGAAGCCTATGAGCGCGCAAAGGACCGGCTGGCAAAGATGGGCGTTGAGGTCGTTCCATACAGTGGTCGCACCGTGGCGGTGGAGACGGTTCCCGCCGGTTCGTTCATGGGCAAGGACGAGGTGCGGGAGTTGTTTGCCGACCTCGCGAAGGTGAAGTCCGGCGACGTCGGAATCGAGACCGACCTCGCCAAGGTCGTTGCCTGCAAGGGCGCGGTCAAGGCCGGCCAGCGACTGACTCCCGAAGAGATGGAGTCCATCATCAACCGGCTGTTTGCCTGCAAGGAACCATACTTCTGCCCGCACGGCCGGCCAGCTATCATCAAGATTACCGTCGAGGAACTGGAGCGGCGGTTCGGACGAACGTAGGCGAGAATGCCCAATTGCCAATTCCTAATGCCCAACGAATTCCCCAATGCCGGCGTGCCTCGTACTTCCAGTCCTGATTGCGTCATTTCCTCCGTTGGTCATTCGTTAGGAATTGGGAATTAGTGATTGGTCATTGGCAACGCATGACAGTAGGACATCGTGACCAGCACTGACGCGCCGGTTGTCGCGGTTCACCACCGGGTATTGGTCCTCTGCGGTCCGACCGGCGTGGGCAAGACCGAGGTGGCGGTCGAGCTGGCTCGGAAGTTCAAGCTGGAAATCATCTCGGCTGATTCGCGGCAGGTCTACTCGTGGCTCGACATCGGCACGGCCAAGCCCGGGCCGGAACTGCGACGGGAACTGGGCATCCACATGGTTGACATGGTCGAGCCGAACCGGGTCTATTCGGCAGCCGACTTCGCACGCGACGCACTGGCTGTGATGCGACGACTGCACCGGGAAGGTAAGCAGTTCATCGTCGCGGGCGGCTCCGGTATGTACCTGAAGGCGCTGTTCGAACCATTCTTCGATGCGCCGAAACCGGACCCGGCGCTGCGGCGGCGGCTGGAGGCTGAGACGTCGCTGGCACTGCACGACCGGCTCAGGCAGGTTGACCCGGAGCGGGCAGCCAAGCTGCACCCGAACGACCGGCAGCGGGTAATGCGGGCGCTGGAAGTATACGAGACTACCGGCAAGACCATGACCGAACTGGCGAGGAAGGCTAAGGTCAAGGCTGAGGTTGAGTTTAAGCCCGTGTACGCGGTGCTGACCATGGAACGCGAACTGCTGTGCCGGAGGTTGGACGTGAGGTTCGATGCGATGATGCGTGCGGGTCTGCTGGACGAGGTGAAACGGCTCAAGGATACGGGATTCGGCCGCGACACCTATGTCGCAAATGCTTACGGTTACGCCGAGCTGCTCCGACACCTCGACGGGGAACTGACCTTGGAAGCGGCGGTTGCCGAAGCGAAGGCCAAGACCCGAGCATACGCCAAGCGACAGGTGACATGGTTCCGCTCACTCAAAGACGCGCAATGGTTCGAGTGCACGGACGTCTCAGAGGTCGTGCGGCTGGTCGAGCCGCTGCTACGGCAGGTGCTGGCCGGCTGAGTCGACCGCTCGTTTCTAGTAGGTTTCCGGCAGGTGACGGAGGCCGAGAGGAAGTGACGAGTTGCGAGTTGCGGGTTGCGAGTTGAGGATACCTGAAAGCATGGTGCTGCTGATCCCGAAGTAAAACTGGTAAGACCAGAACGGATTGAGGCCGAATCCGCATCCCGCGTACACACTGGCCGGCAACAAGTGCGAGACGATGAAGTCGGCGCGGAGTTCAGCTCCGACCCCGATGCGGGCGCTGGACGGTGAGAGGCGAGAGGCGAGAGGCGAGAGGCGAGAGGGAGCTGGGGCGGGCCAGTCTGAGACAAGGCCGAAGTCGGCGAACCCGGCGGCGTTGATGTTCTGCAGGAAGAGCGGGCCGGTGCCGATGCCGCGCTCGACCCACCAGAGCGGAGTCCGGAATTGCAGCCCGGCCGCAAGCGCGGTCCGCACCCCGGCTGATGCCTCCCGGTATCCACGCACGCCGAGCAGCCCGGGTTCGGTACCGAGTTCATACGCGGTTGCTGCATCACTATCAAAGGCGGTTCCAACAACGAGCTTTGAGCGCAGGCTCCACGTCTGCGGCGGGTTACCGAAATACTGGTACCAATAACCGAGCATTCTCGTCAGGTCACGGTCAGAGAGCAGCGACTGGGACTGCGCGTCGGCGTGCAGGCCGATGACGCGGCCTTCGACCGGTGCGACGTCGAAGCGGTACTGATGTGCGTCCGAGTATGTCCAGTCCATGTCGGCGCGGGCAGACACCAGGCCCTGGGTACAGTCCCCATTCGGGGACAGTCCCCTGGTTGCCGTGACGCCGAGGTCGAGCCAGTTGGAGTGCCTTGTAGCGAGGAACGGGAGCTCGGCGTTGACGTTGCCGGACTGCGCGTGCAGGTCGAGGTCGGCGACCGCGCTGATGACCGGGCGCCAGCGCCGCAACGTGTACGCGGCAGCGAGGAATGGGGAGGAGCGACCGAAACGGTATCCGCCGGCGAGTTGATACTGATGGAATTGGAGTGCGTCCCAGCCAAGGGTGAACGCGCCGAGTTCGCCACCCGAGTATGGCGACAGCCACGGCAGCCAGAACGCGGGCAGGATGCCGGGGAACGGATTATAGTAGTAGAGGTGGGGTTCATGTTCGGCTTGGGACACAATCCCAATTCCCCGGCGGAATTGGGTTATGTCCCGCGCCTCGGTCATGTCCATCGGGAGCGTGTCGTTGAACTCCGGGGCGGGCCGCCAGTCGGCCGCGCGGAGGTCAATCGCCACGATATCGTACCCGGACGTGGAGAAGCTGGTGAGCGCAATCCTGCGGTTGTCGAGCGACACCGATGGCTCGAATACTCCGTACAGCACGTTGGTGACCTGGAATATCTCGCCGGTGGCAAGTTGATACGCGTAGAGGTTGAAGATGCCGGTGCGGTCGGAGACGAAGAAGAGATACTTGCCGGTGCGCGACCATGCAGGGGAGAGGTCGTTGGCGCGGTCGTGCGTGACCGGGATGGTCCAACCGGTACGGCGGTCGACAAGTTCGATGTCCGCGTACCCGCCGGGCCGATTGACGCCGACCGCAATCCATTTGCCGCCGGGCGAGAAGCGGGGGCCGTGATACGCCGTGTGGTCTTCGGTTTCCGTGAGCGCGGTTATCTCGCCGGTCGAGAGGTCAAGCAGGTTCAGGTTGTTCTGTCCCTTGTCGTTCGAGACGAACACGAGCAGGGAAGTGTCTGCGGCAAAGTCCGGGTCGCGGGCCCGCCGGCCATGCGTGAGCTGACGCACGCCACCGTAGGTGAGGTCGAACGCGAAGATGTCGGTGTACTCGTAGTAGTTGCCGTCGAGGTTCAGTTCGGCAAAGGCGAGCAGGCGGCCGTCCGGAGAGAGCGACAGGTTGCCTGTGACGAGGCCGCGATGGAGCACGGTGGTCTTGCCGGTAGCGGTGTCTACCATCTTGATGGACGGGTATTCCTTGCCGGTTTCCGAGATGTAGTAGAGACGAGTGCCGTAGCGCGACCAGAGCGCCGAGCCGGTCCAGAATCCTTCATGCGTGAATTGCCGAAGCTGCGTCACCGGGGTTTCACGGACGCGGCCCGCGGTGCGCGCGGCCCCGGCAATCAGGCTGACCTGGGTCTCGTTCCAAAGGTCGTAGATGCTCCTGCCCAGCGTACGGCGAGCCTGGAGGTTCTCGAAGAAGGGAAGCCCCGATGAACGGTTGCGGTTGTACCGGTCCCAGATACTCGAGTCACCCTTGGCCGCGACGTGTCCATGCAGGAGGGAGCCGTAGAGGTACGGAGCATCGCCGCCCGGGAACCGCCGGAGTTCGTAGTTGCCGCACCGGTCTACCGGCAACAGCCTGCCGGAGTCCGCTGCGGCGCGGGCCATCATGTCGTATTCGGCGCTCCGGAGACGGCCGAAGTCGGTGAACCTCGTCTCGTTGTACACGGCGTAGCCTTCGTTCAGCCAGGCCGGGGCGAGGGCGTTGGGCATGATGACGCGGCCGAACACCTTGCGGAGGGCTTTCGGCGCGCCCGCGACGCGGTCAATCTGGAGGATGTGCGAGTACTCGTGCAGGATGAGGGTGCGCAGCCAGTCGCCATCGTTGGACTTGCTGCCGGCAGGGGGCGTGGGAATGACCGTGATGACGTTGTTCGGGAAGGGCGCGGCCCAGCCGTTGAAGTAGTCGTAGAAGTCCGCGACGATAATCTGCGTTCTTGCGCGCGGGGCCCAGCCGACCGCCGGGGTCAGCGTGGCGTGGACTTCCTCACAGATGTCGGCGACTTCTCTCGCCAGTTCAGTGCCGGAGCTATCCGGTCGTCCGCGGCAGGAGAAGTGAACGTCGAAATGGTCGGACTCGATGGTGTACCAGCTCAGGCGTGGGTCGAGGTTGATGCTGCCCGGGACCTGCGCCAGTATGAGAAGCGAGAGGAGCAGCGGCATCAGAGCAGAGACAGGCGTTTCAGGAGGATGGTGGCGTAGGAGCCGGCAGGCAGGAACAGGCTGAGCGTAAGCATACTCCGGCCCGGGTATATGTCGTCCGGCACGGGCTTTGTCACCTTGACGCGTTCCGGAACGATACGGGCACGCCGCTGGTAGGCCTTGAAGAAGACGCCGTGGACCCGGACCTTCATCTTCAGGCCTTCGAGCGTCAGTCCGTCGCGGCTGAGGACTTCGGCGGCAATCCGTGCTATCCGCTCGCCCGGGAATTCCGCCCCCGGACCGACCGCCGGGATGGCGAGCGGACTGAGAAACGCTTCGTGCTCGGGTGAGAGTTTGTTCCAGAACGCGAGGCTCCCGTGCGAGTACTCCACAGTGCGGGTCGGAACACCAAGGCTCCTGAGGGTCGCCGACATGGTTTCGTTCCAGACCCAGGCCTGATATGCGCCGACGAAGAGTTCGAGCAGGTTGCGCGGGATGAGCCCTACCGCGCCTTTGAAGTCCTTGGGCTTTCGGATGAGGTACTGGATGACCGGACGCGCCTCAGGGCGGACCAGCTTTACGCACTCAACCCAGTGACCCCAGTTCTCGGAAATCAGGCTTTTGGTGCGCCTCGTCTTCGGGTCGTCGGCCGGCGACGGAGTGGCAAGGTATAGCTTGAGCGCACCGTTGAAATGGCCGTCTATCAGTCTGCGGGCGATGAACCCCTGACCGTGACGGGCCGAGCCAAGGCGCTGCTCGTCGTAGTAGTTGGGGAACCCGAAGCGGATGACCGACGGTAGGGCCTGTTCGATGGCCGAGGTCTCGTCGGCAGTGAGGGCACGGATGGTGATGTCGAAGTTGTTACCGAGCAACAGTTCGCGACTGACCGGCTCATCGGCCATGCCCGCGAATTCGAGAGAGTAGTTCTTCTCCCGGATGGAGCGCGGGCCCCGGCCGGGTATGGAGATGTACTGAGTTGAGACCGAGTAGCGGTCCTTCAAGCCCGCCCGGCCGATGCGGCGCAGGCCGTGGCGCTGCTCCAGTTCGCGGATGACATCCAGCGTGTTCCAGAAGCGCTTCTGCAGCCGGTAGATTGAGAAAGGCCCCGCACGCTTCAGCCGAATCCGAAGCTGCTCGAAGACCTGGAAGTCCTCGGGCGTGCACTTGATCTTCACGAAGCCCGGATTGTCCTGACTACGAGCAGCGCACCGATGACGATGAAGGCCAGACCTGCGGCAAGGTGGACCCAGCGAATCGGCAGGACCTTTGCCAGCGTACTGCCCAGCAGGCAGGCGAGGAGCGAACTCGTGACCAGGGCAAGCGAACTGCCGATGAACACGGGCACCAGCGTGTTCTTGCCGGCGGCGAAGCTGAGCGTGGCAAGCTGCGTCTTGTCACCGAGCTCGGCCAGGAATATCGTGCCGAAGGTCGTAACCAGTAGTCTCCAGTCCATCGTGCTTCCCTCAGCCTGCGGTCGCGGTCAGCGTATCCACGTCGACTACCTTGCCGACCGGCGAAACCACGAGTTCGCGGTCGATCCTGCGGGCCAGGCCGGCGAGCACGTTGCCCGGGCCGATTTCGAGAAACCTCGTGGCACCGAGGCCTTTGGCCGTCGCGATGGTTGCGACCCAGCGCACCGGTGATATGAGCTGCTTCGCCAGGCAGTCGCGGACCTGGTCAGCAGCGGTGACCGGCTGGCCGGTGACGTTCGCGATGACCGGGAAGGCAGGTGTCCTGATTTCAAACCCTGCGAGGTAGTCGGCAAACTCGGCGGCCGACTCCTTGAGCAACGGCGAGTGGAACGCGCCCGAGACCGGCAGGAGCACGGCTTTCAGTGCGCCGCGCGCCTTGGCCAGTTCGGCAGCGGCCTTGACCGCGGGTATCTCGCCGGAGATAACCGTCTGCCTTGGCTCGTTGTAGTTGGCGGGCACGACTACGCCGTCGACCTCGGCACAGAGTTGCTCAACCGCCGCCGCGTCCATGCCGATGATTGCGGCCATCGTGCCGGGGTGCTTCTCGCCCTCGGCGTACATCAGCGCGCCGCGGCGCTTCACGAGTTTCATGACCGAGTCGAAATCGAGCGCGCCCGCTGCATAGAGCGCCGAGTACTCTCCAAGGCTGTGCCCGGCTGCGAGTATCGGGTTCTGCTTCGGCAGCGCGGCCAGCGCGGCCAGGGAATGCGTGAGAATCGCCGGCTGGGTGTAGCGGGTCTGGTGCAGCTCATCGTCCGGGCCCTCGAATGAGAGCTTCCGGACCGGCAGCTCAAGTACCTGTTCGGCCCGGTCGTACACGTCCCGAGCCGCCGCGAACTTCGCGTACAGGTCCGCGCCCATGCCGACGAACTGCGAGCCCTGTCCGGGGAAAAGGAAACCCATTGAGTCACTCATCTATGTCACCTTTCTATGGAGTCAACTGGCGCTGGATCGCGGCTTGTCGGCGCCTCATTTCACTGATTCTTCACTGCTAACTCTTAACTCACTAACTCCTAACTCGTCTACCTACGCAGTCCATCATACGGTTCAAGTCAGCAGAGTCAAGCGGGCGACGGGCGAGTTTGACGCGCACCGGATGCCGAGTATGCTTTCCGCCGACCCTTGATGAAAAGAATCGCGACCATCCTGTCTATCGTGGCCGCCGCCGCGTACGCGGCCACAGTCGGCTACGTTTCGATTGAGACCGACTCCCTGCCTGACATGGTCTATCTCGACGCCATCGCCGTGCCGATGACGGTCGCGCCGGTGTTGGTCGAGGCGACGCCGGGCAAACACTTCGTCAGCCTGTTCCGACCCAAGACGGTCTATCAAGCCGCATCCGGCGCGGCGCCGGAGCAATTCTGGGAAAAGCTACGCAAGCTCGGGGCCATCCCGGACGAGCCCGGCCTGCTCTCAAGCTACGAGGCCGGCTCCGTGCGGGTCGGCACCGACTGGATATATGTCACGCCGGAAGACACGGTCAAGGTCAGGCTTTCGCACGCCGACGTGCTGAAGACCTACCGCCACGATTCGGGCTGTGTCATGGGCACCTTCATCGGCTGGACCCTGGCGGTCGGCGCGGCCATGGTCCTTTCCATCGTCTTCTCCCGCATCAACTCCTGAGTCAGAGTCCGAATTTCAAGATAGAAAGCCACTAGAATACACACTGTCGACAGGGGCCGCGGAGGCCAGGCCGGACGACGCGACCGACTAACCACAGATGGACAC
>CAZQZR010000026.1:25569-29954 GCA_964597845.1 uncultured bacterium | reverse complement strand
AGGAACTCAGAGGGGAAATCCACAGATTTCACAGATTCACACAGATTCCGTCCGAGCTTCTGAGAACCCTTGAAGGAATCTTCCGTAATCGGTGTAATCTGTGGATAGCACTCCGGCTGGCGTCCACGGATTTCATGGCGCGGAGGGAGCGCAAGTCAAGATGCAAAGTGCAAGAGTCAAGATGCTCCAGGCGGAAGTGCTTGACGCTTGTGCATCCAAGCACTATGCTAGGGGTGCTTTCCTGATGCCTACGCTAGATGCCGCGTCTTCAAATCACCGCCGGACATGGCTGGCCATTTTTCTCGTCGCCGTCGCGGGCGGTCTGTCGCACGTGGCCGCCTCGGTGCCGGTCCAACCGCTCAGTGTCGAGCGCCTGCCTGACGGCAACACGCTGATTGCCGACGGCGGGCCAATGTCGACCCCGGACGGGCGCGCGCTTGAGGTGGACAGCCTGGGCCGGCTGGTCTGGGCATACGCCAGGTGCGACGTACCGTTTCTTCACACCGCGCGCCGTCTGCCCAACGGCAACACGCTGATGTCGGCGAGCTTCGGCAACAAGGTCATCGAGGTGAACCGGGACGGCGACAGGGTATGGAGCGATTCGTCGGGTCTGGACTACCCGAACGAGGCCTATCGGCTGGCGAACGGCAACACGCTCATCACCGACCGGAACAACAACCGGGTTATCGAGGTCACGCCACAGGGCGCGATTGCCTGGAGTTACACCGGTCTCGACCATCCGCACAATGGCAGCCGCCTGGCGAACGGCAACACGCTGGTCTGCGACCACGCCCCCCAACGGGCGGTCGAGGTCGACTCGCTGGGTACGGTCGTCTGGCAGTACAGCACCAACCTGATCTGGCCGCGCTGCGCCGCGCGCCTCGGCAACGGTAATACGCTGATTGCCGACGGCGGGGCCAACCGGGTCATCGAGGTGGACTCGTCCGGAACGACCGTCTGGAGCGCGGACCACTTGCCGATGCCGTACGAAGCGGTGCGGCTTGATAACGGCAACACGCTGGTCTCGGCCGGCATGCAGGTGACTGAACTGACGCCGGCGGACAGCATAGTCTGGCAGTACCCGAACACCGTGGCGGTGGTGGTCGAGACGCTGCAGGTCGTGAACCCGTCTTCCGGTTGCCCCCAGTACGTGCACATCCACCGGCCGGCCAATGCCGGGCCGGGCAATCGCGTGCCCGCAGTGGTCTTTGTGCCGGACGGGTTCGGCAGTGCGTTCGACACGACCGGTCTGCCTGACGCTATCGCGTCGGATGGCTTTGCTTTCCTGCACTTCGACCCGGACGGCCGGGGTCTCAGCAGCCAGTTCCCCTACGAGGAAAACTACGACGGGTACGTGCACCAGGACGGAATGCACGCTTGCATGTCGCTGCTCGCGAGCCGGGACTACGTGGATACGAGCCGGCTGGGCGTCTACGCCCAGTCGTACGGCATCACGATGGGTTCGGGCATGATTGCGCGGTATGCCGAGCCACGCGTCAAGTTCCTGCTCGATTTCGAGGGGCTGGCGGACCGGTCTCAGATGTGCACTGATTCAGGCGGCCACGTGCCGGTGCCGGCTGATTCCGAAGCGTTCTGGCAGGAGCGCGAGGCCGCCCGGTTCATGAAGCAGGTGCCCGCCGCGTACCTGCGGTTCCAGCCGCAGGTTGACAGCAACCTGCTGATTCCGGACAACCGGCACGCCATCCAGTTGATTGACAGCGCCACTGCCACCGCGTACGGCGGGGCTGGAGTCAGCCCATGGACCCGGGTCAATGACTCGATGATGAACCCGTCGAACCGGGTCTATACGGTGCCGGACCCGCCGATTTGGATCCCGGAGGCGCAGGAGTCGCAGGACGTCGTCCGGACCTTGCTCTACCTGCACGAACTGGCCGACAAGGCGCTGCCGCCGGGTGCTGCCGAACGCCGCGACCTCCGGCCGGCCGCGCCACTGCAGGTGGCGCCGCGGCCCTCCCGGGGCCTGCTGCAGGTCGGATTGCCGCCCGGGACCGGCGCGCGCGAACTCCGAGTTTACGATCCTTGCGGCAGGCTGGTTGCGCGGGCGGTTGTGCCGGCAGGGAATCCGCGGGCCGTGCTGGATTTGCGCGACCTGCAACCGGGAGTGTACTTTGCTTCAGTGGCCGGTGTGGGCACGGTCCCGGTCGTGGTCGTGCGGTGATGTCCGGGCCCGCGGTCGTCCCCGAAAACCGGAATTGAACCGCCAAGGACGCCAAGTCCGGATTCCGCCACTGCGAACTGCAGACTCGCGGCACAACCGCGCCTTCTTTGGGTCCTGGCGGTGAACTCCCATCCTGGTTCCTGGTCCGGCGGCAGGGCTTGCCAGCGCCGATTTGGCGGGCATAATCCCAGGTGGTGACCGACATACAAACCAAGGCGATCCGGGAAATGCTCCCGGTCCGGCGCCACCGGGCATGAAGGGGATGGGACAAGCGCAAGGCAGAAGGCAGAGGGCAAAACCGCGAATGGGACGCGTCGGACCGGTGGTGATGGCAGCGGCGCTGCTTGTTGCCGGGGCGCGGGGCATGAGTTGGGTGGAGACGTCGCAGCAGGACTTCAGAGACGGCGCTGCTGAGAACAATCTGTACGTGTCTCGCCGGGACAGCGGGGCGGTGGAGTTCGTGCCGCGATTCGACTTGAACAACGACGGCTACATGGACATGGTGTGTCCGGACGATTCGGGGCCTTACCTGCGCGTCTATTTCGGCTCCGCCACCGGGTATGACTCGGCGCGCAGCCGGTACTACGATGTGCCCGGGGGCGGCGGGATTGATATCGCCGACCTGAACACCGACGGTTACGCGGAGTTGGTTCATTCGGGCTGGCACGCCCGGAACGTGGTCATCTACTGGGGTACCGATTCCGGGCCGTCGGCGACCGACACAACGTGGCTCAGCACCGTGGACCAGAGCGAGGCGGCAACGGTTTGCGACCTTGACCGGGATTCGTACCTTGACATCGTCGCGGGTACGGATGGCGGCGACGTCTGCGTGTTCTGGGGTTCAGACGACGGTTACTCAAGTTCGGATACGTCGGTCATCACGCTGGGCGGCCGCATCGGCCACGACCTGGGGGTCGCCGATTTTGATGCTGACGGGTGGGTGGACATCGTGGCCGTGCGCTGGAACCGGGACTCGAACGCGGTTATCTACTGGGGGCCGGGCCGCCGCCCCCGCTACATCGCCTGGCTGCCGATTCCCGACGGCAAGCCGCACGGGACGACCGTGGCGGACTTCAATCGCGACGGCTGGCTGGATATCGCCGGCAACGTCTACGATGACGGGCTCAGCGCCTACGTGTACTACGGCAGCGATGCAGGCTTTGCCGAAAGCCGGCGGGACGTCGTTCATCCGGGTTCGTGCTACGGCGGCAGCGCCGCCGCGTACTGGGACGCGGACACGAGCCTGGACCTGGTTTTCTTCCGGGGCAATTTCGACACCACCGTGACAATGGTGCCGCAGGTGTTTTTCAACGACCTCGGCTCGGCCACGCATTTCAGCGACGCGAACCAGGCCGACATCGGGACCCGGGGATTCAACGCGTCCGGCGGGCTGGTCGCTGACTTCAACCAGGACGGCGCGGCCGACGTGTTCGTTGACGGGTACAACCAGGGCGAGCCGTCGTTCGTGCTCTGGGGCCCGGACTGGACGAGCTTCGACTCGCTCCCCGCGGCCAAGAGCCATCACGGCGTGGCCCGCGAGGTCGGCAACGTATATGACCGGCGGTTCCAGGAGCGGTACGTCTCGTCGGTCTTCGGCGGCAGCGACACGTTCGTCTGGCGGAGAGTTGCCTGGCAGGACGCGACGCCGGGCAGTTCAACGGTCGAGATGGAGTTGCGCACCGGCTACACGGCCGCGCCCGGCCCGGGATGGACCGCGTGGCAGCCGTTCGGCAACGGCGATACGATACCATCATCGCTGGCGTCTTCCCACATTCAGTACCGGGCCACGCTGCGTTACGTGAACCCGGCGGTCCTGCCGATGCTCTACTCGGTGCAGGTCGATTACGATTCGCTGCCGTTCTTTGACGTGGGCCCCGTGACAATCGTCGCGCCCGTCGGCAACATCGACTCCGGCACGACAATAGTGCCGCGCGCCGTGGTCCGGAACTTCGGCAACCAGCCCGCGACGTTCCCGGTGACGATGCTCATCGGCGCTTCGTACAACGAGACGGTAACCGAGAGCCTGGGCGTCGGCGGCAGCGACACGGTCGGGTTCCCGCCGTGGACTGCCGAACCAGTGGGCATTGCGGACGCCACGTGCTATACCGCGCTGGTCGGGGACCAGAACCGGCACAACGACACCATCACCGCCGCGGTGGAGGTAGTGCGGCCGCCGCGACCGGACGTCGGCGCGACGGCAATCCTC
>CAZQZR010000026.1:0-25469 GCA_964597845.1 uncultured bacterium | reverse complement strand
CGCGGTGGAGGTAGTGCGGCCGCCGCGACCGGACGTCGGCGCGACGGCAATCCTCGCGCCGGCGGATTCGGTTGACTCGGGAGCGGTCGTCGTGCCGAGCGTGGTGGTGCGGAACTTCGGTACGCTGCCTGTCCGGTTCCCGGTCGTGATGAGCATCGGGTCTGCCTATGTCGATACCCTGACCGATTCGCTCGGGGTGGGCATGTCCGACACGGTGGTCTTTGCCAACTGGACCGGCCTGGTGCGGGGCGACGACCCGATAGCCTGTTACACGGACCTGACCGGCGACGGCAACCGGGCGAACGACACGGTGTATGGCAACGTGTTTGTCGGGCCGGCGGTGATGCACGACGTCGGGGTCGAGAAGATTCTCGCACCGGCCCAGACCGCACGGGCCGGCGATACGCTCCGGCCCCGGGTTCTGGTCCGGAATTACGGCGTGCGGACCGAGCGGTTCTTTGACGTGCGGTTCAAGATTGGGGAGGCGTATTTACGGACCGTGAACGTCGGCACTGCGCTCGCGCCCGATTCCGCGGTCGAGGTCGCATTCCCAGATTGGGTTGCCGTGGCCGGGTCGTACGCGGTGAGTTGCTCGACGATGCTGGCGCTCGATTTGGACCGGACGAACGACAAGAAAACCCTGACACTTACCGTTGCCCGCTACTCGGTCCTGCACATCGAGCCAGATACGAGCGGTACCATCGCCAGCGACAGCCAGCAGACCTACCGGTTCTATGCCGAGCTGGAATCCGACTCGGCTCGAGTGATTGACATCGGGCAATCAGCAGTGCCGCCGGCCTGGGCCGCGGTGCTCTACGATTCGGCCGGTGCGGCGGAGCTGGGAAGCACGCTCGGGCTGGTTCAGCCTGGCCGACGTTACTGGTTCTCGCTGCGGGTGGACGCGCCGTCGGGTGATCTGGCCGGGATGCCGGATACGCTCTCGACTCGGGAGTTCGTGGTCCGCGGCTGGGTGCGGGCCGACACGACTACACACGATAGCGCGGTCCTGACCCTGACCCTGGCGCCACTTCTGACCGTGCACAACTTCCCGAACCCGTGCTTCGGCTCGACCCGGTTCATCATCGGGCTGCCGGAGCCGGGCACGGTTACGCTCGTCCTTTACGATCGGGCCGGCGCGCGAGTCCGGACGCTCCTCGGAGCGAATGAGACGAAGGGGACACGCGGGCCGGGTGTACTGCTGGTTGACTGGGATGGAACCAACGATGCCGGCAAGGCGGTCGCGTCGGGCAGCTACCGTTACGTCATGGACTACTCCCGAAACGGGACGAACAGCACCATTGTCAAGAAGCTGGTGCTGGTGAGGAAGTAGCCGATGAAGGGAATCGGACCGATCGGACGGATAGGGTTCGTGGCGGCGCTGGTTTTTGCCGGGGCCCAGGGGTCAAGCTTGGTCGGGACTTCGTGCCTGCCGTTTCTGAGGCTGGGCCAGGGCCCGCGCAGCGCGGCGTTGGGTGAATCGTACACGAGCCTGGCCGAGGACGCGAGCGCGATATACTGGAACCCGGCCGGGCTCGCTCGGGTGTCGAGTTGCCAGTTTGCCGCGTCGCACCAGCAGTGGTTTACCGGTATCACCGACGAGGTCGGGCACGCGGCCTTCCCGCTTGGCCCGGGCGCGCTTGGAATCGGCCTGGTCTACAGCGGCGACCGCGGTTTCGAAGGATGGACCGAGGAGAATGAGCCGGACGGGACGTTCAGTACGTGGAGCACCGCGTTTTCCGCCGGCTACGGGATGACGATTCTGGGCAAGTACCAGGTCGGCGCTACGGTCGAGGGGCTGATGGAAGACCTGGGGGCCGCGCGCGGCACCGGCGGGGCGGTAGACTTCGGGTTCATCGGCCACCCGTTGACCGGCCTTGGCGTCGGGTTCGCCGCCCGGCATCTGGGCGCGGTTTCGTACGAGTCGGTTACCGAGAAACTGCCGACCGAGTTCGCGGCCGGGGCCAACTACTCGGTGGCCGGTTTCACCGGGACCGTCGATGTCGCGGTGCCGCTCGCCGACGACCCCAACGTTCGATTGGGAGTCGAATATGCGCCCATCAAGGAGGCGGCCTTGCGCATCGGGTACCGTACCGGGCCAACCGACCTCGTCGGCCTCGGATTCGCCAGCGGCCTGACCGGGGGACTGGGCTTCACGGTCGGCAACTTCGGACTCGACTATGCCTTTGTGCCGTACGGCAGGCTGGGGCTGACTCACCGCATAGGTTTCCGGTTTACGCCCGGCCCGCCGGAGAAGCCGAAATTCGGCGCGGTCGTGCTCACGGTCATTGACTCCGAGACGAAGCTCCCGGTCGCGGCCTTCCTCTCCCTGACTGGCGCGCGCGACACGTCGGCAACGACCGACGGACTCCGACTCCGCGGCCTCGTGCCGGGCGATCTGAGTGTGAAAGCGGTTGCCGGCGGCTATCTGCCAAGAGAGGACACGGTTCGGGTCATCGCCGGGCGGGAACTGCCGTTCATCGTGGCGCTGGAACGGGTCAAGTACGGTGAGGTGCGGGGTGGGTTGTTCGACGCGGGGACCAGGCAGCACATCGGCGGTCGGATTGTGTACCGCGGGCCGGTACTCGGCGAGGAAGCGGTGAAACCGGAAGCGGGCACCTACCAGTTGCGGAACCTGCCCGCCGGCGACTATCGCGTCGGTGTCACCGGGCCGACCGATGAGTACATCCCGCAGTCGTGCACTTTGAAAGTGGTGGGCGGAGAGACCGCCGAGCGGGACTTCTACCTCGCGCGCAAGCAGCAGACTATCGTGCTGGAAGGCATCAACTTCGAAACCGGTAAGGCCGACATCCTGCCGCAGTTTGAAGCCGTGCTCAACCGGGCCGGTGAACTCCTGCGGCAGAGCTCGACCATCAAGGTCGAGCTGGCCGGGCATACCGACCCGCGGGAAATCAACACGAAGGAATTCCCGGACAACTGGAAGCTGTCGCAGGCGAGGGCGGACGCGGTCCGGCTGTACCTGATTGAGAAGTGCGGGGTCGCGGCCGAGCGGCTGACCGCGCGCGGGTACGCGGATACCCAGCCGCTCGGACCCAATGACACCGAAGCCGGCATGGCGAAGAACCGCCGAACTGAGTTCCGAATCCAAGAGCAGTAAACCGTGACGACGGAGCAATTGGCCGGGTTCCGCAGCCTGTTTCCAGTCACAGAGCGCTACGTGTACCTGAACCACGCATCCAACGGGTCGCTCGCACTACCCGTGGTCGCGGCGATGAACGGCTACATCCAGAGATGCAGCCTTCATGGCGAGGTGCCCTACCCCGAAGCCGAGGCGGTTGTCGAGGACTGCCGCGAGATGGCGGCGCGGCTGATGGGTGTGCTTCCCTCCGAGATCGCGTTCGTGAAGAACGCGTCCGCCGGCGCGATTATCGCCATCGGCTCAATCGAGTGGCAGCACGGCGACAACGTAATCCTGATGCAGGATGCATTCCCGGTCAATGTCTACCCGTTCGACTACCTGCTGCCGCAGGTCGAGAAGCGGTACGTGACCAGCACCGAACTGGCAAAGGGATCGGAGTGCGTGTTTAAACTGGTGGACCGGCACACGCGGGCAATCGCGATCGACTGGGTCCACTTCCTTTCCGGAGTGAAGGCCGACGTTATCGCGATAGCGACGTTCTGCCGCACGCGCGCCATCCACATCCTGCTCGACGTGATGCAGGGCCTCGGGGCGGTGAACCAGAGCTTCGGAGAGTTCGGCATTGACTTCGCGTATGCCGGCGGCGGCAAGTGGCTGCTCGGACCCCAGGGCAGCGGAATTCTCTACGTCAATTCCGCGATACTGCCGAAGCTAAAGCCGGCCAACCTCGGCTGGCTGTCGGCGAAGTGGGACGACTTCAACGACATCTACACGCGCAAGCCGCTGAAGCCGGGCGCGAGCCGGTACGAGGAAGGGACCAAGAATTACATCGGTATCTACGGCCTGCGCGAGTCGCTGCGCATCCTGCTTGACGCGGGCATGAGCGAAGTCGCGGCCCGCGTGCGGATGCTCACGCAACTGCTGCGGCGGCGGCTGGAGGAGAAGGGGTTTGAGGTCATGACCCCGGTTGACCCGCAGCGCCACGCCGGCATCATCACGGCCAGCCGGCCCGACGTTGACATGGCCGCGCTCTTCGCGCGGCTTAAGGAACAGGGATTCATCTGCTCACTGCGCGAGAACCGGCTCCGCATTGCCCCGCACTTCTACAACACCGAGGAAGAAATCGAGCGGTTCTGCGCAGCCCTGCCGGCGCCAGAGAAGAGACCACGAGACCAAGAGGTCAAGTGACCAAAAGGCCAGGTGATGAAGTGATCAAGGGGCGGACACTCGATCCCTTGGTCCCTTGGTCCCTCGATCCCTTCCATGGTTGGCATTGACCTCACGGGCCGCGTCGCGCTCGTGACCGGCGGCAGCCGGGGTTTGGGCCGGGCGGCGGCTTTGGCACTCGCCCGTGCCGGCGCGGACGTGGCCGTCAACTACCGGCGTGACGCGCGGGCGGCCATCGACGTCGCGAAACGGTGTGAGGAACTCGGTGTCCGGGCGGTGGCAGTCAAGGCCGATGTGGCGTCGTCCGCCGACGTAAAGCTGCTCTTCGAAGCCGCCGAGCTCGAACTGGGCCGGCTCGACATCCTCGTCGCCAACGCGGGAATCTGGAAGCGTGCGGCCATCGAGAAGATGACCGACCGGCAACTGGCCGAGATGCTCGACACTAACGTGAAAGGTGTGTTCCACTGCTGTCGCGAGGCGGTGCCGCTGATGCGCAAGGCCGGCGGCGGTCGGATTATTCTCGTCGCTTCGACCGCAGGCCAGCGGGGCGAGGCATTCCATTCACACTATGCTGCCAGCAAGGGTGCGGTCATCAGCCTGACCAAGTCACTTGCGCCGGAACTGGTCCCCGACCATATACTCGTGAACTGCATCGCACCGGGCTGGTTCGACACCGACATGTCGCGGTCCAGCCTGGGCGAGCCCAAAGTGCGCGAGCAAGTCTTGACAACGATCCCGCTCGGCCGGGTCGGTAGTCCCGAGGAGTTCGCCGGTACGGTGCTGTTCCTCGCCTCAGAACTCTCAACGTTCGTTACCGGTGAGATTCTGAACGTCAACGGCGGCGCGGTGCTGGTAGGGTAGGCGGGCGGGGCGCAACTCAGAATGCACAACTCAGAAGGCAGAAGTCCGGCTGCGGAGCGACCGCCGCACACCATCGGACAGAAGATAGCGCTCGCGCTCACCATCCTCGCGCTGGCCGGACTGGTCGTGCTGCTCGTGTTTGCCGGCAACTCGGTCTGGGGCTGTTTTCGACACCCGGCGCAACTGCGAGTGCTGGTGCGGAACTGGGGCGCGTGGGCGCCGGTCGGCATCGTCCTGTTCCAGGTCATCCAAATTGTCGTGGCTCCGCTGCCCGGCAACGCGATGTCGTTCGCCTGCGGGTACGCGCTCGGCTTTTGGCCGACCATCGTCTGGCTGATGATTGGCGTGCTGCTCGGCGCGACGGTTGACTTCCTGCTCATCAAGCTGCTGGGCCGCAAGCTGCTTCGGTACTTCCTGCCGCCGGAACGGCTGGCCCAGCTCGACGCGCTGGTCCTGCGCCGGGGCACGTTCTACATCTTTCTGCTGTTGTTGGTGCCGAATCCGGTCGGGGACTGGGTTTACTACCTGGCCGGGCTTACAGCCTTGCCGCTGCCGGTGTTTCTCGGGCTGGTCTTTATCGGCCGGTTGCCCTCTAACCTCCTCGAGTGCGGGGTCGGGGCAAGCGCGACTCACTTCGGCTGGCGCGAGTGGGCGATTCTCGGGCTGGTTGCGGCGATGCTCGGGCTGCTTTACTACCAGCACCGCGACCGGATTGAAGCGGCGCTGGACCGGCTGAGCAGCCGCGGCGGGCGCTCGGCCCGTGGCTGACGGTCTTCCGTCCGGCTACGGTTTCCATCGGCACAACAATTTGGCCCGCCAGCCTTCCGAGAACCGACGCACAATCGCCTGGACGCCAAGAGCGGACGGGACACGGGTGTCCTTCTTTGTTGTGCCCTGGACCAGCTTAGGCATCTGCGTCATCAGGGACTCGGGCGGAGTGGTTGAGGAAAGCCCTAAACCGCAGGCCCCAAGCGCGAGGCTCGGATCGACCATTGTCCGCAGGGCCCTATGCCTGGCGAAGGAGACCGGGGTTCTGCTCGACTTCGCCGGGCTCTCTGTTTTGACAGTTGCGCGTTCGCCTCTATAATACCCACTTATGCCAGAAGCGAACGCAGGAGATTTCCCTTCGCGCTACGACCCGAAGCCGGTCGAGGCGAAGTGGTATGAGTTCTGGGAAAAGAGCGGGTTTCTTACCGCCAACGCGCAGTCGTTGAAGCCCAAGTACTCAATAGTCATTCCGCCCCCGAACGTCACCGGTTCCCTGCACATGGGTCACGCGCTGGACAACGGGTTGCCGGATATTCTCATCCGGCACAAAAAGATGCAGGGGTTCGAGACGCTGTGGCTGCCCGGGATGGACCACGCCGGCATCGGCACTCAGGTCAAGGTTGAGAGAATGCTCGCCAAAGAGGGTAAGACCCGGTTCGACCTCGGGCGCGAGGGGTTCCTGAAGCGCGCCTGGGAGTGGAAGGAGAAGTACGGCGGGGAGATCACTGTCCAGTTGCGCAGGCTGGGCTGCTGCCTTGATTGGACGAGGCTTCGGTTCACGATGGACGAGGGACTTTCGCGCGCGGTGCGCGAGGCGTTTGTCCGGTACTACGAGAAGGGACTCATCTACCGGGGTCTGCGAATCGTGAACTGGTGCCCGCGCTGCGGCACCGCGGTTTCGGATCTCGAGGTGAAGTTCAAGGAAGAGAACGCGCACCTCTGGTATGTGCGCTATCCAATCGCGGCCGAGGGGTCTAGGGGTCAAGGAATCAAGGATTCTAGTGCGGACACCCGAACCCCGGAAACCCTGAACCCCGGAACCCCTTCCTTCGTGGTTGTTGCCACGACGAGGCCGGAGACAATGCTCGGGGATACCGCGGTGGCGGTGAATCCGGCTGACGAGCGGTTCAAGGCTCTGGTGGGGAAGATGCTCGAACTGCCGCTGACCGGCAGGAAGATTCCGGTGATCGCCGACGCCGCGGTTGAGATGGAGTTCGGGACCGGGGCGGTGAAGGTGACGCCGGCGCACGACCCGGTTGACTTCGAGATCGGCGAGCGGCACAAGCTGGAGCGCATCAAGGTCATCGGCGATGATGCGCGGATGACTGATGCCGCGCCCGAGAATTACCGGGGCATGACGCGCGAGGAGTGCCGGAAGGCGGTGGTGGCCGACCTCGAGGCGCAGGGCCTGATGGAGACGATTGAGAACTACAAGCACTCGGTCGGGACCTGCGACCGGTGTGAGACCGTGATTGAGCCGCTGGCGAGCATGCAGTGGTGGGTGAACATGAAGCCGCTGGCCGAGCCCGCGATCCGCGCAGTCGAAGAGGGCAAGATGAAGTTCCATCCCGAGCGGTGGACCAAAGTCTACCTCGAGTGGATGAAGAATATCCGGGACTGGTGCATATCGCGCCAGCTCTGGTGGGGGCATCGGATTCCGGTCTGGTATTGCGACTGCGGGGAGATTATCGTCGCGCGCAAGGACCCGACCGAATGCCCGAAGTGCCACTCGCGGAGCCTGCGCCAGGACGAGGACGTGCTGGATACTTGGTTCTCGTCGGCGCTGTGGCCGTTCTCGGTCATGGGTTGGCCTGATGAGCAGGCAGCGGACTATCGCAAGTTCTACCCGACCGACTTCCTGACCACCGACCCTGACATCATCTTCCGCTGGGAAGCGCGGATGATATTCTCGGCGCTCGAATTCACCGGCAGGGTGCCGTTCGATGACGTGTACATCCATTCGACCGTGCTGGACAAGAGCGGGGCGCGCATGAGCCGGTCCAAGGGGATCGGCGTTGACCCGCTGGAGATATTCGACATCTATGGCACCGACGCGGCGCGGTTCACTATCTGCTACCTTGAGAGCCAGTCCCAGAGCTATCGCCTGTGGAACGAGAGGTTCGAACTGGGCCGGAACTTCTGCAACAAGATATGGAATGCCTGCCGGCTGGTCGCTCCCGCGATAGCCGATGGTGACCAACTGCCCGTGACCAGTGACCAGTTGCTGCCGGTTGACCATTGGATACGGGGCAGGTTCAACGCCGTTCTCGCGCGGGTGAACGACGGGCTCGCGCGTTACACGTTCTCGCAGGTCGCCTCGGCGCTGTACGACTTCTTCTGGCATGACCTGTGTGACTGGTATCTCGAGTTCTCGAAGACCCGGCTGAAGGCAGAGGATGCGGCGGTACGGCAGACGCTCTTTGACGTGTTCCGGGGCAGCCTGCAACTGCTGCACCCGATTATGCCGTTTATTACCGAGGAGTTATGGCAACGGCTCGGATTCGGAGGGGTTCATGGGTCCACGGGTTCAGGGGTTCAGGTTGCTGACACCGGAATCCCCGAACCCCGGAACTCCAGAACCCGTTCCATACTTCAGTCGACGTGGCCGGAGCCGCTGGCGCTGGATGAGAACGAGACGGCGCGGGTCGAGACGATGCGGGAATTGATAGTGGCGGTGCGGAACATCCGGGCGGAGATGGAGGTTCCGGCCAAGACTGCGGTCAAGTGCATTGTTAACTCAGCGGATGCCGGGCTGGTCGATTTCCTGAGGCGGAGCGAAGGACTGATAGGAGAACTGGCCAAGGTTTCGGTGTTGGAGTTCGGCGCGACACGGCCGGAGAAGTCTTCGATTGCGGCACTGTCTGCCTGCGAGGCCTACGTGCCTCTGGCCGGAGTCGTTGACGTCGAGAAGGAACTCGACCGGATGAGGAAGGAGATCGGGGGTCTGGAGAAGCTCATCGCCGGCATTGACGCCAAGTTCAGCAACGCGAACTTCGTTGCCCGGGCCAAGCCGGAGGTGGTCGAAAGCGAGCGCGAGCGCCGGGCCGAATTCTCAAGCAAGCTCGAGCGGCTGCAGAGGCAGCTTGACGCGTGGAAATGAGAACCGACCGAAGTCAGAAGTCAGGAGTGCCCGGACTTCTGCACTCCGCATTCTGCCGGCTGAGCTCTGACTTGGCCTCGGCGACGCCGGTCGGACAGCGCGGCCGCTGCTTGTGTCTTACCGGCTTTGTGGTAGGATTCTAGCATGAAGTCCTTCCTCTCGAGCTTCGGCTGGATTCTGTTCCTGGCGCTGGCCGTGGGCTTCCTGTTGTTCTACAACTTCGCCTACCTGCCACGCGCTGACCGGATCGTCCGGCAGCAGAACGAGATCAACATGTGGATAGGTCAACTCCAGGAGATGAGCGACAGCTTGAAGATCGTGCAGACGCAGTGGGACACTGCGTTCAGCTTGTCTTTTTCATTTGAAGAGCTGTTCGGCGGGGCGCAGGACCTCAAGGTCGTACCTTCGGCTGAGTCGCTGCTGCGGACGTATATCCCGACGCTCCAGGGGTCATCCGGCGTAATAGACGTCGTCGGCCATGCCGGGGGCTACCAGGCGCTGCCGGCGGTGAGGGACAAGTACCAGAGCAGTTGGGATTATGCGGCGGCCGGGGCTGGAGCGGTCGCGCGCCAGCTCGCAGCGTGGGGCGTGGCTGCGGACCGTATCCGGCTGACGAGCTTTTCCGATTCGCCACGCGCCGGCGGCGCGCCCGTTGCCCGGACCGGGACTCCCAGAGTTGACATTATCGTACGGAATCAGTGATCTGGAACCGGCGACTGACAATCGGCGATTGGCGATTGGCAATCGGTATTCCGCGGCGGCGGCCGGGCCGCGTAACCCTGTGGGTGCTGCTCCTGGCCGGACTGGCCGCCGCGCAGCCTGCGCCGCCGCCCGACAGCCTTGGGAAGCCGGTAATCCCGGATTCGGCCAAGGGTGCAGGCCGGGATTCAACGCCGTACCGGCCGCCAAGGTCGACCGGTACCGCGGTTCTGCTCTCGTTTCTCCTTCCCGGCGGCGGACAGGTGTACACCGGCAACTGGTGGAAGGCAGCTTTGATTGCGCCGGCGGAAGTGACACTGGGCTACTTCGTTGTGAAGGAGCACTTCGCGGCTTCGGAGGCTCTGGCATTGCCCGATTCGGCCGGATATGTGCGGCATCGGGATGCGAGAACCGCATTTCTCTGGTGGACCGGCGCCGTTCTTGCCTTCTCAATGGCTGATGCCTACGTTTCGGCCCAGATGTTCGGGTTCGACCGGGAGATCGAGTTTGCGGTCGGGCCGTGTGAACTGCGAACGCCGCGCTTCGAAGCTCGAACTTCGGACTTCGGATTTGGTGTGCGGGCCGGGATCGCGGTGGGGCTGTAGCCGATGAGTACGTTGATTGCCGCTGTCGGCCGGTTCCAGATGGACACTCTCGCCCTGGCAACGCGGGAGGCCGCGGGCGCGGACTGTGACGCCGGCGGCTGGGGCGTGGCCTACTGCTATGGCAACCGGCTGGAGACAATCAGATCGGCGCTGCCGTGCGCGCAGGACCCGGATTTCGGCAAGCTCAACGAACTCCGCACCGACATGACCATTGTCTGCATCGGTGGCATGACCCCGGCATCGCCCCGCGAGCTCAGGCCTTATCTGAGGCGGGAGACCGGCCATATCTGGACGTTCGCCCATTCCGGCATCGTGAAGCACGAGGACCGGCTTGATACCGGCGGTCGGATTACCGATTCCAGGAATCCGAGCGAGCGGTATTTTCTCTATCTACTCGGAAAGCTGGACGAACAGGCCCCGGTCGAATCCCTGGCGAGCGCCATGGCCGCGCTGGGAGATGAGGATTCGCTTTCGTTCTGCCTGATGTGCGCGGAGATGATGCTCGTCGGCTGTTGGCACGGGGATGCACCGGAATCGGCCGAGCCATTGTGGGCGGGGGAGGGCGGATTAGTGAAGTACTTCAGCTCCAAGCCGCTGCATTCTCTGCCTGAGGTCAGGTGGGAGGCGATGCCGAACCGGACCGTGCTCGCCATCACCCGAACCCGACGCGAACTGCCGTAGCAGCCGACGCTCGAAACCAAACCTTCAACGCCAGACGTTTCCCGTTGTGCGCTTCCGGCGCAAGACGCGATGCGTCAGGCAAAGGGCACAGCCGGTAGTTGTCGGCGGGGTCTAGTGTTGCCGGTTGCGCTGCGCGAATTCCACGAGTTCGCGGAATCCCTTGGGGTCAGCCGCAGAGGCGATGGCGGTCTCGTACGTAACCTTGCCCGCGCGGAACAACTCAGCGAGGTAGGCGTCAAACGAGATACTGCCTTCGGACGAACTGGTCTGGATGGCTGACGCCAAGTGTTCAGTCTTACGCTCACGGATGAGGTTACGCACTGCGGGCGTGGCAACCATGATTTCATAGCATCCAACCCGGCCCTTGCCGCCGGCCCGCAGCAGGAGGCGCTGGGAGAAGACGGCGAGCAGCGACATTGAGAACTGGATACGTATCTGGTCGCGGATTTCGGGCGGGAAAATGTCAATGAACCGGGTGATAGTCTCGGGCGCGTTGGTGGTGTGCAGGGTGCCGATGACCAAGTGGCCTGATTCCGCGGCCCAGATGGTTGCTTCTGAGGTTGCCAGGTCTCGAATCTCGGCAACGAGGATGACGTTCGGGTTGGAGCGCAAGCCCTTCATGACCGCCTCGCGGAACGATGAGACGTCAACGCCGACCTCGCGTTGCGTGATGAGGCCGTTCTTGTGGTCGTGGACGAACTCGATAGGGTCTTCGATAGTGAGGACGTGACGCGGGCTTTCCAGAATGTAGTCAACAAACGTCGCCTGCGTCGTGGTCTTGCCCATGCCGGTCGGGCCCGTCACGAGGATGAGGCCATGCGGTCGGTCGAGCATGTTCTTGATGCGCGGTATGAGGTGCGACGTTACGAAGAGATCCTCGAACGAGAGAATGCGGCGCGGGATGAGACGGAGGGCCATGCCGAACCAGCCCTTCTGTTTGTACACGGCCACACGGAAACGGGCCATGCCGCGGAAAGTCAGAGCGAAGTCGCCGCCGCCGCCGTTGTCAATCTGGGCGCGCAGGTGTCGCAGGTCTTTGGTTGCGATGTTCTTGAAGCTGTCGGTCATCTCCGGCGTCAGGACCGGGCACTGCTCAACCGGATGGAGGTAGCCGTCGATACGGAGCGTCGGCGGCCGCCCTACGGTCAGGTGCAGGTCGGATGCATTCCGCTTGATGCACTCGGCTAGGAGTGTATCGAAGAACTCTTCGTCGGTCATAACCTGAGTTAATATACGGTCTCCCCACTGCAAGTCAAGTTTTGTTGCGGGAAGTTTTGTTGCGGGACGGCTTGTACTTGTTCATAGTTGCTCATGGTTTCT
This sequence comes from uncultured bacterium, assembly GCA_964597845.1. Taxonomy (GTDB): domain Bacteria; phylum Hydrothermota; class Tepidihabitantia; order Tepidihabitantales; family Tepidihabitantaceae; genus UBA2258. The sequence continues at coordinate 13,171 of CAZQZR010000026.1, read as the reverse complement.
TGACAGTCAATGTCAGCGGATTTATCATCTTTGTCCACCAATGACCATATCCCGTTCGCCTGTGGAGCTGCTCGAGCAGATCGAGGAGTTGAGCGGCCAGACCGTCAGCGACTGCTATCAATGCGGTTGCTGCACGTCCGGTTGTCCCATCGGCGAGGCCATGGACCCGCCGCCGAGCAAGGCAATCAGGCTGCTGCAGTTGGGCAAGGCTTCGGAGTTGCTGGACTCGGATGGGATATGGATGTGCGCAAGCTGCCTGGTCTGTGGGACCCGCTGCCCGAGGGCCGTTGACTATGCCAGGATCGCCGAAGCGTGCCGCGTGCTCGTTCTCCGGTCAAAGCAGAGCAGGGTGGACCCGGACACGGTAACCGTCCCTGAACTCGAAGAAATCCCCCAGCAGGCGTTCATTGCCGCCTTCCGCAAGTCTTCGGTATGACAAGGTACACGTACTACCCGGGTTGTACGCTTTACACCAAAGCGCGTAACCTCGATCTTTGCGCGCGCAAGGCAGCCGAGAAGGTTGGGTTCGAGCTCGTCGAGATGCCGTCGTGGAACTGCTGCGGCGCAATCTACAACGCGGCCAGCGACGATCTTGCCGCCCAGGTCGGGCCGCTAAGGAATCTGGCCAAGGCCAGCCAGTTGGGGGACAAACTCGTGACTCTCTGCGCGGCCTGCCACAATGTACTCAAGCGGGTGGCGGACCGGCTGAGCCAACCCGGAAACGAGGTCGAACGTGACCGGCTGGTTGCCTTTGTGGACGAGAAATTCGACCGCCCGGTCAGGGTTCTTCACTACCTGGAAGTCCTGAAGAACGAAATCGGCTGGGACAAGGTCAAAGAGAAAGTCACGAAGCCGCTGGCCGGCCTGAAGGTTGCTTCCTATTATGGATGCCTGATGGTGCGGCCCAAAGACGTGCTGGAATTCGACGACCCGGAGAACCCACAGGTGATGGACGACCTGATGCGCGTGCTGGGGGCCGTTCCGACAAGGTTTGACTTCAAGGCCGAGTGCTGTGGCGGGTACCTGGTCGTGAACCGCCGGGACGTGGCCAAGTCCGCGTCAAAGAAGATACTGGACAATGCAAAGGCCTGGGGCGCCGAGGCGATTGTCACGACCTGTCCGCTCTGCCAGTACAACCTGGACAAGCTGCGGGTCACGACCGACGGCTCGATTCCCGTGTTCTACTTCACCCAGTTGCTGGGGGTCGCGGTCGGGCTGACTCAGGACGAACTGGGGCTGGAACACAACGCCGGCGACCCGGCCGGGTTCTTGAAGGCGAAAGGACTGCTGTGACGCAAGACGCTTCACGCCTGACGTCTGATGCCGGAAACACGCACGCTGAAGCGCCTGGCGTCGATCCCCGAGCGCCGAGCGTGAGGCGAGTGGGCGTCTTTGTTTGCCATTGCGGCATCAACATCGCGGGCGTGGTGAAGATACCCGAGGTGCTGGAGCGGGTCGGCAAGCTGCCGGGTGTCGTTGTCACAAAGGACTACAAGTACTGCTGTTCGGACCCGGGCCAGCAGATGATTCGGGATTCCATTAAGGATGACCGGCTGGACCGGGTCGTTGTTGCCTGTTGTTCGCCGACGCTGCACGAGACGACGTTCCGCAACGCCTGCGACGAGGCCGGGCTCAATCCCTACCTGTGCGAGATTGCCAACATCCGCGAGCAGTGCGCCTGGGTTACTGAGGACAAGGACGAAGCGACAACCAAGGCGTGCGGGATTGTCCGGACGACGCTAACCAAGGTGGTTCATGACCAGCCGCTTGAGGCGCTCACCGTTCCCATCAACAAGCGCGCGCTTGTAGTCGGCGCTGGGATTGCCGGTATCCAAGCCGCACTGGACATCGCCAATGCCGGGTACGAGGTCGTCCTGGTGGAGAAGGAGCCGTCCATCGGCGGGCACATGGCGCAGCTTTCCGAGACCTTCCCAACCCTGGACTGTTCGCAGTGCATCCTTACCCCGCGTACGGTCGAGACCGGCCGGCACCCCAAGATCAAGCTGATGACCTACTCGGAAATCGACAGCGTCGCCGGCTACGTCGGCAACTTCAAGGTGAAGATACGGCAGAAGGCGCGGTACGTTGACTTCAAGACTTGCACGGGCTGCGGCGCGTGCCTCGAGAAGTGCCCGGGGCGAACCGAAGCGTGGTTCGAGCGCGGGCTGGTCCGGGGCAAGGCGATATACCGACTGCTGCCGCAGGCCGTGCCGAACCGGCCGGTGATTGACGCCAAGTCCTGTCTCTACCTTACCAAGGGCAAGTGCGGCGTCTGCGCCAAGGTCTGCCCGACAGGCGCCATCCGCTATGATGACACGGACAAGTTCGTCGAAGAGGAAGTCGGCGCGATTGTGCTTGCGACCGGCTACGAGCTGTTCGACGCGACCAAGCTCGGGTCGTATGGTTTCGGGCTGGTGCCGGACGTGATTGACGGCCTTGCGTTCGAGCGGCTGCTTTCCGCTTCCGGGCCGACGTCGGGCGAGGTGAAACGGCCGTCGGACGGCAAGACCCCGAAGAAGATTGTATTTGTGCAGTGCGCCGGCTCGCGCGACTCGACGACCGGCATGCCTTACTGCTCGAAAATCTGCTGCATGTACACAGCCAAGCAGGCGATTCTTTACCGCCACCGGGTGCACGACGGCGAAGCGGTCATCTGCTACATTGACGTGCGCACGCCGGGCAAGGGATTCGAGGAATTCTACAAGCGCGCGACCGACGACGGCATCAAGTACCTGCGCGGCAAAGTGTCGAAGATCTACCGCCAGGGCGACAAGGTCGTGGTCTGGGCGGCGGACACGCTTGCGGGCCGCAAGGTCGAGCTCGAGGCGGACATGGTCGTTCTCGCCACCGCGGTCATCGCCAACCCTGACGGCGTGGCGCTGGCGCGGAAGCTGAAGACCCAGATCGATTCCCACGGTTTCATGACCGAGGCGCACCCGAAGTTGCGGCCGGTCGAGACCCTGACCGCCGGATTCTTCCTGGCCGGTTGCGGACAGGGGCCCAAGGACATTCCGGAAACCGTGGCCCAGGCGTCGGCCGCAGCCGCCAAGGTGCTCGCGATGTTCGGGAACACACGGTTGACCCATTCGCCAACCACGGCCGAAGTTGACGAGGAAATCTGCGTAGGCTGTGGCTATTGCGAGCGGACCTGCGCGTATGATGCGGTCAAAGTTGACCCCGCCAGGAAGAAGGCGGTCGTGAACGCGGCGCTCTGTGAAGGTTGCGGTGCCTGCGCGGTCGCGTGCCCGTCCGGAGCCATGACCCACAAGAATTTCACCAAGAAGGCTATCTTCGAGATGGCGGATTCGTTCTAGGGCACAATGACCAGTGACCAGGTTCCAGTGACCAATCCCAAGCCGGCGAATGGGCCAGTCGGTGCCGTGCTGGTTGTGGGGTCGGGCATCGGCGGCATCCAGTCGTCCTTGGAGTTGGCCGACGTCGGGTTCAAGGTTTACCTGCTAGACGAGGGACCGGCCATCGGCGGTGTGATGGCGATGCTGGATAAGACTTTTCCGACTAATGACTGCTCGATGTGCATTCTCTCACCTAAGCTGGTCGGCACCGGCCGCCACCAGAACATTGAGCTCGTCAACTACAGCGAGTTGCTGAGCCTCGAAGGCGAGCCGGGACGGTTCAAGGCGAAGATCCGCAGGAAACCGCGCTTCGTCCTCCTCGACAAGTGCACGGGCTGCATGGACTGCACCAAGGCCTGCCCGGTCGCGGTGCCGGATGAGTACAATCAGCGCATGGCCAGCCGCCGGGCCGTGTACAAGCTTTACCCGCAGGCGATTCCCAACGCGGTGGTGATTGAGAAGAACAACGAGAAGGCGCCCTGCCGGCTCGCCTGTCCGTCCGGCGTCAACGCGCAGGGGTACGTAGCGCTCATCTCCCAGCGGAAGTTCAAAGAAGCCTACGAGCTTGTGCGCGACCGGCTGCCGTTCGTCGGTATCTGCGGCCGGGTGTGCCACCATCCGTGCGAGCAGGAGTGCAACCGCAAGGAGTATGAGTCACCCGTTTCCATCAGGACCCTGAAGCGGTTCGCCGCCGACTACGTGTACGCCGGCAAGGTCGAGTACCCGGTCATCAAAGCCCAGGCCGCGGAGCGTGAGGAGAAGGTTGCGGTCGTCGGCGCCGGTCCGGCCGGGCTCACGTGCGCGCTGGACCTGAGGGCCAAAGGCTACAAGGTGACGGTGTTCGACGCCGCGGACCAGCCGGGCGGGATGATGCGCTGGGGCATCCCGGCGTACCGCCTTCCACGTGGAATCCTCGACCGGGAAATCAAGGATATCCTCGACACCGGCGTCGAGTTGAAGCTGGCGAGCCCGGTCAACGGAACCGCCGGCGTGCAGAACCTGCTGGGGCAGGGTTTCTCTTCCGCATTCGTTGCCCTCGGCTGCGCCAAGAGCCGGACCCTGAAGATTGATGGGATGAACCTTGATGGCGTGCTGCACGGCATCGAGTTCCTGCACGACGTCAACGCCGGGAAGAAGCCGGCAGTCGGCAGGCGGGTAGCGGTCATCGGCGGCGGCAACGTTGCCGTAGACGTGGCCTTGTGCGCCCGGCGGCTCGGGGCCGAGGACGTAACGATGGTGTGCCTGGAGTGCCGTGAGGAAATGCCCGCCCACGAATGGGAAATCGCCGACGCAGTGGCCGAGGGCGTGAAGCTGAACCCGTCGTGGGGGCCGCAGGTGATTGCCGCCGAGAACGGCAAGGTGACGGGACTACGGACAATCGAGTGCACGCAGGTCTTTGACGACACGCACCGGTTCAACCCGCAGTTCGGCTGCGTCGAGGGGTTCGTGCCGGCCGACACCGTGATTCTCGCCATCGGCCAGGCGGTCGACGCCGACGGGTTTGACGGATTCGAGCGCGGGCCGGGTGGCACGTTCAAGGTCAACAAGCTTACGTTCGAGACGAGCATGCCTGGCGTGTTCGCCGGCGGCGACATGGTCTCGGGACCGGCGTCGGTGATTGAGGCGGTGAACGCAGGACACGAGGCCGCCATCTCAATCGACCGGTTCATCAACCGGCAGGACTTGGCCGACGGGCGCGAGAAGCCGAAGGAGCAAGCGGCAAAGGCCGAGGAGTCGGCCGCGGCTCGGGCAAAGGTCGAGCGGCGCGAGCGGGCTTCGGAAGCCAATCTGCCGGTGGTCGACCGGACCGGCAACTTCCGCGAGGTGGCGCTTGGTTTCACCGAGGAGGAGGCCGTGGCCGAGGCCCAGCGGTGCCTGAACTGCGGCATCTGTTCCGAGTGCCTCCAGTGCGTTGTCGCCTGCGAAGCGAAGGCAATCGACCACACGCAGACCGCGTCCGAAGAGGAGATCGAGGTCGGCGCGGTGGTGCTGTCGGCTGGGTTCAAGGAGTACAAGCCGACCGGCGAATACGGCTACGGGTACGGCCGGTACCCGAACGTAGTCACGAGCCTTGAATTCGAGCGCATCCTCTCCGCCTCCGGGCCGTACGAAGGCCACGTCCGGCGGCCCAGCGACCAGAAGCAGCCGAAGAAGGTTGCCTGGATTCAGTGCGTGGGCTCGCGCAACGCCGAACATTTCTACTGTTCGTCGGTCTGCTGCATGTACGCGACCAAGGAAGCGGTCATCGCCCGCGAGCACTGCGGCGGCAACCTCGACTGTCACATCTACTACATGGACATGCGCTGCTTCGGCAAGGACTTTGAGAAGTACTACAACCGGGCCAAGGACGAGTACGGCATCCAGTTCCGGCGCTGCAAGGTGAGCGCGGTCCAGAGAAAAGGACAAAGGACAAAGGACGAAGGACAAAGCCCGGACGGGACGGACGAGGACCTGCTGATATCGTACGAGGACGAGTCGGGAACGCTGCGGACAGAGGAGTACGACATGGTCGTGCTCTCGACCGCGCTCGCGGCCAACCCGCGCGCGGTGGAAATGGCAAAGCGTATCGGCGTCGCGACCGACGAGCAGGGATTCGTGAAGACCGACCGGTTCGAGCCGGTGCTGACGAGCCGGCCGGGCGTCTACGCCTGCGGTGCGGTGACCGAGCCGAAGGACATTCCCGAGACCGTGACCGAGGCGACGGGCGCGGCTTCGGCGGTATCGTCGCTGCTTGCACCGGCCCGTAACACGCTGGTCCGGCCCAAGGTGTACCCGCCGTTCCGCGACGTATCGGGCGAGGAGCCCCGCATCGGCGTGTTCATCTGCAATTGCGGCATCAACATCGGCGGCGTGGTCAAGGTGCCAAGCGTCGTCGAATACGCCCGAACCCTACCGAACGTCGTCTACGCCGACGAGAACCTGTTCACCTGCTCGCAGGACACGCAGCAGAAGATTCGCACGGCAATCGACGAGCACAAGCTGAACCGGGTCATCGTTGCCTCATGCACGCCGCGGACGCACGAGCCGCTGTTCCAGGAGACGTTGGCCGAGGCGGGGCTGAACCCGCACCTGTTCACGATGGCCAACATCCGCGACCAGTGCTCATGGGTGCACATGCAGGAACCGGTCGAAGCCACGGCGAAGGCGGAGGAACTGGTGCGGATGGCGGTCGCGAATTCGCGACTTCTCAGGCCGCTGCAAACGTCCTCGCAGGCGATTGTCCAGAAGGCGCTGGTCATCGGCGGCGGGCTGGCCGGCATGACCGCCGCGCTGGCGATTGCGGACCAGGGATTCGAGACGTTCCTCGTCGAGCGGAGCGACCGGCTCGGCGGCAACCTGTTCCACCTGTGCTACAACGAGTTCGGTGATGACATCGGGACGTATCGGCGCAAGCTCGAAGAACGGCTGCGGGCGCACCCGAGAGTGAAGGTCTTCACCGGCACGGGACTGACCGCTGTGACCGGCTACGTCGGCAACTACAAGACGACAGTTCGGAAGTCAGACCGGTCCGACGCGTCCGACACGGTCTTGGAGCACGGCGTTTTCATTGTCGCAACCGGGGCCGATGAGTACCGGCCCACCGAGTTCCTGTACGGCAAGGACCAGCGCGTCCTCACCCAGACCGAGTTCGAGCAGGTCTTGGCAGGAGTCGAGGAATCAAGGAGTCAAGGAATCGAGTGCCGGCCCCCTGAATCCTCGAATCCTGGAATCCTCGACCCCTCCTCCCTGAAGCACGTCGTGATGATCCAGTGCGTGGGTTCGCGCGAGGACGACCATCCGTGGTGTTCGCGGGTCTGCTGCACCGAGGCGGTGAAGAACGCCATTCGGGTCAAGCAGCAGAACCCGAAGACGAATGTCTACATTCTGTATCGTGACATGCGGACCTACGGGTTCAAGGAAGCATTGTACCGCGACGCGCGTGAGGCCGGCGTCATGTTCGTCCGGTTCGATCCGGAGACGAAGCCCGAAGTGACGAATGCAGACGGCAAGCTTCACGTGTCGGTGTATGACCCGGTGCTGCAGCGCCGGCTCGGCATCAATGCCGACCTGCTGGTGTTGTCAGCCGGCGTCGTCCCGCCGAAGTCGAACCACGAACTGGCGCAACTGCTTAAGGTGCCGCTCAACGAGGACGGTTTCTTCCTTGAAGCGCACATGAAGCTCCGGCCCGTAGATTTCACGACCCGCGGCGTGTTCATGGCCGGTATGGCGCACAGCCCGCGCCGGATTCCGGAGACCGTGACGCAAGCCTACGCGGCCGCGGCTCGCGCCTGCTCGATAATCTCGCATAAGGAGCTCTCAACCGAAGCGGTCGTGGCCGCGGTCAACCAGCGCTGGTGCCAGGGCTGCGGCATGTGCGAGGAAATCTGTCAGTATGAGGCGGTACGGCTCAATCCCGAGACCGGCAAGTCCGAGGTCACGGCGGTGCTGTGCCAGGGCTGCGGTGCGTGCGCCGCCGCCTGCCCTTCGGAGGCAATCAAGCTCAAGGGCTTTGAGGCAAAGAATGTTATTTCGATGGTGGACGCGGCATTATGAGGACGCAAGTCAAAGTGCAACATGGCTATGCGGTTAGCTCAGCAGACGACAGGGCGGTCGTGGAACCTGTCCTCACTGGTACAGCGCTCACAGAGGCCCTGCAAGCTGACACGGCGGCGCGGTACATGCCGCTTTTCGAGCGATACCGGATCATGCGTTCTTGGAACCGCCTAATTCTGAAGTACTTGCGTGATGAGTAAACCGCATAGTCATAAAGTGCAAAGGTCAAAGGTCAAAGGTCAAAATGGTCCGGAGTGCCCGGTTTTGCGTATTGCCTTCTGGCTTTTGGCCTTTGGCTTGGTTCGCGAGTCTGGAGGTCTGTAGATGGCTGATTACGAACCCAAGATTGTCGGATTTCTCTGTAACTGGTGCACGTACGCCGGGGCGGACCTGGCCGGCACGTCGCGCATGCAGTACCCGCCGAACATGCGGCCGATACGGGTAATGTGTTCGGGCGCGGTCGACTCGGTCTACATACTGCGTGCCCTGCTTGAAGGCGCTGACGGCGTGTTCATGGGCGGCTGCCACCCTGGCGACTGCCACTACGTCTCAGGCAACTACAAGGCGCGCCGCCGAATGGTGCTGTTCAACTCGGTCATGAAGTCGCTCGGTCTCGACGAGGACCGTGTCTGGCTGCGCTGGATTTCCGCCGCCGAGGGCCGGAAGTTCGCGGACACGATTACCGAGATGACCGAACACCTGCAGAAGAAGGGTCCGAGCCCATTCAAAGAGAAGTGGGAAGTGTGAGGTGGCGATGAAGGGCACGCTGAAGGTAGACGCCAATGACCCCGAGGCGACAATCCGCGGCCTGTTCGCGAAGTGGCTGAAGGAGAGCCGGCTTTCCGCGATTCTCACCCCGGCCTACTCGGCGTCGGGCACCGCCACGATGGCGCTTGTCTCCAACCCGGACAAGCTCGCCGAAGCCGCGCCGCTGATGCCGGCGATGGGCGTGAATTCAGCCTCAATCGTGGCCGAGATTGCCCGCGAATCCTCCCCGAACGCGAAGGTCGGGCTGTTCTTGCGGTCGTGCGAACTGCGGGCCGTCGTCGAGTTGACGAAGCTGAAGCAGGTACTTCCCGACAGCCTCGTGCTCATCGGCGTCGACTGCCCCGGTACTTACAAGGCGGCCGGGTTCCGCAACCGGCGCGGCACCGACGCGGACTTCGACAACAAGCACGTGCGCGAACAGTCGGGCTATGCCGACAACGTGGACTTCCGGATGGGCTGCCAGATGTGTGAGTATCCGAAGCCGCTCGTCTACGACCTGAACGTTGGCTTCATCGGTCTCGACCCCGACAAGGAACTCTGGGTTGAGGCTGCCACCGATAAGGGCAAGGCGCTGCTGGAAGGCGTAGAGGTGAAGGAGTCCGAAGAGCCGGCCGGGCGGAAGACGGCGCTCGCCGACCTGAGCGCGAAGCGGAAGGCCGGCACGGCCAGGCGCATTGAGGAGCTGGACAAGACGATGCTGGGGCCGGAGAAGCTGGCGCAGTACTTCAGCGATTGCCTCAACTGCCACAACTGCATGAACGTTTGCCCGGTCTGCTACTGCCGGGAGTGCTTCTTTGATTCTGATACCTTTCAGCGCGACCTCAGCGAGCACGTGCGGGTGTCGCTGCGCAAGGGCGTGACGCGTATGCCGTCGGAGACCCTGTTGTTCCATCTCACGCGAATGAACCACATGATGACTTCATGCGTACAGTGTGGAATCTGCGAAGATTCGTGCCCGGTGACCATCGGTCTCGCCACGTTGTTCAAGAAGGTGTCGCAGAACGCGCAGCAGGCGTTCGACTACGTGTCCGGCCGCAGCCTCGAAGAGCCGCTGCCGCTCACGACGTTCCGCGAGTCCGAGTTCCTCAAAGTGGGAGAAGAATAGAGTTGGCTGAAGTCCAGGAACTCCTTGTCAACGACCTCGACACCGAGTTCAAGAACCGGCTGGCCGAGAAGTACGGCGATACCGGGTTCATGCACTGCCTGTCCTGCGGGTCGTGCTCGGCATCGTGCCCGGTTAGAAAGCTGGAAGAGAAGTACAACCCGCGCCGGATTATCCGGATGGCGATAATGGGCATGAAGGACGAGGTGTACAAGTCCGAGTTCGTGTGGATGTGCTCGTACCATACGACCTGCCTGAATCGCTGTCCCCAGAAGGTGAACATCGGTGAGGTGGCGGACGTGGTGGCGCGCATGGCCGAAGAAGAACGCAAGCGACCGGCCGCGCGTAAGGACAAGGTGACGCAGGCGGAGATGAACCGGAGCTTCAAGCAGCAGGTGATGAAGGCGGCGGAGAGCGTTTCGGCCTGCTTCACCTGCGGTTCCTGCACGGCAGTCTGCCCTGAGACGCTGTTCGACCCGGAAAAAGACCCGCGCCGGTTCATCCGTAAGGTCAACCTCGGGCTGCGGGACGAAGCGTTGGCCGACGAGTTCAAAGACATCTGCGCGACGCACTACCGCTGCATCTCCCGCTGCCCGCAGGGCGTGCAGATCAGCAAGATAATGAACGCAATCAAACAGTGCGCGGTCGAGGATGGCTATACGTACCCGGCAAGCCTTGCTGCGTTGGAGATGAGCGAGCACCGTGGATGAAGTAACCGATACGGTCGCTCCCGCTCCCGTCGTGGGCAAGGTGGGCGCCATTCTTGTTATTGGCGGCGGAATTGGCGGGGTACAGAGTTCTCTCGACCTGGCCGATTCCGGGTATAAGGTCTACCTTGTCGACCGCGCCCCGGCCATCGGCGGCATGATGGCCATGCTCGACAAGACCTTCCCGACCAACGACTGCTCGATGTGCATCCTGTCGCCGAAGCTGGTCGCGGCCGGCCGGCACAAGGACATCGAGCTGATGACGCTGACCGAGGTTCTGGGTGTCGAAGGGCAGCCTGGCAACTTCAAGGTCCGGCTCAGGCGCCATGCCCGGTCGGTTGACCTCTCCAAGTGCACCGGCTGCGGCGACTGTCTGACTAAGTGCCCGGTCCGGGACCTGTCCAACGAGTTTGAGGGCGGTCTGAGCAAGCGCCGCGCCATCTTCCGGCTTTACGCGCAGGCGGTGCCCAACGCGCCGATGATCGACCGCGCGCAGTGCCTGAAGTTCACCAAGGACAAGTGCGGCGCGTGCCAGAAGACATGTAAGGCGGGAGCGATTGACTACACGCAGCAGGACGAGGAGATGACCATCGAGGTCGGCTCGATTGTGGTCGCGGCGGGTTCGAAGATTGCCCCGACCGTGCTGCGGCCCGAGTATGGCCACGGCCGCTACCCGAATGTGGTCACGAGTCTTGAGTTTGAGCGGATTCTCTCCGCATCGGGGCCCTATTCCGGACACGTGAAACGGCCCTCCGACGGCAAGGCGCCGAAGCGGATTGCCTGGCTGCAGTGCATCGGCTCGCGCGACGACTCGGTCGAGCGGGGATATTGCTCGGCGATGTGCTGTATGTACGCAGTGAAAGAGGCCGTCATCACCCGCGAACATGCCCGGGACGTTGAACCGACCATTTTCTACATGGACATGCGCTCCTACGGAAAGGATTTCGACAAGTACGTTGACCGGGCCGAACAGCAGTACGGCGTCCGACTCGTGCGCGCGCGGGTGCCGGAAATCCGCGAAGACCCAGAGACGCACAACCTGACCGTTCGTTACACGGTCGACGCCGGCCGCAAGTCGGAGGAATTCGATATGGTCGTGCTGTCGTGCGGGTTCGTGCCGCCGGCCGAACTGGTTGAACTGTCGAAGCGGCTCGACATTGACCTGGACCGATTCGGCTTCGCCCTTACCGACGCATGGGACCCCACCGCGACTTCGCGCGCTGGAATAGGCGTGGCGGGCAGCTTCTCCCGGCCAATGGCCATCCCTGAGACCGTGACCGGAGCGTCGAGCGCTGCGGCCGCGGCCGAGGAAATCCTGTCCGGCGAACGCGGCACGCTCAGTCGGGTAGTGCAGCCGCCGGCCGAACTCGACGTGCGCGGCGAGGCCCCGCGCATCGGCGTGTTTGTCTGCAACTGCGGTATCAACATCGGCGGCATCGTGCGCGTGCCCGAGGTCGTCGAGTTCGCCCGGACCCTGCCGCACGTTGTCTACGCCGAAGAGAATCTCTATTCCTGTTCCGGGGATACGCAGGAGAAAATCAAGAGCCGGATTCGCGAGCACCGCTTGAACCGCGTGGTCGTGGCGTCCTGCTCGCCGCGAACTCATGAGCCGCTGTTCCAGGCGACGGTCGCGGAGACGGGCTTGAGTCCGCACCTGTTCGCGATGGCCAACATCCGCGATCAGTGTTCGTGGGTGCACATGAAAGAGCCGGACAAGGCGACCACGAAGTCGAAGGACCTCGTGAGCATGGCGGTAGCCCGCGCCCTCCGCCTGAAGCCGCTGCCTAAGGTGAAGCTGCCGGTTACCAAGGCCGGGCTCGTTATCGGCGGCGGGCTGGCCGGGATGACCGCGGCGCTCGCCCTGGCCGGCGAGGGGTTCGATACGTTCCTGGTAGAGCGTGAGGCTGAACTGGGCGGCAATGCCCGTACGATAGCGAAGACGATTGAGGGCAACGACGTGGCCGGGCGGTTGAAGGAACTCGAGGCGAAGCTCCGGCAGCATCCCCGCATCAAGGTGTACACCGGGGCTCAGATCAAGGCGATTGACGGATTTGTCGGCAACTTCCAGACCACTCTGACGCCGTCCGACTCGTCCGACGGGTCAGACAAGTCCGACGTCACCCTGAAGCACGGCGTGGTCGTGGTTGCCACCGGCGCGCAGTATCGGACTCCGACCGAGTACTGCTACGGGCAGAGCCCCCGCATCGTATCGCAGAAGGAACTTGAACAGGAGCTGGAAGAGACGAAGGGGAAAGGGGACAAAGGGACAAAAGGGCCGGCACTCGATCCCTTGGTCCCTCGATCCCTCGATCCCTCATCTCTCCGTTCCGTCGCGATGATTCAGTGCGTGGGTTCGCGCGACAAGGACAGGCCTTACTGCTCGCGTATCTGCTGCGCCGAGGCGGTGAAGAACGCCATCGCGCTCAAAGAACTGAACCCGGACACGGACGTCTACGTGCTTTATCGCGACATCCGCACCTACGGCATGCGCGAAGAGTACTTCCGCAAGGCGCGCGAGCTCGGCGTGGTCTTCATCCGTTACACGCCTGAAGCGCAGCCGGACGTGCGGATGGTTGACGGACGCCCGGTTGTCAACGTACGCGACCCGATTCTGGGCCGGGATATTGAACTCGCGCCCGACCTGCTCGTCCTTTCGTCCGGCATCGTCCCGCAGGCCGGTTCAACCGAACTGGCCCGGATGCTCAAGG
>CAZQZR010000025.1:28263-30101 GCA_964597845.1 uncultured bacterium | reverse complement strand
GCGCCTGCTCCCGGACCATGCCCAGCAGGCGCAGGCCTTGCTGATGGACCGAGACCTTGTAGAGCACGCCGATGCTGACGAGCGCAATGGCGAGTCCGGCTGCCGCCAGCACCGCAATCGACCACAGGGACTGGCGAAGATCGGGTTTCACTTTAGAAGAGAGGGAACGGCGGACATCAGGGCCGGCAGGGACCATGCGCTACTCCGTTGTTCCGGGCTTCGCCTCGGCCAGCCCCTCGGCCTTCTGCTTCGGCATCCCGGCCCGCACGCACAGCGCGACAAACTCCTCCCGGCCCAGCACCTTGCAGCATTCGTCCAGACCCCACAAACACTGCCTTGGTCCATCGGCAATGCCCATCTCAAGGAACATCGCCAGCGCCGGCACCAGATGCTCGATTGCCTTCGCCGCCAGCCCGGCTACTTCCTTGCCGCGGGTCGCCGCAGGCGGCGCGGTAATCCTCATCTGCATCGCCCGCACATATGCATTCCCGAGGTTGCTGAGGGCGCTTGCCACGCCCGGCTGATATCCGATTTCGCGGTAAGTCGCCAGCGCTTCCACGCTGTACATGAGCGCCCTCTGGGGTTCGCCCTTGGCGCGGTAGACGTTCCCGATGCTGCCGAGCTGGTTCGCCACGCCCGGTTGATACCCGATTTCGCGGTAAGTCGCCAGCGCTTCCTCGTGGTACCTGAGCGCCTTGTCGGGTTCGCCCCTGGCGCTGTGGACGAGCCCGATGTTGCCGAGCTGGTCCGCGGCACCCCGCTGATACCCGAATTCGCGGTCCATCGTCAGGGCTTCGTCATAGTACTTGAGCGCTTGGTCGGGTTCGCCCTTGGCGCTGTGGATGAGCCCGATGTTGCCGAGGGCGTTCGCCACGCCCGGCTGATACCCGATTTTGCGGTATATCGCCAGCGCCTCCTGTTGGCACGTGAGTGCCTTGTCGAGTTCGCCCCTGGCGCTGTGGATGAGCGCAATGTTGCCGAGCTGGCTCGCCACGCCCGGCTTGTACGCGATCTTGCGGTACATCGCAAGCGCTTCCTCGTAGTACTTCAGCGCGCTGTCGAGTTCGCCCTTGGCATTGTAGATGTTCCCGATGTTGCCCAGGTCAGCGGCTTTCCCCTGCTTGTCTCCGAACTCATCTGCCAAACGGGCCGATTCCTCGTAGTCCCTGAGCGCGTCGACCGGACGGTTCGATGCGTACTGGCACAGCCCAATCAGGTTGAGCAACGCGACAAGCTGTGTCCCCTTGGCTTCTTTCATGGCCTTTCGGAAGTGTACGATTGCCTCGTCCCACTTAAACGCAGTCATGGCGGCATGACCAAGTTCGAACGGCTCCCTTGCCGCACGCTCAGACTTCGGCAGCCCGCCAAGGTGCTTCACCATCCTGCCCACGTCGCGCGGTGTCTTGGCCATTCTCAACCGCCGCCTGCCGGGATCCGGCACGTACGCGTACGCAACATGAGGGTCATTATGCCCGCGACGAGGGAGTCGTCCTCGCGTCGAGCAGCAGTGGCGAGTCCGGCTGCCGCCGGTACGACTATCGACCACAGCGACTGGCGCAAAGCGGTTTTCATTGTCGGAGAGACTGGGAAGGCGAATCCGGCCGTTGGGGCGCGCTCACAGAGAAAGGCAAGGCAAACCTCTTGTGTGGTCTCCGGTCCGGATTCGAGCCGGAATCGAGCGCCGCATGTTTCCGTCGTCATAGCCTTACCTTCACAGGCCCAACAGTATAGCAGCGTTCGGAACCGTGTCAAAGATTATCCGAGGCCCTGGGACTGAGATAGGACCTTACCACCAAGACACGGCGAAATAGTGGATTAAGAATGGTGAATAGTGAAAG
>CAZQZR010000025.1:0-28163 GCA_964597845.1 uncultured bacterium | reverse complement strand
GCGGATCCGAGTTTCACAACTCTCAATTCTCTATTCACCATTCTCCCACTTGGCGGTTCTATGTCGGTTCTCGGGTCCTGCCGAAAGTGCGCGCCTCGGCACTAAGACACGGCGAAATAGTGAATTAAGAATGGTGAATAGTGAAAGGCGGATCCGAGTTTCACAACTCTCAATTCTCTATTCACCATTCTCCCACTTGGCGACCCGGCGACCCGGAATCCGATACAGCACTGCGAGGAACGCCAAGCGCGCCTTGTGGCGAATTCTCAGCCCTAACGAGCGCCGTACGCCTCCGGTTGCGGACGGCCGCGGATGTCCGAGCCCGAGGCTGGTCGAGCGCCTTGTGCAATGTGCCGACGAGGCGGACCTTCAGGAGTGCTCTGTCGCCTCGGGACGCGCCTCGGCCAGCCCCTCGGCCTTTTCCTCTGACATCCCGGCCTTCACGCATAGCTGGACGAATCTCTCCCTGCCCAATACCTCACAGCACTCGCCCAAACCCCACAGACACTGCTCCGGTCCGTCGGCAATGCCCATCTGAAGCAGCATCCCCAGCGCCGGTACCAGATACTCGATCGCCTTCTGAGCCAACCCGGCCACTTCCTTGTGGCGGGCCGCCGCCGGCGGTGCGGCAATCTTCATTGCCCACACATACGCATTCCCGATGTTGCCGAGAGTGCTTGCCACGCCGGGTCGATATCCGATTTCGCGGTGTATCGCCAGCGCCTCTTCATGGCACTCGATCGCTTTGTCGGATTCGCCTTTGGCGCGGTACATGTTGCCCAGGTTGCCGAGGTTCACGGCTTTCCCCGGCTTGTCATCGAACTTCTCTGCCAGGGAGGTCGATTCCTCATAGTCCCGAAGCGCGTAGTCCGGGCGGCCGGACGTACAGTGGCACAGCCCCATAAGGTTCAACAGGGCGACAAGCTCTGTCCCCTTGGCTTCTTCTGCCGCCTTCTGGAAGAACGCGATTGCTTCCTCCCACTTGTATGCATCCATGGCAGCACGGCTACGTTCGAACGGCTCTCTGACCGCCGGCATGGACTTCGGCAGCGCGTCGAAGTACTTCTCCATCCCGCACATGTCGCGCTGCATCACGTACAGCCTCGTCTCGACCATCTTTGCCCGCCGCTTGAGGAAGCTCAGCATTGACATGTACACGGCAAGGACATGATGCCCGCGACGACGTGCGCGCCGGGCAGGATTGCCCGCAAGACCGTCGCACAAGAGCGGAACCGCAGAACATTGACCATCGCAGTCAGTCTAGCCGCCTCTTGCTGTGAGTCAAACCCGGGGGGGTCGCGCTTGCGCGCCCTGGTCAGCAGAGAGTGGTTAGCAGATAGATGAAGATAACCGCCAAGAGCCTGCCCTGCTCGTTTCTACGGTGGCGAAGCCACACGAGTCGCGCCAGAAGCAGAGATTCTTCGATTCGTCGGACTCGCTCAGAACGACAGGCGGCGCGACGAGTCGAACGGGAGGCCAGGAACGCCAAGGTGAGCAGAAGCAGCCAGCGCCCATGCCGGGCGCACCAGTGGAGAGGCGGCCCGATGGCCGCCTCTCTTGAATCGGACCCTACGGAACTATTACTGGATAACCAGCTTATGTGTGGTGCTGAAGTTCTCGGTAGATATTTGCACCAGGTACACGCCCGCATTGAGCATCCGCGGGTCGAGACTGGTGGCTCCGGTTCTTCCGGCTGCCATCACTTGTGTCAGGACGGGCTGGCCAGTTACATCGTACACGCGAAGGATTGCCGGACCGGCATTGGGCAGGCTGTAGCGTACGGTCGCAGAGCCGCCGGCGAGCGGGTTCGGGGTGATTGACATGCCCGAGGTGGCCGTGCGGAGTTCCCGCGCCGGGTCGCCGGTCCGACGCGACCGCAGGGCGGCAAGCACGCGGACCGTGTCGCAGGCCCAGACGGGCCGGCCCGATGCGGTCGTCACCTTGAGCGATACCTTGTAGACCGTGTCGCGAACGACGCCGGGAAACTCGTGGCTCACACTCGCACCGGCGGTCTCGGACGGCGAGCCGTCGCCGAAATCCCACCAGAACTCATTGGGGGCGTTGCCGTCACCCTCGTAGTCGTAGCCTGCCGTGAACTGCACGGCCGAACTTGCAGCCATTCCCGCGGTCGAGTGCGCGACCTGCAGCCGGACGTCGTCGCGGATGTGGAAGACGTAGACCTTCCCGTCCTTGGCGGCGTTGGGGCGATAGTAGTCCCAGGCCGTGTCGTGGCCGAAGAGCTGCCGGCCGGGCTTGTCGCCGAACGGGTGGATATGGCCGCCAATGGAGGTGGCGATCGGCTTGTTGTTGCGCAGCCCCTGCCTGGATATGACGCGAAGCTCATCCATCTGGAAGTTGGTGTACTCCTGGTCGTACGGCTGGTGCCCGATGCAGATGATTCTCTCACCCGGTCGCACCGAGTCCACCTGGGTCTTCAGCCAGTCCAGGGTCCAGTGGTAGGGCTGGTTGGCGTAGACGTCGGGTTCGCCGCGCAGGCCGGGCCTTTCGGACGGCGGCGGGTCCTTGCGGGTATTGAAGTCGGTCGCGATGAACCGGGTTCCCTGGTAGCTGAAAGCGAAGTTGTCGTAGTAACTCGGCCACGGGTGGCAAGTGTTCTCGGTGGGCGTAAGTAGCCATTCGGACTGCTCCCAGTTGGCAGCGGGCTGGATGTAACGCAGCGTGTCGTACACGCCTCGGAAGGCATCGATGAAGTACTGACCGACGATGACTTCCTTCTCCGGTTGCTCCAGGAAGTAGCCGGGAAACGGCGGGTAGAAGCTGAGGCCGTGACCGACGTAGGGCCAGAGGTCGTGGTTGCCGACAAGTGGCACCAGGAAAGGACCATCGGCCAGGGCGTCCAGCACCACGCGAGTCCGATGCCACTCGGAACGCTCCGCACTGGTCGTGAAGTCTCCGCCAAGCACTACGAAGCGCACGTCGTAGCCGGGTTGCCCGACCAGCTTCGTGTTGATGTAGTCCACGCAGGCGATGTCGCCTTCAATCGCGGGCGTCGTCTCCAGCGGGTCGTTGTCTGTATCGTCGTACCCCTCGGTTCCGAAGTCATCCATGCCGGAGATGGACTTCTTTCCTTCCGCGATGTGAAAGTCGGCGAAGAAGACGAAGTCGTAGCCGTAGCTGCCGGCGCCGAGCGTGTACTCCTTCAGGCTGACGCTGGGGACGGCAACGGCTTGCGTAACATATAGCGTCGCGAGCATCGCGGACAGCGCAATCAGGCAACGCAGTCTACTTCGTGCCATCGCTCCTCCAGACGTTGTAGGCTACCACTGCACAGAGCGGGGGCAGCACGAACGCTATTGGCATCATCGCCGAGTGCGGGTTCTTTCTGGTCACGAAGTAGTCGATGAACGCCGCGCCGCCGAGAAGCCCGCCGACGGCACCGCCGGCCAGTGCGCGGCTGAACGAATTGCCGCGACGCACGAGCTTGCCCATGAGATGCGTACCCGTGGCCGTCAGCAGGGCGCTTGTGACGCAGTACGCAGTGGCGCCGGGCACCGAGCCCGGTCCGTTCCAGCCGGCCTGATACACGCCCTCGATCGTCGCCAGGCCACCGGCCTCCGCGATCAGGGTCCCTACTGCTGCCACGGTGAACTCAAGGCCGTATACGCCGGCCTGTTTCCACACTGGCATTCGGGGCGCGGTGGACGTGGCGCCGGAGTAGCTCATTGCCAGGTTGGCGTGCCGGGAGTCGTCACGGTCCAGCCGTCGCAGTGTGTTACCGCAGACTTCGTAGACGTGCCGGCCTTCCGTGACCGCGCCGGGCACGGTCATGCCGTTCTGCCGGCAGTGCAACGCCTCGATGTATTGAGTGTATTGTCCGGGCTGTGCCGGCACGGGCGGAGCGAAAAGGTCGGTCGCCGGCAGGCTCTCCGCGAACGCGGCGACCGCCAGCCATAGCAGCGCGAGAAAAACTGCTCTCTGCATCTTACCTCCTTATGCGGTGGCCCTTCCCCAAAGGCCCGGCTCCGGCCACCCTGAGAGCGGGCCGTATCGATCTCGTATCGGCACCGCAGCGCACACCCCAACGGCCCGTGCCGCTGATTTGACTGGCGGCTAAGGGACGGGCCGCGCCCCGGGGCCGACGCAACCGCCACAGATTAGCTTACGGAGCTTTCGTGTCAAGAGTTGCCCTTGACTGGCGGGGGCGGGCCAAGCCCGGCTCGGCCTTCTGCGATGGACTGTTCAGTGCCGGGCGGGGCCAGAGTCTTACCGCGGCATTGTGGCGGCACGGCCCGGCCCGCCAGATTTACGGGCGCTGCTCAACGCTGCAGAACGACGCGCGCGGTGGCGTGCTTGCCGCCGGCGTCGAGGCGCACGAAGTATGCTCCTGAGGGCAAGGCTGAAGTGGAAAGGGGAAATGGTGAAGTCGAGACCTCACGCGAGAGAACCATACAGCCTTGACTATCGTAGACGCGGAGGATGGGGGAAGGGGATAGAGGGATAGAGGGAGAAAGGGAGATAGTGACGGAACCGGAGGCCGGATTCGGGGCGCAGGTCAGCGAGAGGGCGGGCGCGCGGGTTGGGCTTGCCTTCGGTTCCGCAACCGCGACGTGGCCGTCAGCGTCGGTCTTGATTAGATAGAAGTCGCCTTCACCTGCGCCGAAGGAGTTAGTGTAGCCGTCTATAACGTAGCCGCCATCGGCGGTCTGCTGGACCGAATAGCCTCGGTCGTCGCTCGTGCCGCCGAACGTACGGCTCCAGAGTGTGTCACCGATGGAGTCTGTCTTGATGAGCCAGGCGTCGTAGCTGCCCGCGCCGAACGACATGGTCTGACCGCAGAGTACGAAGCCGCCGTCGGAAGTCGCGAAGACCGAGTGGCCGAGGTCAGCGGTGTCGCCGCCAAAGGTGCGCGTCCAAAGCGTGTCGCCGTCCGCGTCAGTCCGGATAAGCCAGATGTCGGCATCGCCCGCGCCGAATGAGTAAGTGGTGCCGCAGATGACGTAACCCGAGTCCGCAGTCTGAAGGACAGAGTGGCCGTGCTCGTGTTCCGTGCCGCCGTAAGTCCGAGTCCACTGCGTGTCGCCCGCGGCATCGGTCTTGACTAGGTAGATATCGGACTGACCCGCGCCGTACGAGTAGGTGGTGCCGCAGATGATGAAGCCCGAGTCTTTGGTCTGCCGCGCTGAAAAGGCGTAGTCCTCGCCTGCGCCGCCGTAGGTGCGGGTCCACAGCGTATCGCCCAGAGAGTCGGTACGGAGTACGTAGGCGTTGGGCCGGCCCGGACCGAATGAGTAGGTCGCGCCCGCGACGATGAAGCCGCCGTCCGAGTTCCGGGCGACCGAGTACGCCATGTCGTCGCTGCTGCCGCCGTATACCTGTATCCAAAGTTGTTCGCCCTCCGCGGTGTTCCCGTGCAGCGCGACGTCGGCATGCCCGAGCATCATCAGGTAACCGGCAGCGAGGCAATCGCCGTGCGCGGTCATCGCGACTCCGTAGCCATAGTCGTCTTGCGCCCCGCCGAATGTCTGGGTCCAGCGTTCTTCGCCACTTGGGTCGGTCGCTATCACGAAGACGTCGGCCCCGCCCGAACCGGTGGAAAACGTGTACCCGACTACGTAGTAGCCGCCGTCGGCGGTCTGGACGACTGACTGGCCGCCGTCGTCCTCGGTCCCGCCGTAGGTGCGCTCGAAGGTGATTTGGGCTTTCAGCGGGAGGGGCAGCAATAGCGCTGCCAGGGCCGTGAGTACGGTCAATTGGGCTTTCATGGTAGTGATTCCTTTCGTCTAGCGCTGAAGGACGATGCGCGTGGTAGCGTGTTCGCTGCCAGCGTCGAGGCGCACGAAGTAAGCGCCGGAGGGCAAGTCTGAAGCGGAAAGGGGAAATGGCGAAGTCGAGATCTCACGCGAGAGAACCATACGGCCTTGACTATCGTAGACGCGGAGGACGGGGGAAGGGGATAGAGGGATAGAGGGAGAAAGGGAGATAGTGACGGAACCGGAGGCCGGATTCGGGGTGCAGGTAAGGGAGAGGGCTGGGGCGCGGGACGGGCTTGCCTTCGGTTCGGCCACCGCGACATTGCCCAGTGAGTCGGTCTTGACGAGATAGACGTCGGCCGCGCCCGCACCGAAGGACCAAGTGTAGCCAGTGATGACGTAGCCGCCGTCAATCGTCTGCTGGGCCGAGGAGCCGTGGTCAGTATACGTTCCGCCGAAGGTCCTCGTCCACAAAGTGTCGCCGTCAGCATTGGTCCTGACGATATAGGAGTCGGCGTTGCCAGCGCCGAAAGAACCGCTGGAGCCGCCGACGACAAAGCCACTGTCAGCAGTCTGCCGGACGTAATAGCCGTTATCATAGCTCGCGCCACCGTAGGTCCTGGTCCACAGCGTGTCGCCGTCGCGATCAGTCCTGACGAGGTAGGCATCGTAGCCGCCTGCGCCGAAGGAGGCGGTGGAGCCGGCGATTATGTAGCCACTGTCAGTCGTCTGTTGGACCGAATAGCCAAATTCCTCGCTTACGCCGCCGAAGGCTCTGGTCCATTGTGCGTCACCCTGAGCATCGGTCTTGACGAGGTAGACGTCGCAGTCGCCTGCACCGAAGGATGTGGTGTAGCCCGCGATGATGTATCCGTCATCTGAGGTCTGCCCGACCGATAGGCCGTAGTCGCGGCCCGAGCCGCCGAAGGTTCTGGTCCACAGCGTGTCGCCGATGGAATCTGTCTTGATGAGATAAACGTCCCACTGGCCGGCACCGAAAGACTCTGTGTACCCAGCTATGACGTACCCACTGTCTGCGGTCTGCTGGACCGAGCATCCTGAGTCATCCGCAGTGCCGCCGAACGTCCTTGACCAGAGTCTGTCGCCGTCGGCATCAGTCTTGAGGAGATAGAAGTCCAGGCCGCCTGCGCCGTTGGAGCTGGTTGTCCCGGCGATGATGTAGCCGCCGTCGGCAGTCTGCTGGACCGCTTGCCCGACATCGATCCATTCGCCACCGAAGGTCCTAGTCCACACCGTGTCACCACTGGCGTCTGTCTTGATGAGATAGACATCGTAGCTACCAGCGCCAAAGGAAGAGGTTGTGCCCGCGACGATGTAGCCTCCGTCAGTGGTTTGCCGGACCTCGGAACCGGCGTCGTACTCTGGTCCGCCGTAGGTGCGCTGGAAGGTGACTTGGGCGTGGAGGAACGAGGGCAAGAGGATTGCGGCCAATGCGGCCATGGCCAGAGCGGAAACGAGTCGGGTACGATTCATGGCTGTCTCCTGAGGCGTTTCGGTGAACGCCAACGCGACATGTTAGGCGTTCGGGCGGGCAGAGTCAAGCTGAGTAGTCAGCAGGCAGTAGTCAGTGGTCAGGGACGCGGAGCGTCCGAGTTTGCAGGTTGCAGTTCGCAGGTTGCAGATGGCGCAGGGCTGAGAGATTCCTCCGCTGCGGTCGGAATGACGGAGGGCGGACGCGCACGACTGCCGGTTTTCGATTGCCGTTCGGGGCGCAGTTCAACAGATAGTTCTCCAGATAGTCTGCCGGACGATTCACCAGGCAATCTGCCGAATAGTCGGGTAGATTGTCCACCAGATTGCTCTCCGGATGATTCTCCGGACAATCTGCGGAATAGCCGGCTGAATGATTCTCCAGACAGTGGTCAAGGCTGTCCGCCAGACTCTCTGGGAGATTGTCTTCCAGATGGTCTGCCGGATAGTCGTCCAGACGATTCTCCAGATTGTCTGGCGGATAGTCTGGAGAATAGTCTGTCGGGCTCTCCTCCAGATGATTCTCTAGACAATTCACCAAACAGTCCAGGGAATGGGGTAGGGTACTTTGGGGAACGACGAACAACTAATTGCTAATGAAGAAGATACGGAATTTCGGAGCTCGGTCTCCGGAGGACATATAGGAAACTGGGCCGAGCGGGCAGCGCCCGTCGGGGCGATGGAATCCGGCCCTACTTCCGAAGGAAGTAGGGGGGATGCTGTGCGAAAGTACTACGAGACCTTTGGATTCGTTGGACTCGTTCGGAATCACATTCTTCTTGGCGTTCTTGGCGACCTTGGCGGTTCAATTCCGGTCTCCGGTTGCGGCAAGCGGTCAGCGGTCGGCGCGCCTGGGTGCGAGGAAGAGGACCGCGACGACGGGTCGGATGAACGTGCCGCCGTTGTCGTTTATGAGCCTGCGGATGGCGCGGAAGAGCGAGTTGCGGATCGCGGGGGCGAGGATGGCATGGTCGGACATGGTCTTGAGCAGGCCGATGTAGTCGTCCGCACTGTATTCGCTCTCCCACGGGTAGCGGCAGATTGTGACCGGGCCGAACAGACCGGAGTTGACAATCTTCTTGCGCTGGCGTTCGATGCGCAGTTCGGGGGGCAGTGAAAGGCGCATGTGCGGGGCGATACGTCGGTAGACGGCGCGCAGGTTGCTGAAGAATTCAGTGTCGGGTATTTCCACGAAGTTCCAGAGCAGGGCGAGCGAACCGGCCGGCTTGAGCGCCCTGGCGCAGCGCGGGTACGCGACCTTATACGGAATCCAGTGGAATGCCGTGGCGGCCAGAACCATGTCAAAGGCTTCAGGTTCGACTTCCCAGTCCTCAAAGGTCGCGTTGCGGATTTCCACTTTCGGGAACTCGCGGGTGTTCCTGCGGCATACGCGCGCCATGCTCTTCCCGAGCTCAAGCCCGAGGATGGAGAAGCCGCGACGGGCAAGGGGCAGCGTGGCCTGGCCGGTGCCGGGTCCGATTTCGAGAATCCGGCCGCCCTTGGGGATACGTGAGAGCCGCACCACGTCATCGAACAGAGGTTCGGGGTAGCCGGGTCGGGTCCGGTCGTACAGGCGCGCGACGGCATCGAACGACCGTTTGCGGAGGACGGTGCGGGCGGCGCTCTTCTTTGGCACGTGTGCGGCGTACTGCATCGATTGGAATCCTACGAAGGTGCGACAGGAAGGTCAAGTCGGCCGGAAGCACGCCGCTATTGACCTGTGCGGCATGAGGCATTAGCATACTTAGTCCCAAAACAGGTAAAAGGAGCGTCCATGAGACAACTGCTAGTGTTGCTGGTTCTGATTGCGGTCCCGCTTATGGCCGGGACGATGACGAGAACGGCGACTTTCGATAGAGGTGACTTGCTCATCTCCACGCAGAATGGTTTTGACAATGTCGAGCTTCGGGGCGGGGCGGCTCTGCTCCAGCTCGGCGCGCCACGCGTCCCGCGTGTAGTTGAGGCGGTAGCTATACCCGCCGGTGCGGTGCCGGTAGGCGTTGAGATTACGGCCGAGGAATGGGTCACGCTGCCCGGGACATACAATGTCGGGCCGGCTCAGGCCGACCTGCCGCTGCCCATGCCGGGCAAGACGTTCACGCCGAAGCTCTCCGCGCCCGATGCGACAATCTACTCGTCGAGCGAGGCGTATCCGAAGAGCGTAGCGATACTCGCCGGCTCGGGCACGATGGCCGGATATCGCATCGCGCACGTCGAGCTGCACCCGGTGCGCTACATCCCGACAACCCATGAGCTTCAGCTCGCGACGCGGCTGAGCTACCGGCTGCAGTACGCCGGCGGGGTGTCCGCAGCCGTGGCGACCACGGAGCAAAAGGAAGCGTTCGGGGAGATGGTGCGGTCACTGGTCAAGAACCCCAAAGACGTGAACCGCTACGCGCCGCGCGTGCGTACCGCAACGTCGTTCTCGCTGCCGGCAGGGCACTTTGAGTACGTGGTCATTACCGATTCGGTGATGGACACCGTGTTCCAGCGTCTGGCCGACTGGAAGACGCTGAAGGGCGTGCCCGGGAACGTTGTCAGGACCGGTTACATATACGCCAACTACACCGGTTACGACCAGCAGGAGAAGATTCGGAACTTCATCAAGGACGCATACGCGACCTGGGGTACGATGTACGTGCTCCTCGGCGGCCAGGGCGATTACAACTCAAGCGGCCAGAATATCGTCCCAACCCGGATGGCGAACGAAGGCGACGGCGACGAACCGTGCGACTTGTACTACGCCGGGCTCGACGGAACGTGGGACTTGAATGGCAACCACGTCTACGGTCAGCTTGCCGACTCGGCCGACATGTACTCGGATGTGTTCGTGGGCCGGGCGCCGACCTACAACGTGGCGACGGCGCAGACCTTCGTGTCCAAGACTCTGAAGTACGAGCAGAACCCGCCTTCCGGTTTCATACAGAAGATGACTCTGCCGACCGGCATCCTGTGGAGCAGCTACGAAGAGAGACCGGGGCAGGAGTCCCTCGCCCGGATGACGCCCTCGGACTGGTCGGACCAGAAGCTCTATGAGCGGACCGGCGCGCTGTCCCACCAGGCGGTCATGGATTCGGTGAACGTTGGTGTCGGCATGGGACACTGGATGGGCCACGGTAACGAGAGCGGCATCTACATGAACGGCGGCTCGGTGCCGTTCTTCGAGTCGAGCGACGCCGATGCGCTGACCAATGGCGACAAGACCGGCATCGCGATTTCCATCGCCTGCGACTGCGCGGCGTGGGATTGGGTGTCGGGCGGCGACTGTCTTGCCGAGCACATGGTGATGCGCGTCGGCGGCGGATTCATCGCCACCATCATGAATACCCGCTACGGTTACGGCGCCATCGGGCCCGGCGGCGACTACGTGTTCGGCCCGTCCGAGCGGCTGGACACAACGTTCTATGCCGGGGTCTTCTACTACCACGCGCCGCACATCGGCCAGGCCCTGGGACGTTCGAAGGCGTGCTGGGCGCCGTATGCGGACTCGTCGTACCAGTACGACATGCAGCGCTACAACATCTACGACCTGAACCTTATCGGCGACCCCGAGACACCGCTCTGGACCGCGGAGCCGACGGCCCTCAACGTGTCGCACGCCGGGGTCGTGAACATCGGCAACAACATCCCTTACCCGGTCACGGTGACGACCGCGTTCGATGCGCCGGTCGAGTCGGCCATGGTGTACTTGAAGAAGGGCGACGAGGTGGACGTGAAGGGCTGGACCAATTCGAGCGGCCAGGCCACGCTTTACATCTCGCCTACGACGCCGGGGCAGATGTTCATGACGGTGAACGCGCACGACCACTACATCTTCCAGGACACGGTGCTGGTGATTGCCAGCACCCGCTACGTATCGTACCTGAGTTCCAGCATCCTGGACCCGGGACCGGGCGGGAACGGTGACTCGATTCTAAACCCGGGCGAGACGGTGAAGATACCGACTTGGGTGAAGAACTGGGGACAACAGGCCGCGAACTCGGTGACTGCCAAGCTGCGGACCTTCGACCCGAACGCGCAGATAACCGACTCGGGCAAGACGTTCGGCGACATCGACGCCGGCGACTCGGCCTACACCGGCACTGACGGGTTCGGCCTGCACGTCAACACCGGACTCGCGAACGGGTATTCGGTTGCCTGCTCGCTTTACTGCAAGGACGCGCTTGACTCGACCTGGGTGTCGATCGTGACGTTTACCGTCGGCACGCCGGTGCTCGGCAAGCAGGCGGTGACCGTGGTTGACTCGGCAAACGGCGGCAACAACAACGGCCGGATCGACCCGAACGAGACCGCCGACCTGATGGTCCGCATCGGCAACACCGGCATGGGCCATGGCTACAACTGCCACGCGGTGCTAAAGTCCGGCGATGTGCGGTTCACGGTGCCCGATCCGACCGCGGACTATGGCCTGATTCGCAAGGGCGACAGCGCCAGCAACGCCGCGGACCTGTTTACCGTCTACGCCGACGGCACGATTCCGCCGGAGACCCCGATATCCTGCACGCTCGACTACTACGCCGACGGCGGTTACGTCAGGTCCGAGCCGTTCACGATAATCGTGGGTGAACTGCGCGAGAGCGACCCGATTCCGGACGGACCGCGCAACCCGCCGCTCTACTACGCCTACGACGACGGCGACGACATGTATGGGCCGCACCCGACCTTCAGTTGGGCTGAAATCAACTCCGTGGGCACGCGCCTCACTTATGCCCAGAACGATGACGTAATGATGGTGAATCTGCCGACCGAATTCGGACCGTTCAATTTCTACGGTCAGCGGTTTACGCAGGTTTCGATTTCTGCGGACGGCTGGATTTGCCCGGGCAATCACACGACATCCAACTACGAGAACGCCGCGCTTCCGGACCCGACCGACCCGCCGGGCATGATCTGCGCGAACTGGGACGACCTGTATCCCAACTACAGCAGCGCGGGCTACGTGTACTGGTACCACGACGCGGACAACCACCGTTTCATCATCGAGTACGACAGCGTGAAATACTACTCCGGCTCGAACCGGGATAAATTCGAGGTCATCATCTCCGATACCACAGTTGCCACCTACACGGGTGACAACGCCATCCTCGTGCAGTACCTGACCGCGAACGGTTACACGAGTTCCACGCTCGGACTCGAAGACCCGGGCGAGACCGTCGCCATTCAGGCTCTGTATAACGGCACGTACCACAAGGCCTGCGAGCCGATTGCCGCGGGCAGGGCCATCCTGTACACGACCGACCCGCCGTTCCCGACCGGCGTGGCGGACAAGTACGGCGTGACCGGCGACCTGCGCAAGGTGCGGCTGGCTGCATATCCGAATCCGTTCCGGGGCAACGCCACGATTTCCTGGGGTGTACCCGTCGCGGGCAACGTGTCGCTCAAGCTCTACGACGCAGCGGGCAGAGAAGTCCGCAACCTCGTCAGCCGCGGCATGAACGCGGGCCGGTATACGGTTACCTGGGACGGCCGGGCCGATAACGGCAAGCGGGTCGCAGAGGGCATCTACTTCTGCAAGCTCTCGACCCCGACCGGCATGCAGCAGCAGAAGGTCATAGTAGCCAGATAGCTGCGGAAACAGTCTGATAGCAGAGGGGCGGGCTCATGCCCGCCCCTCGCTTGATTATCGGCGCGAGGTCAGATGAGCCGGCGCTCGAATGCCTCGGCGACGGACTCGATACTGCGGCGGCTGCGTTTGCGCAAGCCACACGCGGGGCACGTCCACGTGTATCCCAGCCACGACTCCGACTCGACGACGCCCAGCCGGCACTTCGGGCAGCGCGGCGGCTGGTCGACGTAGACGTCGTGTTCTTTGCTCCGGGCGTTGCTCCGGGGCCTAAGCGTCATCCGCCAGAGTACGCCGTTGAACATCAGTTCCCGGTGCTGAACCGCGCCGGCCGGCGGCGGTGAGGGCGAGGATGTCTTACTCTCGCTTACGCGGGCCGGCGGCTCCGCGGTCGGTGCCTGCGTCTTGCGGCGGCGGGCAAGACGCACCAGCAGCGAGATGACGAAGTAGAACACCACAAGCTGGATGATGACGGGAACTGCGCGACTTGCCGCCATGCCGGACTACCCGGTCTTTCCGGCGGCGCGCGCCACGAAAAGCTGGATGCCGGACACGTAGTCGTATGGCCGCTTGTCGTATCCGCCGTAGACGGCCACGACCTCGAAGCCGGCAAGGCGCAGGAGCAGATGCATCTCGCGGTTGTGAATCCAGCAGAGTGAGATATGAGTTGCCTGGCGGCGGACAAGGTCGTCGGGACCTGTGGTTTCGACAATCACGGACGAGTCCATTGTCTGGTCGGCCCAGTTGCGTTTCGTGAAGAAACGGGCAATCACGTCTTCTCCGCACTCCTGTTCTTCGGTCTCGACCCTCTTCGCCAGCCGGTTGTAGAAAGGCGCGAAGACGTTGAGCACGAGCCGCCCGTCGTCAGCCAGATACTCCCGGACCGAACGGAGACAGGCAAGCTGGTCGTCGGTTGTCATCAGGTGCAGGAACGAGTTGAACGCGCAGAAGACCAGCTTGAACTTCTGCGAGAACTGGTACTCGCGCATGTCCGCGCACTTGAGCGCGACCCGGGCCTGTATCTCGCGGGGTTCCTCATCTAACTTCGCCTGTAGCTTGTCGAGCATCGCCTGGGACAGGTCGAGCCCTGTCACCTCGAATCCGGCCCGGGCCAGTGGCAGGAGGACGCGCCCGGTGCCGCAGGCAAGCTCAAGCACCGGGCTGCCCGTTTCCTTGGCCATGTCTAGGAAGAACGGTACGTCGTCGGTGTGCTCGTGAGTCAGGTCATAGAACGGGGCGAAGGAATCGTACTCGGGCATGGCTCACCTCACGAGGAGGAGGCGATATGTCCTATTGGTCCCATTCGTCCCATCGGGGCTGATGAAGTAAACGCCGGCGGGCAGGCGGCTCAGGTCGTTCGGGCCAGCTCGTAGCTGCAACACGCGGCGGCCGGTCATGTCGAATAGAGAATAGTGAATAGAGAATGGTGAAAGAGGAAGGAACAGGACACCGCGGACGACGGTCGGAATGGCTTGTGGCTTGAGGCTTGGGGCTTGGGGCTGTTCCTCAATCCCCGTCGGCACGCCGAACCATGTGAGAATCAGTTCCATCAGTTGCATGCGGTTGAAGTAGGTCGGCTTGGCCGAAGGCCGGTTGACCGCTTCGAAGCCAAAGCCCATGAACACGACCTTGCCACCGCCCGTGGGCAACTGCCTCCGCGTCGCGGCATGCGTGACCGTGACCGAGTCATAAACAAGGAAGCCGGCCGAGTTGCCGAGCGGCGAGATGACGTCGCGCGAGGTCTGGTTCCCGGCGCCATTGCCGCCGGTTGTGGCGACGCCGGGGACGAACGCGCCGAGCGAGTCCTGGCGGTTGCCGAATGCAAGGACACCTGACCAGCCGGAGGAGTCGAGACGACAGCCGCAGATGCTTTCAAGGAACGTAGTGCCGTGCAGTTCCTCGGCGATGTTCTGGCCGGTGATGAACAGGTTGGTGCCGGTCTGCGCGTAGCGGCTGAGGCTGTCCTGGTCCTCGGCCGGTATCGTGCCGGTGTTGGTATTGCCCGAGTACCAGATGAGAGTCCTCGCGCGGAGTCGGTCGAGCTGCGAGTAGGGCAGAAGCCCGCCCGACGGCCGGTTCCACAGGCACCAGGTGACACCCAGCGTGTCGAGTGTGCTGGTGTAGTAGCTCGCGTATCGCTCCAGCGTGTCGTCGTTCACGACCAGCACGTGCGCGGGCTGGGCCAGCAGGCTGACGGTTGTGTCGCCATGGATGGCGAAGTTCCATGAACGAGCGTAGTAGGGAACAGACGGCTCGATTGACACCGAGAAGATGCTGTCAATCAGCTTGAGGCTGAAGCCGCCGCTCCGGTCGGTGTAGGCCGAATCCCAGACCTGCGTGTCGGTGCCGAGCCGCGCCTTGACCCAGCTCGGGATTCCATCGCCCGACGCCGAGTCAACCAGCGTACCGGTCATGCGGCAGGTGTCGTAGACGCGGAGAGTGATTCTGGCTGTGTCGTTGAGGGGGTTGTCGTCCCCGCTGACGTTGACGCTGAAGTGGAACATGCCGCCACCCTGGGGGACGCCTCCATAGAACTCAATCGTATCTGTCTGCAGGAACGGCACACTGCCGACGTCAACAGAGTCCACCGGAAAGCCCTCGTAGCAGTACACGGCTCTTGTCGGGCTTGTCGGATTACGGCCAACGTTCGCGGCCGGGACCTTGACGTCCATCGGGACGCCGACTACATGAATCGAGCGCGGGTCCGGGCTAGTGAATTCAAGCAGCGACAAGTCATGGTCATAGGTCGGCGTCACGAACACGTCCATGCCCATGAAGTCGAGATAGGTCGAAACCCAGGTCTGGTCCATGTTGTTCGGGTCGGTCCAGGTCGCCGGGATGCCGCCGTCGTCGTCGGTGTCGCGGGCGAGCAGCGTGTCAACGAGGTAGTGGTGCATCAGCCAGTCCTGTGTGTCGTGGCCGAGCTCGGCGCAGGCCCGATAGGCGTTCGCGAGCCAGATGTTGTGCGAGCAGTTCCACGTACCGGACGGATAGAACCCGGGCAGTGAATCAGCATAGGTCTGGATCCAGAGCTTGCCCGCGGTCGTGTCTTCCTTGCCGACCGTATGGACGATGCCCCAGAATGCAGTGCCCCCGCACATGGCCCAGTTCTGGGTGCCGAGCAGGCTCGCGGCCCCGCCTTCAATCCAGGTCTTGACCCGCTGGCCGCGGGCAAGGGCGCTGTCGTGGAGGACCGCGTCACTCCGGGCTCGGGCGTACTCCATCGCCATGCCCGAGGACTGGCTGGTCACGAAGTAGTCGAGCGACGACGAGTTCGCGAGCGGGTTCTGGAGGTAGAAGGTGCGGCAGGTATCGGTGTAGGCAAGATGGCTCGAGTCACCATAGGCGTGCCGATACTCGGCCTCGGCCATGAAGCCCAGCCCGCAGTTCCAGATTGCGTAGTACAACTGGCTCGGCACGCCGCCGTGCTCGCGATAGGCCGGGTGGTTTATCACGTAGATCCACGCGCGGCGGACGTTCTCGCGGAAGTCGTCCCGTCCGGTCAGCTCGTACCAGCGGGACCAGACCCAGATGGCTTCCTGTGTGTTGTCGGTCTCGATGACGCCGGGCATGTTCTCGGCCTCGATGATGCCGCCGAAGTCGGGGGAGAGCGAGTCCGAGACCTGGTAGCTTGCGACGAAGTCGCAGGTCAGCTTGACCTGCCTCAAGTAGTTGTAGCGCCGGGGGCCGTGAATGAGGCTCTCCGGCCGGGGCAGCCACCTGGGCTGATACGAACGGTAGAACGATTCAAACTCCTGCTCGGTCCACATTCGTGTGGCGAGTGCGGCCGAGGCGAGTGCGAGAAGGACAAGTAGTATGCGTCTGGACATAAGTACCTCCGGCAACACGATACTCTATGCTGCCGCCTAGTCAAGATACAGTTCCGGAACCGACATGGACGCCACGAAGACGCGAAAGACACGAAACGGCCAGGAATGATAACCGCCAAGGGTCGGAGATGAGTAAGCACGGATGAACGCAGGTGGACACAGATGGTTCGGACATGGATATCCGCAGATTGCGCAGATTACACAGATTCCAGTTTGGGATTCAGGATTCGGGGTTTCCCGCGCTCCGCGCGGGCTAACTGCTCTCTGCTAACTGACTAACTCTGCCGCCATCCGCCGTGAGCCGAACATCGGGAAGCCGCCCGCGTGGCGGAGCGGCAGGGGTCCATGTCGTGCTCCCGTTTCTCCCCATCAACCCCCAGCGGTTGTATCGGTTCTTCCGGCGGAGAAGTCGTCCGATCCATCGGTGAGGATTCTGTAACGGAAACGCAGGAAGTCCTGTGCCGCTCCGCGGCTGTCGTCCTTGATGTCCAGAATCTGCAGAGCCGCGTAGACCCCGTGGTGATTCTGAATTACCACAACGCGGCCGAGCCCCACCGTTCTTACTCGAGACGTGAAATCAAGATGGCTAGCATCACGGGTGTTCTCAATAGTGGCACCGTTTGGCGTCAGCGCAACAGCCCTGACGCTGGGAGAATCTGTGTAGCAGTATATGGATTTGTCACTCGCCTTGGTCCAACGTGTCTCGAATTCGAACTGCCCGCTGCCTATGCGAAATCGTCCGTTGTAGCTGGAGTAGTCGAAGCTCGCCTCTCCTGAGAGATCGCGGTTTTGTGGGGAGGGTAGGTCGTGCGCCTTCTGGGCGAGAGGGTCCCGTCCCAGTTTCCTGCAGACCAGCACGGCAACCTCAACGGGCTGCGTCGAGCGCAGGTCTACGAACCTCGTCGTCGGAAGGACGCCTGGTATGTCCGTGTCGTCGAACCTTGCTGGCAGTATGTACTCGCGACTCTCTTCTAGTAGAGCGCGTGCCTGCGCGGCTGCACGTTCGTGCCTCGGCCAGATTTTCCCCTTGTAGTGCTTGGAGATGAAGATCAGAGTGTACTGAGCCTTGTTCAGGTACACATCGCTCAGGTGTGCATACAGGTCTTTGCCCCACATATCGGCCTTCTCGTAGTCATCATAGAAGACCTTTATTCCGCGTGCGACGAGGTGCTCGGCCACCTGCTCTACGTATGGGCGGTCCTCTCCCGCGAACGAAAGCGCGACATCATACTTTGGGCTGCGGGGTTTCGGGGTTTCCGAAGGGACGCTGCCCGAATTCTCTGATACCTTAATAGGACGTGCACAAGCAGAGGTAACGTACAGCGCGAGGCTGGCTTCGTAGTCCGGCACCCCGTAGACATCTTCCACGTCCACCTCGACTTCAGGTTGCACCG
This sequence comes from uncultured bacterium, assembly GCA_964597845.1. GTDB lineage: Bacteria > Hydrothermota > Tepidihabitantia > Tepidihabitantales > Tepidihabitantaceae > UBA2258. The sequence goes on along the minus strand of CAZQZR010000025.1, from coordinate 10,174 downwards.
CGTATCGACCGCTTAGCCACGTGACGTCGGTGAGTTCTTGGGCGAGGCCTTTCATCTGGTCGGCGTCAACGGTCCATGCCGACTCGCTTGCCGTGATCCAGTTCACGCCGTTCTGCTCCAGTAGCGATGCCATGACCTTGAGGATTTGTCTGGTTCTGAGTTTCTCGTGGTGATGCCAGATGAGCGTAATCTGGACACAGTCCTCGTTTTCATTCAGGCCGGGGGGACCGCCACGGAACTCCCAGTCAATGCGGCCGTCGAACATAGCTAGGCCGATGAGGTGCCTCATCGGGTCGCCGCCGCACGAATCGGGGACGCGCAGCCAACCTCCGATCGCGTCAAGGCCGTGGGGTCGGACTCCACCACGGGGCGTTGGCTCACGGCTGGCGGCTGGGGCCGCGCACGGGCTTCTTGCCCGACTCGGGGATACCGGTGGCCGAAAGTATCCTGTCCCGGAACTCGGCACACTCAGCCCCGGTCCCGGACGTGATGCCGGCGATGGTGTAGAACCGGTCGGTCGACGGCGATTCCCTGTGGGCCTTGGTTTCGTCGAAGCGGTCCACATTCACTATCGTCCAGCACTCTGTGAAGCCCTTCTTGCGGGCTTTCTGATGGCTCTTCTCCGCTTCGCCGAGCCGGTTGTGGATGTTGGAGAAGTCCGTGCCGCCTTTTATCTCGATGGCCACAACGTTACGATATGCGTCCGGCTGCAATTGCTCGCGTATCACGATATCTGGGTCTGACGCCAGTTCGATACGGACGTGGCGGTCTGAGGCATTGGTGACCTCGACGAGCCTATCCTTGCGGTTCGTCGTATATGGCTCGACTAGACCGGCGATAACCTCCAGCACCCGTTCGATTGCCGCCGTGCCGATGTCGACACTGGCGCTGCCGCGCAACTGTGGTCCGAGCGTGAGGAGCGTTAGGTCATCGAGCAATTCCTTCGAGATTCGCTCAGGTCCAATTCCATCCATAAGCAGGGCTGCTGAACTAATGAGTCCCGTACAGAGCGTCTCGAGCTGCTCACGAGCCGACGCAGAGAGTGTCCCGACTTCCTCCATGGACAAGAAGGCCGACGTGCCGCTGGCCCCGGCGTAGAACGCCTTGCGGCTGTGGCCCAGCAGCAGGCGGTAGTAGGCGAGGAGTCGTGGGTTTGCCTGCAGGATGCATGGGACTGCGAATAGCAGCTCGCCGCGCAGGCCTCGACCGGCAAGTGCCGACAGCTTCCGGGATGGGACCAGCGCGGCCAGTTCCTGATCAACCTTCTCGATGTCAAGCTCCGTGACCGTCATGGCAAGGGCGTCCTGGAGATACAGCCGGCGGGCTTCGGCGAGGTGACTCGCGAACGCAACCTGTATGTCAGGAGCGGGTATCTTGATGGGCGGTTTCTTCGCCACTAGTCCAGCAGGCGCAAGGTCGTGCGCCTGACTCCCGAAAGCCGCTCCTTGGCGATTTCGATGTAGGCAGGGTTCAGTTCGATGCCCACGAACTGCCGGTCCATTTCCATGCAGACCACGCCGACCGTGCCTGAGCCGAAGAACGGGTCCAGGACGAAGTCCCGCGCTCTGGTGGACGCCAGAACGCAAGGCTTGACCAGCGCGGTTGGGAAGGTGGCAAAGTGGGCATCGGGGAACGGCTCGGTATGGATGGGCCAGACGCTCCGGCGGTTGCGTTTCCCGCTGCAATTGGTCTCCATGACGGCCCGCCAGTCATAGAAGTACCGTTCGGTCTTGGTGAGCATGAACACGTATTCGTGCACCCGTGATGGCCGGTCTTTGACGCTTTCGGGCATGGCGTTGGGTTTGTGCCAGATGATGTCGCTTCTGAGATACCAGCCGTCCTGTTGAAGAGCGAAGGCCAGCCGCCAGGGAACGCCCAGCAGGTCCTTGGGCTTCAGGCCCTCGGGCGTGTCCGGGCGAACGTCCATGGCGCGGACGGGATACTTCCGGTCCGGGGCGCGCCACCTACGGTTGCCGCTGGTGTAGCCGTCGCCGATGTTCAACCAGAGGATGCCATCGCGCTTGAGCACGCGCCTCAATTCGTTGAAGACGGCAACCAGCCGGTTGATGTACTGCGGCAGTGTTTCCTCAAAACCGATCTGGCCGGGAATGCCGTAGTCGCGCAACCCCCAGTAAGGGGGCGAAGTGACAACGCACTGTACCGACTCGGCCGGAAGTCGCCCCAATAGGCTCAGCGCGTCGCCTTGCAGCACCAGTGAGCCGGCCAACTCAATAGGTTCGGGCGCGTCGACGGCGGACTCGTGTGCTGCGAAGCCCGAGGCTGGGCCGGTCATGATTCCGTCGTCATCCGGTCTCTTCCGGCCTTCGGCGTGCCGCTTGCGACTCACTGCCGCGATGGTCGCCTCAGATAGTCGAGCAGACTGTCCGTTTCAGTCTCTGTCATTGCAAGAGAGAATATTGACGCTGGGGTTGATGTCAAGCGCGCGGGCTGGGCGTCTGCCCTTGCCGGTCTCCGACCGCCAGTTCGGACGAGGGTTCCGGCTTCAGCGCCGCGTTGTCGCCGGGGGCGAGGTTCCAAGCACGACGGGCACTGTGGCGGGTTCCTGCCCGCCGTGCTACTTCTTCGGCGCGTCGATGTTGAAGACCTCCTTGCGGATTGTGGCAAGGACTTTCGGGTCACAGCCGCGCGCGTCCCACTTGTCTAAGAGGACCTGGGCAGCCATCGCAAAGCTCTCGCCGGTAATGTGCTGCTGACGGGTCAGCTTGTAGAGCTGCGCGGCGGATTCTCGCTCACTGCTTACGGCCCCGGGTCGCACGAGGGCGGTCAGCAACGAGGAGAGGCCCGGGAGCGGGGACAGGAGGTCGGCGGGCGATGCCAAGGCGGGTTTCGGCTAGCCGGGTGTATTGTTCGGATTCGTCGCAGAGGATGGCGTTGCGGCCGAGGGAGCGGCAGACGACGCCGGTGGTGCCTGACCCGCACATTGGGTCGAGAACCATGTCGCCGGGCTGTGTGGTCATGAGCACGAGCGGCTCGAGGCTCTTTACCGGCTTCTGGGATGGGTGCCCGGTCTGTTCGTTGCGGCCGACAAAGCCAACGAGCAGCGATGTCTCAATCACACTGGGCGGGCCGGGCATGTACCTGAGCTTGCGCTGCCTCTGTAGCTCAAGTTGGGCTTCGTTGAGAAAGTGCTCGGGGTAGAGTTTGGCTTCGGGCCGGGCGATGTGGAGGCAGGCGAGTTGTGCGGAACGCCAGCCCCGAATCACCGAGGGGCAGTTCTTGTAGTACCAGGTGAGCCAGGCGATGAGGGCAAAACCTTTGGGCAGGTGGTCGGGAACCGGGTAGATGATTTCCGGGAAACCCCAGAGGAAGATGTGCTGCGAGATTTGAGCGGTGGCGTCGAGCACGCGATAGAGCCAGGGAAAGTAGTCAGGCCGAGTTCCGCCAAAACCCTTGTTGTACCAGGGGTCGAGAATCGTGGTCGTGACCGGTTCGGTGATGCCTGAGAGCGTGGCGAATACGTCCTGCGGCGGCAGGATTGTGACTTCGCCCTGACCGGCGGCAGGTCCCGATTCGAGTTCAGCAGGATACAGGTGCGTCTGAACGTGGTCGCGGACGACCGGGGCAGCGGCCTTACGCCGCCGGGCCGCGCTCACTTGGCGTCTCCGAAGTAGGATTTGAGGAAGTCGTAGACCTGGCGTTTCTCGGCCTCGGAGGCGGCCTGGACTATTGCATAGACATTGAGCCAGCCGGTCGTGTGGTCCCAGCAGTTTTTCTTGACGACCTGGTGACGGCCGCAAAGTGCCTGCCACGCGTCTGGGTCTTTCGGGTCAGCGGCCGGGTCAACCGCATGCGGACGTTTGTGGTCAGGCGTGAGTTTGACCGTACCGCCACCGATGGGGTCAATGTCGCCGTTCCTCATGTTGCAGGCTACGTTTCCCTCTCGCCACTCGCAGCGGTATCCGGCTCGCTCCAAAACCTTGAGCCATGTCTCATGGTGAATCTTCAGACGCTTGGCTGCTATTGCGCGCTTGTTGGCATTGGGCATCAGGTACTCGCTGACCTTCAGGTCGCCACGATTCCGCCAGGAGAGTATCGTGTAGCCTTCGTCGGTGCGAAGCTCTGACAGTCGTTGATGCCAGTTCTCGGCGATCTGGTGGGTCTTCGGGTCTGCGGCGACCTTCTGGATTTGCTCGCGTGTGGCGATCTTGCCGATGTTGTCCAGAAAGAACGCCCGGATGCGGTCGCGGACGGACTGTTGTCGGTAGCGTCTTCGGATGGTCGCGTTCCGTTTCGAACTGGCCGCGCCTTTGTCCGTGGGCTTCGGGTTTCGGGGACGCGTCTCACGACTTGGCATCAGGGCTAGAATACCGGTAACGTTCAGTTAGTCAAGCGCAGGCCGGGCATGCCATGAGGTCCAGCGCCGCGTTGTCGCCGGGGGCGAGGTTCCGGACACGGCGGGGATTACGGTGGGGACTACAGCGGGGACTACAGCAGGGAGTACGGTGAGGACTGCGGTGGGGAGTACGGTGAGGAGTACGGTGAGGAGTACGGCGGGGACTACGGTGATGACTACGGTGGGGAGCACGGTGAGGACTACAGTGAGGAGCACGGCGGGGCTTACGGTGAGGGCTACGGTGAGGACTACAGCGGAGAGTACGGTGAGGACTACAGCGGAGAGCACGGCGAGGACTACGGTGAGGATTACGGTGAGGAGTACGGCGGGGATTACGGTAGGGAGTACGGTGGGGAGTACGGGTCCCCGGGTCGGATGAGAACGAGCCGGGGGGTGCTGAAATCTTGCACCTTTTGCCGTTTCGTTACGAACAAGAATGTGAGAGCAACGATATGAGCACACGATATTCTCACCCAGCGCGCCACGAGAGCCCGCGCGGACCGCGACCGCGAGCTTCAACTAGCCGGGTCAAGGCGGCGCGGCAACGACGGGCGGGATTTGACCGGCTGACGCCAGCAGCTAGAATCTCCAGTGATTTGGCGTGACCGGCGCCAGTTCCTGCTTCAGTGAAACGTCTTCCTGGTATTGGAGGCTCTTGATGTTCCGTACTGTCCGTATTCTTGCTTTGGTGTTGGTCGTAGCGCTTGGGACGCAAGCTTTCGCACTTGGGACACGATCTGAATTGTCGGACAATTCGGTCATGTCCCTCGTGTTCGAGTTCAACCCGAACGACTTCGTATTCGACAAGGTGAACGGCTATGACGTCGTCGCCCTGCCCGGCCAGTATTCGACGACCGAGCCTGGTAGTCCGAACCTGCCCATGGCAGTCTACAACGTCGTCATCCCGCCCGACGCCGAGATTACCGGCGTGGACGTGGTGAGCATCTCGACGACCGCGTTGTCCGGCGAGTTCGACATCCATCCGAGCCAGCGGCCGCAGGTACTTTCGAAACCGGCGCTGGCATTCGTCGCGCCCGACCCCGCGGCCTATTCATCGAACGAGGCGTACCCGGCCGAGACAGTACGCTTCACGATGTCGGGTGTGATGGGCGGGTATCGCATCGCCGGCATCCAGCTTGTTCCTCTGCGCTACTTCCCGGCGCAGAAGCGGCTCGAACTGGTTACGCGCGTCGCAGTCGCGGTGCGCTACGAGCGGAACCGGCACCAGGTGCTGAACCTGGACCAGTCCCAGGTAGACCTGATGGGTCAGAACGTGCGCGGGATAGTGCGGAACCCGGAGCGGGTCGCGAACTGGGCGCCGACGACCAGGCAGACCGACGACTGGCTGTGCGACATGATGGTCATAACTTCGACCGCGCGGGCCGCCGATTTCCAGCCGTTCGTGAACTGGAAGACCCGGCGCGGCATCAAGACCGTGGTCGTGAAGACGGAGTCCATCTACTCGGCCTATAGCGGCCGGGACAACCAGGAGAAGATTCGCAACTGCGTGATAGACTACTGGCAGAACCACGGGCTGAAATGGGTGCTCATCGGCGGCGACGACGGCATCGTACCGGTCCGGACCTGCCGGCTCACGGTCGAGGGTCTCACCGAGGATATCGCGTCGGACATGTACTACGCGGACCTGCAGTATTCCTGGGACTCGAACCAGAATAACCTGTTCGGCGAGATGGAGGACTCGGTTGACCTGTTCTACGACTTGTTCATCGGCCGGACACCGGTTGACAATGCGGCCGACGTGGCGACGTTCTTCGCCAAGGACACGATGTTCGAGAAGCACCAGGACACGACCCGGCTGAAGCGAGCGCTCTACGGTTCGACGATGCTCTTCGACCCGTACCACGGCAAGGTCATCAACCACATCATTGCCGACGCCTTTCCACCGGGCTGGACCCACGCCCACCTCGAGGACCCGAACGACGGCGTCTACGCAGATTCGATGGACCGGGGATTCCAGCTTGCCCACGTGGCGGCGCACGGCGCCGACTACACGTTCTCGGTGATGGAGGAGGGCGAGGTCGCCGGGCTCTCTAACGGGTTCACGAAGCTCAACTTCGTCAACTCGATGGCTTGCGAGTCGGGCTGGTTCGATAACGATGAATGTCTGGCCGAGGCGTTGGTAAACGCCCCGAACGGCGGGTGCATCGCCTGCATGTTGAACTCGCGCTACGGGTACGGCTACCCGCCGGCGCTCGGGCCTTCGGAGTTGCTCGACCTCCAGTTCTACCGCTTCTTCCTGCAGGGCGACGCGACCCAGTTCGGCAGCATCGGGATGATCTCCAAGGATTACTTCCAGAGTCTCGCGATGGACCAGGAGGTCTGGCGCTGGTGCGTGTTCGAGCTGAACCTGTTCGGTGACCCGACGCTCTTTGTCTGGTCCGAGAACCCCGGAAACCTGACGGTGACCACGCCGGACTCGGTGCCGACCGGCACGCAGGTCGTGCGCGTCACGGTCAAGGACGGCACGACGCCGGTAGGCGGAGCGCTCGTCTGCCTGAGCAAGGGCACCGAGACCTATGCCCGGGCCTGGACCAATCCCCAGGGCTGGGTTGACCTGCTGGTCAGCCCGACGACCACGGGCAGCCTCGATCTTTCGGTCAGCGCCCAGAACTTCTACCCGCGCGACGGGCAGGTGCCGGTACGGGGCAGTTCGAACCGGCCCGCGCTGGTGTTCGCGGGCCTGCGCATCGACGACAACGACGGCAACGGCAGGCTGGACCCGGGTGAGACCGCCAATCTGTACGTCTCGGTGAAGAACGAAGGCGCGGTTGACGCGACCGGCGTTAGCGCGGTCCTGCGGACTGCCTGTCCGTACCTGACCCGGGTTGATTCGACTTCGAGCTACGGCACGATTGCGGCCGGGGCCACGGTCGAAGGCGACCAGTTCCGGGTCACGGCGTCGCCCTCGACGCCGCCCGGCGTGATAGCCGGGATGGTTGCCGCGTGCACCGCGGGCCAGGGCTCGTGGCAGCCTTACTTCGAGACCCGCATCGGCGACGTGCCTCCGGCCAAGAGGCTCTGGGCCGACCACGACAACAACGACATGATTCTTTCGGTGACCTCGCTCGGCTCAATCGGGACGCTCGGTCCGTACGACGAGGGGTCGGGACTGAAGTACCCGCGCAACGCGCCGCACGGGGCGATATACTTCACCAGCTTTGCCTGCGGCAACGGCCCGGACTATGTGGTTGACCGCTGGTACGGACAGCCGACCTCGACCTCGCAGGCTGACTGGCGTGCGTCCGACACACTGCATGCGGTGATTCCGCCGATTGCCGGGGGCCAGGAGTACGAGGCCGTGATTGACGACGGCGACCACTCGACGCCCAGGGGCCTGACCGTAACCCAGTGGTCGGCCTCGGTTGCGGACCCGGGCTACCGGGACTTCGTGGTCATCACCTATGACGTCGCGAACCTGGGCGACGAGTCGCTGGACGGCCTCTACGTCGGCATCTTTTCGGACTTCAACATCGACAACACGACATCCAACCGGGTCTTCTCCGATACGACCCGGCGGTTCACATACATGACCCAGTCGCACGACTACGAGTACTCGGCAGGCATCAAGCTGTTGTCGCCCGCGACCGCCGCCAACCTTTCGGCAATCGACCACAACGTCTACATCCAGCCATCCGGGATGATAACCGAGGCGGTGAAAGACAGCTTCCTGCGCGGTGCGATACGGCGACCCAACTCGAACGGCTCGCGCAACTGGTCGTGCGTCGTTTCGGCCGGGCCCTTTGACCTCCCGGTCGGGGGGCGGGCTTTTGTCGCGTTCGCGTTCGTCGGCGGCAACACCCAGCAGGAGATGCTCGAACATGCGGACTCGGCCCAGGCATGGTTCGACCGTTCGGTCGCCGTGACCGAGCCGGTAAATGCCGGCGACATCATGCAAGTCGCGCTGCAGGTTGCCCCGAGCCCGGCGCGTGGCTGGGCTCAACTCCGTTTCGCCCTGCCGCAGGCAGGCAGGGCCCGGGTCGAAGTGCTGGACGTCGAAGGTCGGGTCGTGCGTGTGCTCGCCGACGGTGAACTGGCGCGCGGGACGCACACACTCGGCTGGGACGGGCGGGACGAGGCCGGCCGCAGGGTGGCCGGCGGTATCTACGTGTGCCGGCTGGTGACGCCGGCCGGCACGGTCAACAGGAAGGCAGTAGTGCTCAGATAGTCCGGGTCGGGTCCCGGAGAAGAAAGGACGTTGAGAATGAAGAGACTGCTCAGGATTGGTTTCGCGGCGCTGGCGCTCATCGTATTCGGCCGCGCTACCTGCGGCAAACCCCAGCAAACGAGCGTGACGCCGGTTCAGAAGATGGAATTCACCGACCACGTGTACTACCACAACATGGGCATCACCTGGGACGGTGAGTACTATTACACCATAAACGGCGGCAACACCGACTACTCGAACCTGAACAAGTACGACGATTCAGGGGAGCTTGATACCGAGTACGATATCGGCACCGACGGCCGCGCCATTCTCTACAGCCCGGAAGAGGAGCAACTCTACGTCAAGTCCTACGGGACGTCACTGGACCAGGTAGACCTCGATATTGAGGAAGCGGACACCGACCTTGAGGACATCTTCAGCGGGGACCAGAGTTCGGTTGCGATGTCGCCCGCCGGCGACATGTTGTACGAGTTGGATGGCGGCACGGTCAAGGTATTCAACGTGGATGGCGATGAGGAGAAGACATTCGCGCTGTCCAGTTACAACACGAACGAAGAGCGCGGTTACGCCTATGCCATAGCCGCCTCCAAGAAGTTCCTCTACGTCTGGGCGCCGAACAGCGAGACAGAGATCCTGGTCTATGGCATCGACGGCAAATACGTCACCAAGTTCGAGTTGCCGCGTGCCGGGTTCGGGTTCTCGCTGTCATGGGCGAACGGCATGCTCTGGATTGCCGAAGACGCGGACGGCGACTCCGACGGCGCGGACGGCACGTGGTATGGATATGAGCTGCAAGGATTGGAGTAGACGAGAGTGGCCTAGTGGTCCAGTGGTCTAGTGAACAAGTGCCGGCGTCCGCCACTGGGCCACTGGATCACTTGATCACTAGAGCACTACAGTTTCCGCACCTGCGGCCAGAGGACTGAGACTACAGCAAGACTGACGAGCACGGCGCACCCGCCGACGAGAGTCGCCGCGGGTGCGCCGAACCGCTCGGCGATACTCCCACCGATGAAGCTGCCGACCGGGAACATCCCGCTGAACGCCAGCATGTAGACGCTGAGCGTCCGACCGCGGATGTGGTCCGGGGCAAGGGTCTGGACCAGCGTGTTGGTGAGCGAGGCGATTGACGTCTGGAAGAAGCCGATCGCCACGATTACCAGCAGGGCGAGGTGGAAGTTACGGACGAACGAGAACGCGACTATCATGACGCCCATGCAAAGCGTGCCCAAGACAAGAATCAGTCCCTTGTGGCGCGTCTTGCTGATCGTGGCCAGGGTCAGCCCGCCCACGACCGCGCCGACGCCGATGCAGGTCATCATTATCCCGTACCCGCGCGCGCCGGCGTGGAATACGTCCCGGGCAAAAATGGGCATCAGGGGCAGGTAGACGATACCGAACGAGCTGAATACCGCGGTCATGATGATGAGCGTTCTTATGTCCCGGTGTCCTTTGACGAACCTCAAGCCGGCCATGATCCGCTGCCCGACCGACTCGTCGGAACGGTGGGGCTGGGGCAGGGGCAGCCGAATCAGCCAGAGCGCACCGATGATGGCGAGAAAGCTCGCGCTGTTGATGCCGAAGCAGCCGCCCGGGCCGATGGTGCCGAGCAGCACGCCGGCGATGGCCGGGCC
>CAZQZR010000024.1:12220-30998 GCA_964597845.1 uncultured bacterium | reverse complement strand
AGCACGTCCGGTGGTGTGAGAGGGGGCGACTGCAAAGTCGCCCCCTACTCGATCAACTGTCAGCAGGGAGACTGCCGCGTGAAGCACTCCGAGGTCAATCTGGTCGGAGAGCGTTCGCACCGCCCCGCGGCGCAGGGCGTTGCGTGGCTCCTCGTCGTAGTAGAAGCCAAACACGGAAGTCTCGGGATAGAGCAGGGGCCGGTGCTTCATTGAGTCAGCATAGCAGTCTCTGAACGGTTGTCAATCGGCGGCCGGAGAGGGCGGAGCGGAAGCCGGGCTTGGCGGTAGGACTTCGGTTTGCCGGGAACGGGCGCGTGGAGCGCCCGAATCAGCCGCGCTGGCCGGCGCAGGAGCTGTTCTCGCCCGCGATTGCAGCTTGACTATTCGGGGCTTGGCCCTAGCATCAATGCGAGGTAGCAGTGAAATCCATCGTCCCGATGTTGCTTGCTGTCGGCTGCTGGCTGTCGGTCGCTGCCGCCCAGTGGGAGCCCGAGGTCCGTCTGACGTATCAGGGCAACCCGGCGCGCATCTGGGCCAACAACGGCTGGTGTCTGGCAGCGACAGCGGGCGGCACGCTACAGGCGGTCTGGTGGGAGGGCCGCGACGGCAACGCCGAGGTCTACGGCAAGCGTTCAACCGACAACGGCGTGACGTGGCTGCCGGACGAGAATCTCTCGAACGACCCGGATACAAGTTGGGCCCCGTCGCTGGCGGTCTCAGGTAGCACCGTGCACCTTGTCTACAAGGATAAGAGTGATGGCTGGGGAGCCTTCTACCGGCGGTCAACCGACGGCGGCGCAACATGGTCAGCGGACACCGCGCTCGCCAGGTTTTCCTCGCCCATCGGGGGTTCTATGACCTGCGCCGCCTCTGACTCCCTCGTCCACGTTCTTTGGGCGGTCTTTCACGGCGCGCACACGCAGGTCAGTTACCTCCGTTCTCTCGACCGGGGCATCACGTGGCTACCCGAGGTACTTCTGACCCATGACTCGGCCCGGTCCGAAGACCCGGCGGTCGCGGTCTCAGGTTCAGCGGTGCACGTGGTCTGGTTCGACACCCGAAACAGCGAGGGCGACGTTTACTACGAGCGCTCGCTCGACCACGGCGCTACCTGGGGTCAGGAAACCCGGCTCACCGGCGATTCCGCTATTGTCTACGCCGCGACCGTGGCAGTGGTTGACTCCCTGGTTCACGTCGCCTGGATCGACCGCCGGGGCGGAGGCTACCAGTTCCAAATCTACTACATGAGGTCAACGAATTGGGGAGCAACCTGGGAACCGGAAGTCCGGCTGACCGATAACTCGGGAGCCTGCATGTTCCCGGTGCTTGCCGCGTCCGGTCTGAACGTGCACATCGCCTGGTATGACAACCGTACCGGGAACTACCAGGTCTACTACCGCAACTCGAACGACGGCGGCCTCAATTGGACGCCGGAACTCAGGTTGACCCAGACCAGCAGCAGTTCCTCCAACCCGGCGATAGCCATTTCGGACGACGCGGTCCACATAGTCTTCTGCGACGACCGGAGCGGGGACACTGAAATCTACTATCTGCGCAACCCGACCGGCAATGTCGGGGTGGAGGAAGGCCTCACGCCGGACGCTGGACGCTCGACGCCGGACGCCACCATCGTCCGTGGCGTGCTGGTCCTGAGCGGGGACTGTCCCCGCACGGGGACTGTCCCCAAGACCCTGGTCGACATCTCCGGCCGCAAGGTGCTTGACCTGCGCCCCGGCGCGAATGACGTGAGTGGGCTGGCGTCCGGCGTGTATTTCGTGCGGTCGGCGGTCAGCGGTGAGCGGTCAGCGGTGAGCGTCCGCAAGGTCGTCATCCAGCGATAGGCGCCGGCGCGTGCCACGGCGGGCTGGACTTCCGGCTGCCGCGGCCTATCATGCTCCACTATGCCTGACAATGCAATCGAGGTCCGCGACCTGACCAAGGCCTTCCGCGACGTGGTCGCGGTTGGCGGCATCAGTTTCGAGGTTCGTGAGGGCGAGGTGTTCAGCCTGCTCGGGCCGAACGGTGCGGGCAAGAGCACCGCGATCTCGATCATCTCGGGCCTGCTTAAGCCCGACTCGGGCGACGCGAGTGTGATGGGCCATTCGGTTACGAAAGAGAGCATGGCCGCGCGCCGCTGCCTCGGCGTAGTGCCGCAGGAGGTCGCGCTGTACAACGACATGTCCGCGCGGGAGAACCTCGTGTTCTGGGGCCGGATGTACGGGCTTTCGGGACACAACATCGAGCACCGGGTGGACGAGATGCTTGCGGCGGTCGGGCTCGTGGACCGTCAGAAGGGACGCCTCGGGACTTACTCGGGCGGGATGAAGCGCCGCGTCAACATCGCGGCCGCTTTGCTGCACACACCGCAGGTAGTGATAATGGACGAGCCCACGGTCGGCATTGATCCGCAGAGCCGGCGACACATCCTCGACTACGTGAAGGAGCTGAACCGGCAGGGGATGAGCGTGCTCTATACCACGCACTACATGGAGGAGGCGGAGGAGCTTTCGAGCCGCATCGCCATCATGGACAAGGGCAAGATCATCGCCTGCGGCACCCGCGACGAGCTGGTGCGCCTGGTTGGCGAGCAGACGCGGGTTGATCTCGTGGTGACCGGCGAGCCGGACAAGGCGGCCGAGGCCTGCCGCGCGGTTGCCGGCGTTTCCCGGGTGACGGTTGAGCAGGGCCGGGTTGCGGTGCTGGCCGGTGATTCCGATGCGGTCGTGCCGCGGTTGTTTGAGCAGGCTGCCCAGCTCGGGTTTCGCATCAGTTCCGTGGAAATCCATGAGCCGAACCTCGAGACCGTATTCCTGTCGCTTACCGGGCGCGCGCTCCGCGACTGACCCGTGACCGAACTCTACATTGCCATCAAAGACCTGCGCGGGGCGTTGCGAAGCCGGTTCTTCATCGGCGTGGCCGTGTTCGTGCCGCTGCTCGTTACCGCCTTGTTCTTCTTCGCGTTTGGCAGCCGGGTCGGCGGGGTCGGGAAGGGGCCGGGCATGGCACCGGTGCGCACTGTTGTGGTCAACCAGGATGCGGGTCAGATGCAGCTTGGTCGGCTGGTTGCCGACATGCTTTCGGGTCCCCAACTGCGCGACCTCGTGAGCTGCACCGTACTCGGCGACACGGCGCTGGCGCGGGTCGCGCTTGTCCGACAGCAGGCGGACGTCGCAGTTATCGTCCCGGTCGGGTTCAGCGCGGCTGTGCTCGACAGTGCGGCTCGGGCCGATGTGGTGCTGCTGGCCGACCCGGTGAAGATGGTAGGGCCGGCGGTGGTGCAGGCGGTGCTGCAGCGACTGCTCGACGGGCTGTCCGGCTCGAAGATTCTCCTGGAAACCTATCGCAGCGCGGCGCGGGCCGCGGGCATCGTCCCGGACAGCCGGGTCATTGCCGGGTTAATGCAGCAGTACCAGGCAGAGGTGCAAGGCGGCGGAGAGGCAGTGACGGTTCGCGCGCCCGGGGCTGGCGAGGATACATCGGCCCTTTTCCGTCGGATGATGGCGGGCATCTTCTCGGGGTTGATGGTCTTCTTTGCCTTCTACACCGGCGCCTACACCGCCTTGTCGCTCGTGCGTGAGCACGAGGACGGTACGTTGGCGCGCCTGTTCACGGTGCCGGTCGGCCGCGCGCGTATCCTCGGCGGCAAGATGCTGTCGGTGGTCGGCACGGTTGCGGTGCAGGCGACTCTGCTCATCGTGGCCTCGACGCTGCTCTTTGGCCTGCGGTGGGGGCAGGCCGGCAGTTCGACGCTTGCGCTCGTGGGTACGGTCGCGGCGTCGTCAGGTTTCGGCGTGATGCTTGCGTCGTTCATCAAGACCACGCGTCAGGGCGGGCCGGTCCTCGGCGGCGGCCTCTCCGTGGCCGGGATGCTCGGTGGTCTCTTCACCCAGGCGGTGCCCAACATGCCGGCTGCGTTCAACAAGGTCGCACTCGCGCTGCCGCAGGGCTGGGTGATAAGGAGTTGGAATCTGTCGATTGCCGGGCGCACGGCGGGGGACATGCTGGTGCCGTTCGGAGTGACGCTTGCCTGGGGCGCGGCCTGCTTCGCAATCGGCGTGCTGGTGTTCCGGCGGCGCTTCGCCTGAAAGATGATGCGCACTCTCGCAATCGCGGCCAAGGACCTGAAGCAGATTCTGCTCGACCGGCGCTCGGCCATCTTCCTCGTGCTGATGCCGGTCGTGTTCACGGCTTTTCTCGGCCTTGCCTTCCGGTGGCCCAGTCACGAAGACGCGCGGCCGCTCGTCGGCGTCTGCGACCTCGATTCGACCGAGCTGAGCCGGCTGGTCGTGGGGCAGCTTGAGGCGGGCGGGCTCGTGCGAATCGAGCAACTTGAACGTGCCGAAGCGGCCAAGGTTGACGACCTGATACGCCGCGGCCGCTTTGATCTCGTGCTGGTCGTGCCTGTTGGGTACACGGAAAACGGCGCGGCGCTCGACGCCGTGTGCGACCGGACCGAACCGCAGGCGCAGGTCGCCTTGCAGGCGGTTGAGGCCGTGGGGGCGCGAGTCGGTATATCGGTGAGGGTCGGCCGGCTGGTCGCGGCCGCGCTCGACCATGAGGCGGATGCGACGGCCCTAGCCGAACAGTCGGTCGCACGCTGGCAGACGCCCGCGCTCGCCATCCGGCGCGAGACGACTGGCCCGGCCCCGGCCAAACGACGCATGGTCGCCAACGGCTTCGAGCAATCGTCGCCCGGCACGTTGGTCCAGTTCGCCATCTTCGGCGTGATGACGGCCGCGATGCTGCTCGTGCTGGAACGGCGCAGCCGGACGCTCGGCCGGATGCTCTCCGCCCCGGTCACCCGCGTTCAGGTCATCGCCGGGCACGTGCTGGCGATGTTCACCGTCACGTTCCTGCAGGGCCTTCTGCTCGTCGTGCTCGGGCAGTTCGCCTTCAAGGTTGACTACCTGCGGGCGCCGGCAGGTGTTCTCGTCGTGCTGGCGGCGCTGTCGCTCTGGGTGGCAAGCCTCGGGCTTTTTATCGGGGTCATTGCCAAGAGTCAAGAGCAGGTGAGTATGTTCTCGATGATAGCGATGTTCCTGTTCGCCGCCGGCGGCGGCGCGTGGTTCCCGCTTGAAATCACCGGCCGGACGTTCTCCTTCATCGGTCACCTGCTGCCGAGTGCCTGGGCGATGGACGGGTTCCAGAACGTGGTGCTGCGCGGGTTCGGGTTCGGCTCGGCGCTGGTTCCGGCCGCGATTATCACCGGGTACGCCGTACTCTTCTTCGCGGTCGCGGTCTGGCGCTTCCGCGCCGAGGAGGAAGCGCAAGCACAAGCCCAAGCTACCTGAAAAGAAACGCGGGAGCAGAGCTCCCGCAGTCCAAAGGCCGCGTCCCGCGGGCGGGCCTAGCCGCCGGCGCGGACGTGGAAGATGTCGCCGTCGTTCACAATCTCGTCTTTGCCGGCGAGCCGGACAAGATTCTGGGCATTGGCCAGCTTGAGGCTTCGGACGGTCATGAAGCTCTTGTGCGAGATTACTTCGGCGCGGATGAAGGTCTCGGCAAGGCGGGTGTGAATCGCGCCGGCCGCGTCGCGGGCGCAGGTGTTGCGCCTGACGGTCCACGCTCTCACTTCATCCTCGCCCACGGTCAGGAATGAAATCAGTCCGACGTGCTCGTAGACGACCCGTGACAGGCGCTGAATGCCGCTCTCGGTGAAGCCGTACTCCTGCAGGAACAGTTGCCGGTCGGCCTCGTCGAACTGGCTGATGTCGGATTCGATTCGGCCGGAGAGTTCGATGTAGGCAAAGCCGTTCGCGGCGCACTGCTCGCGGACGTAGTCCTGGTCCGGGTAAGACTTGCGGCTGAGCTGGTTCTCGTCGGTGTTGACCGCGACGATTATCGGCTTGGCCGTGAACAGGCCGAGCGTCCCGATTGTCTTCAGTTCCGCCGGCGTGAGTTCCTGACGGCTGACAAGCTGCTCGTTCTCCAGCTTCTCGCGGACCGTGGTCAGAAGTCTCCGGTCGCGCTGCTCTTCGTCGGTCAGGCGGTGCCGTTTGTTCTCGGTTTCGGTAATCCGTTCCAGCCGGTTCTCGACCACCGCGAGGTCGCGGAGAATCAGTTCGGTCCGAATGGTGTCGAGCTGGAGGCGCGGGGTTTCACAGTTTGCCGGCCACGCGACCGATGGGTTCTCAAAGGCGCGGACCACGCAGAGCAGGGCGTCGGACGTCTGGATGAACTGCATCACCCGGCTCTTCTCGCCCGGCAGGGCGTCGGCGTCGAAGCCCGGCATGTCGGTGAAAGTGAGGCTGGCGAGCGTGACCTTCTTCGGGTTGAAGATGAGCGCCAGCTCGTCCACGCGCGCGTCGTGCACCAGCGCGGTGCCGGTGACGCCGTCCTTGCGCCGGGTTGCCGGGTCGAGCTGCATGCCGGTCAGAAGCGAGAAGAGCGTCGTTTTCCCGCAGGCCGACAAGCCGAATACGCCAATCATCATCGAACTGGTCCTCGCTTTCGGTTCATTGTCGCGACCGGCCGGGTTCGCAAGCAGGCCCGGAATCGCGACGTCCGTTTACATTGTCCTCTGGGAACTCACGCGACTATCGAAGCAGTTCCACACGTGCGCACGAACTACCGATTGCCTGCCGGATTCAGTACGGTCACGTGCGGAGGCAACGCGCGGCAGAGTATAGCCGGCAAACGAGCGGCGTCAAGCTAAGCAGCGGCCCCGAAGCCCGGAATTGAACCGTCAAGGATGCCAAGTGCGCCAAGATTCGCTTCCGAATCGAATACTGCCAGTCCCCACTGGGACACGAAGGCCCCGAGTTTGGGTCATTGAGACATTGGGACCTGTCTGGGGTCTGGGGTTTGGTGCCTGGGATCTTCCGCAGCGAGGGCTATCGGAATACCGCGACCCCGCCGTCCCGGTTGGATATGACTACGTCCAGCCCGAACTGCCGGCCCAGTTCTTCCGGCGCCATCAGATTCGGACGGTAGGCACTGCGGAACCAGACAAGGTGGTCGCCGGTCGCGACCTCACCGGTCTGCCTGAGCCGGACCGGGTCATCGCCCCGGCGCGGGGACTTGCGGGCCGCAGCGCCGGTCAGGAAATAGACCGCGGCCGGTTCGTTTGAGAGAATCCGGCCGGATATCGGGTTCGCTTTGAGCCACCTGATGACCTGATTTCGCCTCCAACTTTCGTGTGAGAACCCGCCCCTACCGGTCTGGATGCCACGTCGGGTCACGCTGACGAACTGCGTTGCCGGGTACACCAGCAGCAGGATTCCGGCGGCAAGAACCAGGGCGCGAGCCCACGCCTTGCCAGCCGGCCGATGTCCGGAAGGCTGGATGAAGTGGTCGGCGGCAACTGCCAGCAGAAGGACAGCCAGGAAGAAGACCGGTGCCATGAAGCGGTCTTGCTCGATATTGCCGTACCCACCGCCTGCGGCCAGAAGTACGGCCACATAGGCCGAGACTGTGACCAGAGCGAACCGCACCTGGGCAGGGCCGCTTCCTTTCCGCCGCCGGACTGCGGACATGACCAGCCGCGCGGTCAGGACCGCGGCACCGAGAACCAGCACAACGCTGAAAGCCCCAAGGACCTGGCCCACGCTCTCGGGCAGGAACCACCTGAGTATCGTGCGGCTCAGCGTCAAGGCCGTCGGCCCGAGTGCGGCAAACACGCCGGAGCGTTCGCCGGTCAAAGTCCCTGAGAGCCGCAGGTTCCGCGCGAGCCACAATCCGATCGGCAGGGACGAGAGCAGACAGAGCGCGATTGAGTACGCCACCCGGCGCCGCACCGGCAGCTCGCGGACGGTCAGGATTGCGAGCGCGGTCGCGGGAATGATGGCCATGCCCATGTACCGTTGCAGCGGGGCGAGGGCCGTGAGCACGACGATCGGGACGAAGTCGAGCATCCGGCCTCGAGCCGAGAACCGGCCGTGAAACAAGGTCAGGAGCGCGAGGAGCAGTGCGAACACCGGTTCGGTCCAGACTACGATAGCTGTGCCGAAGAAGCCGGGGGAGACCATCACCGCGATCGTGCCGATGGCCACCAGAGCCCGGTCGCGAACGCTGCGCGCGAGCAAGATTCCGGTGAGGAAGACCACGACCCCGAACGCCAGAGTGTTCACGAGCCACGCGCCCGCAAGCGGCTCAATCCCGAGCCGGCCGAGCCCGGCGAGCGTAAGCGGGAAGAGCGGCGGCCATGCAACGAACGGCGTGCCGTCGAAGCAGGTGAACCCGTGGCCGGCCAAAAGACTTCGGGCCGCGCTTATGTAGTAGGCTGAATCCTGGGACAACCCCGCACCCCACCGGATGGTGTTGACCAGTACGAGCAAGGCACCCGCGGCCCCGATTGCGGCCGGCAGCACAAATTGACCCCACCCCGGCGTCCGGGGTCGGGCGGGTCCGGCGGCGCTGCGGTTTCGTTCGCGCATCGTGCGATGGAAGATAGACGAGCGGACGGCCAATGTCAACCCACGTAGGCAGTGATTTCTTGACCCTCCGGTAATCCCGGCTAGACTGGCGATATGCAGCGCACTTTAGCGGCAGACATCGCCAAACACATCGGTGAGGACGTCAAGCTCGTGGGCTGGTTGTTCCAGGTCCGCGAGCTGGGCTCGATTTCGTTCGTCGTGGTTCGCGACCGGACCGGCACCGCGCAGGCGGTGATTCTCGACCCGACACAGCACGACCTTTCGCACCTGAAGCGCGAGAGCCTGGTCGAGGTCACGGGCACGGTGAAGGCCGAGCCGCAGGCGAAGCGCGGGGCCGAGCTCCTGTTCAAGGAAGTGAAAGTGCTGGTCGAGCCGGTGGCCGAGCTGCCGTTCGAGGTGAACCGGTCGAAGAAGAAGCTGAACCTGAAGATCGACTCGGTGCTGGACCACCGCGCGTTCAGCCTGCGCAACCCGGAAATATCCGCGCCGTTCAAGGTGCAGGCGGAAATCGTCCGGACGTTTGCCGACTACCTGCGCGGGCTGGGGTTCACCGAGGTCCACACCTCCAAGATTGTCTCGGCCGGTACCGAGGGCGGGACCGCTCTGTTTCCCATCAAGTACTTCGAGCAGACGGCCTACCTTGCCCAGAGCCCGCAGTTCTACAAGCAGATGCTCGTCGGCGCCGGGTTCGAGCGCGTGTTCGAGATTGGTTTCGTCTACCGGGCCGAGGACCATGCGACCTCGCGCCATATCAACGAGTACCTGTCGCTCGACTTCGAGATGGGGTTCATCGAGTCGTACACCGACGTGATTGACGTGGAGCGGGGATTCCTGAAGCAGATGGTCGAGAACATCGGGAAGGCGTGCGCGGACGAGATGGCGCTGCTCAAGGCCGAACTGCCCAAGACCGGCGAGATTCCCGAAATCCGCCTCAAGGACGCGCTTGCGATTCTGGCCAGGGACTACAAGCGGGATACGAAGGACATGGTCGACCTCGACCCCGAGGGCGAGCGGCAGATCTGCGACTACGCGCTGAAGACGCACGGCAGCGAGTTCGTGTTCGTCAGCCGCTACCCGCGCAAGGCCCGGCCGTTCTACACGATGCCGGACCCGGACGACGACGAGTCGACGCTCGGGTTCGACTGCCTGTTCCGGGGCCTTGAAGTAACGACCGGCAGCCAGCGCATCCACGACTACAACATGCTGGTGGAGAGCATCAAGCGCATCGGCGGCAACCCGGACAACTTCTCCTTCTACCTCGAGATATTCAAGTACGCGATGCCGCCGCACGGCGGGCTCGCGATCGGGGCCGAGCGGCTGACCCAGCAGTTTCTGAACTTGGGCAACGTCCGCGAGGCGAGCTTCTTCCCGCGCGACCGGTTCCGGCTCACGCCGTAGGAACCGGGATTCACAACTAAGCAGAACCCTGGTCCGGCTTCTCACTCCTACCTGCTAACTCCTAACTCGTCCGCCTTGGTTTGACTCTGCCGCCGGGCATCTGATGCCATCCGCCGGTTGACAACTTCCAAGACACAGCTTAGTATGGCAATGATGGCAACCAAGGACAGACGTGCGCAACGTCCTTCACTTCCCGGAGGTGGTTGATGAGACGGTTGGCAATCGCTCTGTGCCCAATCGTCGCCCTGGCGTTGTTCTGCGTCGCGTCCTGCAGCCGGAGAGACCCGAATCTCCATCCCGACCACGTCGTGCGCGCTGTCTCGATGGGCGAGCGTATCTATGTGCTCTCCCCGACGCCGGGCGGGACCCGGTTGTATGTCTCCCGGGATGCCCGTGGGGGCGAGGCGCAGATGATGACACTGCGAGCGCAGGACTACGCGGTTCTCGATTCATTCCCGTGTGGGGTGTTGCCGCTCGGCATGTTGTTCCTTCCCAACGGCAAGTACCTGTATGTCGCTGACGACCCGTACCTGGATAACCTGGGCAAGGTCTGGGCGGTAGACGTCGCGGAGAGCCGGGTGGTCAAAGAGATACCGACCAATCGTGACCCCGGCCCGCTGGCGGCTTCGCCGGACAGCCGCTTCCTGTATGTGGGAAGCTGGGCGGGCGACGAAGTGCTCGTCGTCAGAACCGAGGACAACGTAGTCGTGGATACCATTGGCTTCCCCCATCCGGCGGTCGCCGTCGCGGTGTCGCCGGACGGGTCGCGCCTGTACGTCAGCGCGGGGAAGATATACGTCCTGCGGACTTCTGACTACGCGGTAATCGACTCGATTGCTGTCGGCGAGTGTGCGGGCGAGCTGGCAATCCTGCCTGGCGGAAGACGCCTGTACGCGAGCGCCGTCGGCGATTCCGGCCTGGTGTATGCCGTCAACATTCCAGGCAACACGGTCGAGGATTCCGTAGTTATCGGCCGCAGGGTGGAGGAAGTCTGCGCCTTGCCCGGCGGCCGGTTCGTGTACACGTCAAGTCCCGACGACAGCCTGGTCTGCGTGATTCGGACCAGCGACGATTCGGTCATAGACCGCATACCGGTCGGCTGCGTCCCGTCCCGGCTGACCGCGCACCCGGACGGCAGCCGAGTCTATGTTCTTGGTCCCTACTATCACCTCAGCGCGTACCAGTTCGTCGTGCTTGGCTACTAGCGGTCTGGCCGGGCGCGTTTGACTCTGCCGGCTGACGGCCTAGAATTAGATGTTGTCCGAAGAGCCCCTAATATAGGAGAATATCGTGACTAAGACGTTTGCGGCCCTCCTGGCCTTTGTTTCGCTGCTTGCGGCGATGCCGGCGCCGGAAACCGGCGCGACGCCGCCCAATGCGGTTCCTTTCGAGACAGTCCGCAATACCGCCCTGACCTGGGCGGCGACCGAGTTCCCCGGCGCTCAGTTGGGGACGGCCGTCCCATACGTTGACGAAGACGGCAACACGGTTGCGTGGATGTTCCACTTCCGCACCGACGGCAAGACGTTCCCGGGTTATGACGAGGTCGCGGCCGACGTGCAGGCCGAGCGGCAGACCCTGACCGTGAACACCGACCTGTCGCGCTGGCGCTCGAAGTACAGCCACATGCTGGTCTCGGCGCGCCGGGACCGGGCACCGGTCGTCTGCTTCGGATACGGCACTTCCGGCTACTACGCGATAGCGAAGAAGGCGCTGGCGCGAGCCCAGCAGTCGCTCGGGCCCGATGCCCGGCTGTCGCGAATCTACTTCCTTAGTCCCTCGACCTACCTCGAGTTCGAGAACCCGACCGGCGTGCGCGTCGTGCTGAGCGAGCACTTCGAGCGGACATGGGATTCACGCGAAGCGTTCGCCGGGTACGTGGCTGCTGCCAAGGCCGAGATGAACCGGCAGTTTCCTGACGACGAGGCCGCGTGTGCGGCCGTGCA
Organism: uncultured bacterium; assembly: GCA_964597845.1. Classification (GTDB taxonomy): domain Bacteria; phylum Hydrothermota; class Tepidihabitantia; order Tepidihabitantales; family Tepidihabitantaceae; genus UBA2258. The sequence goes on along the minus strand of CAZQZR010000024.1, from coordinate 19,279 downwards.
CGAGCGCGAGTGGCAGAAGGCCGCAAAGCACGACCTGGGCAGCTTCAGCGAAGTGTACGTGCCCAACCACGAGCTCGCGCCGTTCTACGACTGGAGCTACGGTTGCTCTCCGACGTCGGGCGCGATGGTGATGGGCTACGTCGACCGGTTCCAGAAGTCAGGCCGGCTGGTGGACTACTTCTACCAGCGCCGCGACAACGTCGAGGGCGAGAACGACTACCAGATTCCGAACGTCCAGCGCGAGTGCGCGCTGCAGATGCACACCGACACGCTGCAGGGCGCCACGTTCCTCTACAATATCGCCAACGGCCTTTACCAGGTCGGGAGCAACAACGGTTACTACGGCTGGTCGGTGACGAACCAGAGCGGCGGCTCGGCCAGCGATTGGTGCTGGGCCACGCTGACCTCGGAGATTGACGCGGGCCACGCGATGGTCTGGTCCGCGGCATGGGAGAAACACTCACTTGCCTGCTTTGGGTACCGGACCGACGACAAGTACGTCTACGTCCATAACACATGGTGGACGCCGGCCGAGTGGTGGGCGCACTCGGGCGGCGACGTGGCGCACGTTGCCGCAGTGACGCCGGACGCGGGAGACGACCACAATATCCGGATAACTTACCCGCTCGGCGACACATTCTACAACTCGACCGGCCGGGGCGAAGTGCTGTACGTCGGCGACACCTGCCGCGTGACCTGGGAGAACGGCACGCCGGGCACGAGCGTGGACATCGACGTGTCGACCGACGGCGGACGCAACTGGGAGACCGCGGCCGCGGGCGTGGCCGACAGCGGCGCGTATCACTGGTACATCCCGCCGTCAATTCCCATCTGCGATTCGCTCCGGCTCCGGCTGAGCCAGTACAACGGTTCGACCCTGACTTCGGCCGACGGCTCGTTCGGCTGCTTCCACGTCCTGCGGGAGCCGCTGCCGCCGCAGCAGACCGCCCCGCCCAACGGTCTGCCGATAATGAACCCGCCGGTCGTGCTCGAGATTGATTCGGCCAAGGCAAAGTGTGACAGCATCCACTTCAAACTGGTGCAGGGGCTCGATACCATCTGGGAGCAGAATGGCACTACGGCGCACTGTGCTCTGCCGGACTCGCTGTTCAAGCACGGCAAGACCTACAAGTGGATAGTGCGCGGATACAACCAGTGGGGCTGGGGCAATTGGAGCACGCCGTGGTCGTTCCGAACGCTCTTCGGCGGCATCGAGGAAACGAACGCGGCGGGCATCGCACCCGCGTTCTCGGTGCCGGCAGTGAACCGCCTCGGCGCCGGCAGCGTCATGTTCGACGTGCGCGCGGCGACACCGGGCAGCAGGATTACGGTCTTCGACGCGCTCGGTAACGTTGTCCGCGAACTGCCGATAGCGCGGCCGGGCCAACTTGCCTGGGACGCGACCGATGGCCTTGGTCACCGGCTCGCGGCCGGGCTGTATTTCGCCCGACTTGCGGGCGGCGCGACTCAGCCGACCCGGAAGCTGGTTCTGCTCGACTAGCGATTCCGTAGATTTCCGCCGCCCCGACCCTCAAAGGCCGGGGCGGCCGCTTTTGCGGCCCGCGATTTCCGCGACCGGCTGGGGCTGCCGGCCGGAGCCGATCTCTACTTCGTGCGTCTATCTGCCGATGGCCAAGTCGCGACTGGACGTCTGACGCTAGTTAGGTAGAATAGAACAGGCGGGGAGGCGAGATCCGTCTCCCCGCCACTCTCTATGTTGCGTAGGCTCGTCATTATCTTAGCCAGTTGGGCGACTGTGCTTGCTGCTACGAACATGAGGCGAATCGCGCGCATCGAGTCTGGTCCTTACTCCGGTTCTGGTGGCCGCGTGGTATGTTGTGACAGCGATCACGACAGCTTGCCTGAGCTCCTCTTCCACACCGGCACTATTCAGCCTTCGGACCCACTGCGCATCGAAGTCTGGGAGCTCTGTCGTCGACTCGGCAATCAGTTCCAACTTGTCTACGCCGATACCGGAGAGTATCCCGAACCTGTGGGCATCACGACAGGTAATTCGATCCCTTTTGCCTCAGGTGACATTGACGGAGACGGCCTGACCGACATAGTCTGCATCACCGTCGAGCCCGATTCTATCAACCCTGATATTGCGTACGACGATGTCATAACAATCGAGAGCCCGGATAGCTTCAGCTATCCGTGCTCGCTCTCCTGGTACTACCGATATGGCAACAACTTCGTCATACCCAATCCCACGAACTACCTGCCCGACCTCGACAAAGATGGGCACCGGGAGATATTCAGCGCCACGCCGTCCATGGGTGCGTGCTTCTGGGAGAATGTCCGCAACAATCAGAACGAGCTGGTGTGGCGCGACACCACACATCCAGGTTACAGATTGACGTATGGGGACTTTGACCTGGATGGTAGGATGAACTTCGCCTCCGCCTCGCTGGGGAGCTACGGAACGATGTCGGTCTGGGAGTGCACCGGCGATGACCAATACAATGTGGTCTACCAAGATACCGTCTGGCAGCCGAACGGAGCCGACCTATTCACGACCAATGACATAGATGGTGACGGCAAGCCTGAGTTCTACGTTGCCTACGAGAACGTCCCGCGCGGCAAGATGTATCTCTACATGTGGGAAGCTGACCAGGTAGGCGTTGATGAGTACCACCGCACCCTGGTAGACTCTGTCCGGTTCTCAGGGACCGACTGGGGCCGAATCAGCGAGTGCGGCGACATTGACGGCGACAGTGTGGATGAGTGTATCTGGACAACGCCCGACCGCATCAACGTCTACAAGGCCTTTGGCGACAACGACCTGCGCGAAGTGTGGCACTGGAACAACGACCATGGCGGATTCCGGTCCCTGGTCAGCACGGTCTACGATGTGAACGGCGACGGGTACAACGAGCTGATTACAGCCGGCAACGCGAAGATATCGATATTCGAGGTTGACGCGGTAGATCTCTTGTCACCGAACGGCGGGTCGTGCGGCGTCGGCGATACGGTTTCCATCCGTTGGGTCACCAACACGCCACCACGGTGTGATTCCCTGTCTCTGTTCGTGAGGCGCGACTCGCTGTGGCGGCTGGATACGATAGCCACCGGGCTGCCGGCTACTGACACCCTCTATCGCTGGGTCGTGCCCGACGACTCGTTGGATACCTGCCGCATCGTGGTAATGGCCTACGGGCCGGGTTGGCAGTACGACATTTCGGACAGCGTGATTTACATCCTGCCGGCCGGAGTGGCGGAAGGACCTCGCCGCATGCCGGTGCAGTGGGCGCTTTCGGTCAGTCCGAACCCGGCACGGGGTCGTGTTACCATTCGCTATGATGTGCCCTGTCCGGCCCAAGTCCGGGTCTGTCTGTTCGACGCGTCCGGTCGGGCTGCCAAGACCCTGGCCCAAGGGACGGCCGCGCCGGGCCGGTACGTAGTCCAGGTCGTGGCGACTGGCGACATCCCTGAAGGCGTGTACTACGTCACGATGCAAGAGTCGGGCCGAGAGCGCCAGACGTGGACGAGGAAACTGGTAATTCAGCACTGAGGAGACGAGATGAGCAACAGACTCACGACTGCCGTTCTGGCCGCAGTTTTCGGCATGGCCATTCTGACTCCGGCGTTCGGGTTTAGCGGCGTCCAAGGTGCGGGTACGGCTGGCGCGCTGCCGACACGCTTGCTGAGCTGCACGCCAAACCCGTTTGGCAGAGCGACCGCAATCAGCTACCAGGTTGGATGCGCCGGGCCTGTTGCGCTCACGGTGCACGATGTCTCAGGCCGACTCGTCCGGCGGCTGGAGAGCGGTCTCCGTCCTGCGGGCAAGTACGTTGCGCGCTGGGACGGTGCGGACGGCCGCGGTCGCACCGTACCCGCTGGTGTCTACTTCGTGCGACTGAATACCAACGGCGAGACTTCGTCCCGCCGCGTGACTCTGATAAGGTAACAGTCAGATGGCGGGGAGGCGACATTCGCCTCCCCGCCACTCTCCATGATGCGTCTTCTCGTTCTTCTCCTCGTCTGCTGGGTGACCGCGCTGAATGCCACAAGCATGAAGAGAGTCGCACAGATTCCATCAGGTCCATATTCGGGGTCCGATGGCAGGGTCCTGTGTTGTGACAGCGACCACGACAGTCTTCCGGAGCTGATATTCCACACCGGCACCATTCAGTCCTCTGACCCGCTGCGCAACGAAGTCTGGGAGCATCAGGGCTGGAATCGGGTCTCTCTGGCCTTTGCCGACACAGGCGTGTACCCGGAACCTGTGGGTATCACCACGGGCAATGCCCTCCCCTTCGCCGCAGGCGATGTTGACGCCGACGGGCTGACTGACATAGTCTGCATCAACGTCGAGATCCCCCCGGCTCCAGATACCTTCTACGACATTGTGATGACGCTCGAGAGTCCCGACAGTTTCAGCTATCCATGTTCGTTGTCGTGGTACTACCGGTACGGCAACAACCTCGCTATCCCAATTCCGACCTACTATCCGCCCGACCTCGACAAGGACGGACACAAGGAAATACTCAGTGTGGGTTTGTGTATCTGGGAGAACACGGGTAACAATCAGAACGAGCTCGTGTGGCGCGATACAACGCATCTTAGCTACCGACTGGCTTTCGGGGACTTTGACCGCGACGGCCAGATGAACTTCGCCTCGTCGGATGGTGTTGTATCAGTCTGGGAGTGTACTGGCGATGACCGATATGACGTGGTGTTCCAGGACACCCTAAGGCTGTCCAACGGGTACGACGTTTTCATGACCAATGACATCGACCGGGACTCCCTACCAGAGTTCTACGTGGCCTATGAGATGGTCCAGCAAGGCAAGATGTACCTCTATATGTGGGAGGCCGACAACGCAGGCAGCGATGAGTACCACCGCACGCTTGTGGACTCTGTTTCGTTCTCAGGGACCGACTGGGGTCGAATCAGCGAGTGCGGCGACATTGACGGCGACGGGATTGACGAGTGCATCTGGACCACGCCCGACCGCATCAACGTCTACAAGGCCTTTGGCGACAACGACCTGCGCGAGGTGTGGCACTGGAACGACGACCACGGCGGATTCCGATCCCTGGTCAGCACAGTCTACGACGTGAACGGTGATGGGTATAACGAGTTGATTACGGCGGGCAACGCGAAGATATCGATATTCGAGGTCGAGGCGGTCAAGCTGCTGTCGCCGAACGGCGGAACGTATCACGTCGGCGACACGGTTCCGATACGCTGGGTGACTTACGCGCCACCAAGGTGTGATTCCCTGTCGCTGTTCGTCAGGCGCGACTCGCTGTGGCGGCTGGATACGATAGTCACCGGGCTGCCGGCTACTGACACCCTCTATCGCTGGGTCGTGCCCGACGACTCGTTGGATACCTGCCGCATTGTGGTAATGGCCTACGGTCCGGGCTGGCAGTACGACATTTCGGACAGCGTGATTTCCATCCTGCCGGTCGGAGTGGTGGAAGGGCCTCGCCGCGCACCGCTGCAATGGGCGCTTTCGGTCAGCCCGAACCCGGCGCGCGGCGCGTTCGCAGTGCGCTACGATGTGCCGAGTCAGGGTCGAGTGTCGGTCGGCGTGTATGATGTGGACGGCAGACTGGTCCAGTCGTTGTCCGAAGGTGATGTTGCCCCGGGTAGGTACGAGACCAAGCTTCCAGGCACACTGCCTGCTGGAGTCTATTTCTGCACACTGGCGGCAGAGGGGCAGAGGTTTAGCAGGAAGGTGGTCCTGACTGAGTAGCCGAGAGTAAGTCGGTTCGATTGCCGAGGGCCGCTCAGCTTGGACTGCGCGGCCCTCGGGTTTGTGGAACGGGGCGGAGGCTGGTCCGTCGTATCGCCCGGGATTAGGACCGATGGTCTGGAGGCGAAGGATGCTGAAGTAGCCGATTCCGCACAGCCCACGCGTCAGCCGACAGGCCTGCGGAGGGCATCTTTGGCGCCCTGCCTTAGCTAAGTACCTATCCCGAGGAACGTTACACCGATAGAAATTGGGCTTGGGATTCGAGCCATGGTTCCGTAGGTAATCCATAGGGTCGTCTGGGGGGTCGTCCCCGGGACCGTCTAGGGGACGGTCCCCGGGGTCGTCCTGGAGGTCATCCTGGAGACGAACTCCGAGGTCGTCTATTGGGTCGTCTACGAGGTTGTCTCCGCGGTCGTCCCTTAGGTAATCCCTTGAATCGTCTAAGGATAGGTCTCCGGGGTCACCGCAAGGGTCGTCTCCGAGGTTGTCGCTCGGGTCGTCCCTACGGTCGTCTCCGGCGTCGTCTCGTGGGTCATCACCTGAATCACCCCGACGACGACCTCTGGGACGACCTTATGGGTAATCCTTAGGACGAACTCCGGGATCGTGATACCAATCGCAGTTCGCGCCTCGGGTCGCGGGCCGGGGCGCGGGGTGTGCTGATGGCTGTCGGCCATTCCGATGTTTGCGCTTCGGCGATTGGCGTGGTCGGTTTCCTTGACTGGTCCTCGGCCGGGCTTTCGACTCGCTCGCGTCCCCGGTCTTCGGTGAGTTTCGCTCGCCGCGCTGTGCCACGTCCTTTGGACAGCTCGCAGGACCGTTACTTGGCGATGCTCTTGGCTGTGGCCGGGGCCGGGGTTCTGGTCTGCTCCCGGTCTTGTTCCCTGTCCGGCATTGGGTCAGGTTACGGTTGCCGGCAGGAGAGGCGCGCTGTTCCTTTTCCCTCCTCTTGCCCGTCGTCGGTCTGGTTTGCCGGCCCGGGGCCGCAAGCTGTTAGCTGTGAGCTGTGGGCTGTTTCGGTTCTGCAACGACCTCGTCGGACAGCTTCTTGAACGCCTCGTCTCCGAGCCGCTTCTGCATGTCGGCGAGCCAGCGGCCGACGATGCCCTTGGTCGGCGACTTCAATTCATCGAAGATGGCGAGAGCCCTGAGGTAGTTCTTCAGCGCAGTTCGGTCGTCCCTCTCGGCCTCGGCAAGGCGGCCAAGCTGCCCCAGTGAAATGGCGATGCCGGGCTTGTTGCCGAGTTCCTGCTTGATGGCGAGGGACTCGTTGTAGAGCTTGCGGGCTTCGGCGAGGTCGCCTTGCAGGTAGCTGACGTTGGCGAGTTGGTGGAGGGTTTGAGCGATGCCGG
>CAZQZR010000024.1:0-12120 GCA_964597845.1 uncultured bacterium | reverse complement strand
CCTTGTCGCGGAGTTCCTGCTTGATGGCGAGGGACTGGTCGTAGAGCTTGCGGGCTTCGGCGTAGTCGCCTTGGTCTTGGGCTAGCATGGCGAGTTGGTGGAGGGTTTGAGCGATGCCGGCCTTGTCGCGGAGTTCCTGCTTGATGGCGAGGGACTGGTCGTAGAGCTTGCGGGCCTCGGCGAGATTGCCCTGCAGATACGCGATGTTGCCGAGTTGGTGGAGGGCCTTGGCGATGCCGGATCTGTTGCCGAGTTCCCGTTCGATGGCGAGGGACTGGTCGTAGAGCTTGCGGGCTTCGGCGAGGTCGCCCTGGGCTTGGGCGAGAGTGGCGAGTTGGTGGAGGGCCTTGGCGATGCCGGACTTGTCGACGAGCTCCCACTTGATGGCGAGGGATTGTTCGTAGAGCTTGCGGGCTTCGGCAATGTCGCCGAGGGATTGATGGATGATGGCCAAGTTGTGCAGAAATCCTGCCTTGGCGCTGGGGTCTTTCTCTCCGCGTACTAGGTCTTCGTAAATGCGCATCTTGCGTTTCGCCTCGTCAAGCGAACTGAACGTCCACGGGCCGGATGATACTTCTTGGTACGCGTGCGCCCGGGCCTCGTCGGCCGACGGGAACTGGATGACGACGCTGCGTCCGGCCCAGAAGTCGGGTGCGACCCGGGGCAGGAGGCCGAGCAGCCATTCGGATACCCAGAATATGACGGGGTGACCCAATAGGTCCATCCAGTCCCGCTGTTGGTTTAGTCCCTGAAGGACTCTGGGCCGGCCGGCGGACTTGCGCTCGGCATCGGTAATCGTCGCCTCAGCGCCAGTGAGCGAGATGGCCACCGTGTTGAATCGGATGGCAAGCGCCCTGAATGCGTCCGAGGTCAGCGCCACGCGGATGCGACCGGGGATGGTTTCGACAGCCCTGTCGAGTTCAAGCTCGAATATCCCATTGCCCTTGTCCGTGAGTTCGGGAAGCAACGAGTCAAGGATGCGGCGCCGTTCGGCCGGCGCATTGCAGACGCAAATGGCGTACCCGGTTTCGGCGACCTCGATGAACCGGCGCAGGAGTTCGGCAGGGGCGGTCAGGGCCGGGTCGAGCTTCGGAGGGGTCTGAACCGCGGTTTCTCGGGCTACGGGGGGGGCGTCGGCGTCCTGAGTGTCGGTCCGGCGTTTCACAGGTCAGTTCTGAATGAGTTTCTTCTCTCTGAGCAGCGGGATGACCGCCGGGTGGACGCCGTAGTACAGGCCTGATTCGTCGCGGTACTCCATTGCCGCCTGCATGTGCAGCAGCGACACGAGCTGTTCGTCGCGCTCAGCCGTATGGGTTGCGTGAATCCGGCCGAGTTTGGCGAAGTGCGCCTCCGGTATCATCCGGCGGAAGTTGTCGGTGAGAGTCTGATACTGGCGGTCAACCATGCTCCAGTTGATTTCCTGCGCGTTTTCGACCGGGGCCGCCAAGCAGCAGAGTCGGGCAATTGAGAGCAGGTCGTCGAGGACGCCGTTGCAGGAGCGGATGAGTTTGTCGAGGGCGTCCTCATGGAACAGCCCTGGGCCGATACGTCTGAGGAGGATTTCGTGGAGAAGGGCCAGTCCGGGCTCGTGCTCGGCGCCGGTTCTGGTGACTGTGCAGATGGACGGCACCTCAACCGGGTCCGGGAAGCTGGCGCGGACGACATTCCAGTAGGGTTCGTATTCCAGCGCTTTGTCCACGGTGTAGATGATGCGGCAGCGCGGCCGCGTCAGAGTTGCGGCATGTTTGCGGAACAGCGTCTCCTGAGTGGCGAGGTCCACCTTCTCAAGGTCGTCAATCAGTATAAGGGGGTCCTTCCCGACGGTCTGGCGGGTCTTCGCGGCGAGGATTTCGATTCGCTCGGCGAGTTCGCCCGCCCTTGGCCCAAGCCGGGTGCGGATTTCGGTGCGCAGCGTAGAGTCAGTGCGGTAGTTGCCGCCCACCTCGCCAATGAGGTACTTGAGCTTCGCGCCCAACGACAGCCCTTTTGTCTTTTCCTTGACCTTCAATTGAAAGGCCTCGCCAGAGTTCTGGAGCAGCCAGTCGGCAAGGTCCTTCTCTACGTCCTTCCCGACCTTGACCCCGGCCTTGATTGCGACTTCGCAGAGCCTGGTGGCTGACAGCAAGAGGAGGTCAATCGGCTCGATGTCGGACGGTTCCATGTCGCGGAACACCGACAGGAAAACAACCATGTACTTGTCCTGTAACTCACCTGCGAGCCGCAGGAGTTCGGTGGTCTTGCCGCTCTTGCGCTGACCGGAATAGAGGATGTGGCATTCCCGGTCGGCGACCAGAAGACGACGCTTGAGCATCTCCACCGGGCTGTCTTTGCGTTCGACGTAGTAGGCTCGGAACGCTGCACAGTCTTCGAGCCGGTTTGATAATGCCCGATAGGCGTCGTCGAAGTTGTCGGCGGGCTGAATCGGCTTGAGGGCGGGTTTGGATTTCATGGACACCTCATCAGGCTGAGTATAGGCGAAAGGATTATGGCGTCAAGCTGACGCTGTCCCGTTTGCACCCCGCTGGTTCTCCCGTCCACGGGCCGGAGGAGGTTTAAGACGGGCAGCGCGGGAGGACGCGACGGGGCGCGGCGGCTACACGTGGAATTCGAGGATGTCTTTGTCCTGCAGGACGTGGCCGCGTTCGACGCGCTGGCCGTCGTAACCGCTGTCATTCCACAGCCGGGCGAATTGGAGGTTCTGGGCGAAGTCTTTGTGCAGGTGCAAGGCCGCGTCGGTCATGGTCGAACCGATGGGCAGGACGACCGGGTCGCGCAGTTCGACCGGCTTGCCCGGCTTCTTGGTGTAGACCCGGATGATTTCGAGCATTGTGAACAGGCGCCGCTTGAGTTCCTCCAGGCCGGTGTGATGTTCGACCGAGACCGGCAGCACTTCGACGTCGCCAATCAGTTCTCGCAGTATCGCCAAGCGGTCCATCGCCTGCGCGTCGTCGGCCTTGGCGCCGAGACGCAGAACCTTCTTGGGAGTCGGGAGTGGGGAGCCGGGAGTGGGGGGGTCGCCCGAGAGGTTTTGGGGACAGTCCCCATTCGGGGACAGTCCCCTTGCGGACTTCGGACTTGCGAGAGCTATGTGCGCCTTTTCGAGCAGGGCCTGGGTCTGTTCGGTCGTCTCCAGCAACCCGTCGTCGGAGAGGTCGAGCATCCAGACCAGCAGGTCGGCGGTGCGCATGATGTGAAAGAGCCAGGCCGGCGAGTCCGGGGCGACCGGCGGCATGTCGACGAGCTGTATCTGGATGCCTTCGAATTCCATCATGCCAGCAGCCGGCACGGTCGTCGTGAATGGGTAGGGCGCGACCTCGGCGTGCAGCCCGGTGAGTTCGCGCACGAGCGCGGATTTGCCGCAGTTGGGCGCGCCGAAGACCACGACCTGGCCCGCGCCCTGCTTCTCAACGTGGAACCAGTCGGTGCGCTTGGCGCCGCCTTTTGCGGGAGCGGCCATCTCCTTCTTGAGTTTGGATATCCGGGTCTTGATGTCGGCCTGCATCTTCTCGGTGCCCTTGTGCTTGGGCAGGGTCGTGAACATCTCTTCGAGGCAGACCAGCCGCTCCTCATTGGTCGTCGCGGCGCGGTACTTCTCTTCGGCCTTGAGGTAGTCGGCGGAGAGATTTGCCGGCATCAGATGAAATAGTGAATTGCGAATAGTGAATGGTGAAAGGCGGACTCGGGTTTCACAACTCCCAATTCTCTACTCACTATTCTCCCGAGTGTCGTCGGCTATCTCCTGCCTCTGCGCTTGCGGGTGCCGCCCTGGAAGCCACCGAACACAACGTTGAGCGTGGCAAAGGGCATGCCCTTGCTGATTGTCGGCCCGGTGGGCAGCTTGCCGCCGTTGTCGATTCCCCATTCCGGGTTCATCGGCGTGTAGCAGTAGCCGCCCCGGAGTTGCAGGCCGACAAAGCTGATGGGAACGGTAATCATCAGTTGCGGAGTGAGGGAGAGGGTCGAGAACGAGACCGTGCTGGTCCCACCCGGGTTCTGCAGCAGTTCGTTGAAGTTAGGCGCCATACCGGCGAGCTTCTGCAGCTCGATTTTGTACCCGCTGCCGCCGATGCCGAGCACGGGCGCGATGAGCAGGTGTTCCACCGAGATGACCTGGTAACCGAGGTCGAATTCACCGCCGCTGATTTCGACCTGCGCGCGCAGGCTGTCAGAGGCGACGGTCTGGGAACCGCCCCAGCCTGAGCCGCCGATGACGACGCGGTCAATCAGCGCAAACCCGGCTCCGCCGAATCCCCAGTGCATCGATTGGAGCTTCTGGGTTATGCCGCCGCCGGCGAACGCGGCGTTAAGGCCATCGAAGTTGATGAGACCAACCGTGGGGCCGAAGCAGCCGAAACCGCCGTTAACCGGCGGGGCTGCGATCGTGGTTGAGGCGGCAAGTACCACCACGAGTAGTCCGACTAAGTGACGTTTCATCACAGTTCCTTCCTTTCGTGAACACACGTAGCTTGGGCACCACCCGAAATCGTCGGAAGGGGACAGTGCCACGCGAAAACTGGGGACAGTCCCCCGGAGCGCTCGGCGCGCGGGACAGTCCCCGTTTTCGCGGCGCAATCCGGGACAGTCCCCACGATTTCGGTCATGTCCCGCGCTTTAGATCCTCTCGCTATCTCCGATGTCCATGAACACCAGCCCGGATACGAACTTGGGGTAGAAGTCGGTTGACTTCTGCGGCATTCGCTCGCCGTGCGCCGCGACCTTCTGCACCTGGTCGGCCCGGGTCGGGTTCATGAGCAACGCAGCCTGGTATTTGGACGAGTCAACCTTGGCCAGTGTTTCACTCGGATTCCGCTCGTAGGCGACGTGCTCCTCGATGTTGTCCGGCCGGATGCCGAACACGTGTTCGATGAGCAGCGTGTGGAGGATGACGACATCGAGGTCATGGTAGTCGGTGCTGTGGTCCTTGACCAGCCGGCCGACCGCGGCTTTGTCAGTGAGGCGGAGCAGCCAAGTCTTGTCCTTGCCGGTGTGGAGAGCGAAGACGTGCTCGGTCCCAGCCCGGGACAACTCGGCTTCGACTGCGGCGTCCTCTATCGGTTTGGTCTCGAACAGTTTCGCGATGCGGGCGAGCGTGTCGTTCCAGTTCACGTCGCCGAGACCGTAGAGCAGCCGGTGCGTAGGCAGGATTACGAGGCCCGGGTCGGCGAGATTCACGAACGCCGTGGACTTGAACCGTAGCGCCGCGTCGTCCGGGACCGTGCCGGCTTTCTCCATCTCCTGCCGGAAGTTGAGCGCGGTCTCGTACCGGTGGTGGCCGTCGGCAATCAGCATCACTTTGTCCGAGAGCGCCTTGTGCACCGCGGCGAGCTTCGCGGGGTCGGTGATCGGCCAGACCTTCTGGACAACGCCGTAGTCGTCGGTTGCCTGCATGGCCGGCTCGCCGGTTGGCGCGAGCGCCTGCTCGATGATGCCCTCAGGGTCGGAATAGAGCATGAATATCTGCTCGTAATCCTTCCGCGTGGTGCGGAGCAGGTTCAGCCGGTCGGCCTTGGGTTTGGAGAGCGTTCGTTCGTGCGGCAGCACCGTGCCTTTCTCAAACTCATCGGCCCGGATGGCCGCGACGAACGACCGGCGCGTCTTCTTCTGGCCTCCAACCTCGAAGTCCTGGTGGAGGACGTAGATTGTGGGCTGGGCGTCGCGGATGAGGATGCCCTGGTCGGACCATTGGCGGCAGGTCGCGGCCGAGTAGGAATACGGTTCGGCAGCCGCGGGCAGAATCAGGTGGACGAAGCTGTTGGGATTCCGGGCAAGGTAGGTCTGCTGGAGTTCCCCGGATATCTTGTCGTAGGGCTGGGTGATGACCTGCGACAGGTCAGACACCTTGGCCGGGTTGTAGCGCCAGCCACGGAATGGTCTGATGTCGGCCATTGTTCCTTCCTACTTGCACAGCAGGATCTTTTGCACTTCCTCGGCGATGCCGATACCGGCGCGCTCCTGACCTTCCCTGGTCTGCGCGCCGATATGGGGCGTGCCGATGACGTTGGGCAGCGAGAAGAGCTTGAAGTCCTTCATCGGCTCGCTCTCGAACACGTCGAGCGCAGCGGCGCCGACCTGGCCGCTCTTCAGGGCTTCGTAAAGCGCTTCCTCGTCAATCACGCCGCCGCGGGCGCAGTTGATGATAATGACGCCCTTCTTCATCCGGGCAATGCTCTCCTTGTCGATGAGGTGCATGGTCAGTTCGGACTTGGGCACGTGGAGCGAGATGTAATCGGCGTTCTTCAGCAATTCCTGGAAATCGCACAGCCTGCCGACCGTGCACTCTTTGATATACGGGTCGGACACCAGTACGTTCATGCCCATGGCCAGTGCGCGCTTGCCGAGTTCGCTGCCGATGCGGCCGGCACCGATAAGGCCGAGGGTCTTGCCGAATAGTTCGGTACCCTTGAAGGCCTTCTTCTCCCATTTGCCTTCACGCAGGGACTGGGTCGCCTGCGGAATCGAACGGGCGCACGAGAACATCAGGCCGAGCGCGAGTTCGGCGACAGTGACCGAAGTTGCGGCGGGCGTGTTCACGACCTTGAGGCCGCGGGCGTCGGCGGCCTTCTTGTCGACATTGTCGAGCCCGACGCCGGCGCGGCCGACGACCTTCAGGTTCTTGCCGGCGTTGATGACGTCGGCCGTTACCTTGGTGGCGCCGCGCACGATGATGGCATCATAGGCCGGTATTGCCTGGATTAGTTCGGCGGGCGTAAGGCCCGGGCGTTCGTCGACTTCGATCCCGGCGTCCTGCAGCATTTTCACGCCGGCTTTGGCGATCCCGTCGGTGATGATTACTTTCATGAATAGCTCCTTATTGTTAGCGGGTCCGGACTGCCCCTGATGCTAGCCGAACCTGTTCCGAAGTCAACCCAGAGGAGCGCGACCTCTGATTTCTGGTTTCCCGCCGGCCGGCCCGCATGCCGCTACGCATAGCCGGGCGTTTACGGCTCTGCGTTCTCTAATTGACTTATCGGTAGGTTTTGGTAACGATTATACGAGCATTGATTGGAGGTACCCGATGCCGGTATATGAGTTTCAGTGTCAGGACTGCGGAAAGAAGTTCGAGATTGTCGCCACGCTGGCCGAACAAGAGGCCGGGCTGTGCCCGGCGTGTCCCAAGTGCGGCAGGAAGCGGGCGCGGCAGGTGTTCAGCCGGTTCACGCTGCTCACCGGGTCGAAGACCGACAACTACTTCGACGACGGACTTGAAGATATGAGCCCGGGCGACGAGAGCGGCGGGCTACCGGGCGGCATGAGCATGGATGACCTCGACGAGTTGGGGTCGGAGGAATCCGGCGACCTCGACGACATTGACTAGGAGGGATGAGTGATTGAAGCACAGCAAGTGGTGATGCACTGGTATGACTGGATTACGCTGGTGATACTGGTGGTAGTGACAGCCATCCAGACCGTGCGCGGCAGCAAGGCCGGCGGCATGGGCCTGCCGCTGTTCGAGTCGCTGGGCATGGTCGTGGCCGCGGTGGCGGCAACGGCATTCTCGCCCTCGCTGGCCGACATGACCCACCTCAATGGAGGCACGGTGCTGTTCCTGTTGTTCCTTGCGTTCGCGGTGCTGGCATTCATGGTCGGACGCTGGCTGTTCACGTTGACGGGCCTGTCGTTCGAGTCGTTCGACGGACTCCTCAGTCTCCTGTTCGGGCTGGTGATGGCGTGGACAATCGCGCACATGGTCTTGAGGTGCGCCATAGCGTCGCAGGGCATCAACGGCGAAATTGCCACCAACATGGCCAATTCCCCGGTCGCGCGCGAGATCTTTACATTCCGTACGTGGAACGCCCTGATGGGGTTGTTGTTTAAGGCCAGGCTCGGACCGGACTTCAACCCGGACGAAGGCTAGGGATTGTCGATTGACGATTACCAAGACAATGGCAAAGGAGAAAGGGGAGATGGTGAAGTGCGGACTTGTGATTTTCCACTTTCCCCTTACCCTGGTCATTTCCTGAAGTGGTAGAGGTCTACACCGGCGACGGCAAGGGCAAGACCACGGCCGCGCTGGGACTGGCGTTGCGGGCAACCGGCCATGGCTGGCGCGTGCTGATAGTCCAGTTCATGAAGGGCGACCCGACGTACGGCGAGATTGTCGCAGCCAGGGGAGTCAAAGGCCTGACCGTGACGCAGACCGGCCTGCCGACCTTCGTCGAAAAGGGCAACCCCAGTCCTGAAGACCTGGCCGAAGCGCAACGCGGCCTGACCCTGGCGCGGGAGGCGCTGGCTTCGAGCAAGTACCGCATGGTCATACTTGACGAGATCAACGTCGCGGTGGACTATGGGCTTCTGAAGCTCGATGATGCGCTGGCGTTGATTGACGCCTGTCCGGAAAACGTCGAACTGGTGTTTACCGGTCGGGGCGCGAAACCGGCGGTTATTGACCGGGCGGACCTCGTGAGCGAAGTGAAGGAAATCAAGCACCCGTACCAGAAGGGAATCGTCAACCGGGTTGGAATCGACCACTAGCAGACTGCTTTCCGAGTTCCGCGGCGGCAACAAGCGGGCATGTTCCCGGCTGATGAGCATTGTGGAGAACGAGCCGGACGTCGCCACGACGATACTCGATGAGCTCTACCCGCTGATGGGCAGGGCTTTCCGAATCGGCATCACCGGCCCGCCCGGAGCGGGCAAGAGTACGCTGGTGGAGAAGCTCGGCCGCGAGTGCCGGAACCGGGGCCGGACCGTGGGCATCGTTGCGGTTGACCCGACGTCGCCGTTCTCGGGCGGCGCGCTGCTCGGCGACCGGGTGCGGATGCCGTCGTTGTTCACCGACCCCGGCGTGTTCATCCGTTCGATGGCCACGCGGGGCGGGGTCGGCGGCCTGGCGGCGCGCACCAGGGAAGTCTGCGACGTGCTGGATGCCTTCGGCCGGGACAGTATCATCATCGAGACGGTCGGCGTGGGCCAGGTCGAACTCGACATCGCCGGCGCCGCCCACTCGACCGTGGTGGTGCTAGTGCCGGAATCGGGCGACGGAATTCAGACGATGAAGGCCGGGCTGATGGAAATCGGCGACCTCTTCTGCGTGAACAAGTCGGACCGGGACGGCGCGGACCGGCTGGTAATGGAAATTGAGACAATGGTCGAGATGAAGGCGAGGACCAACGGCTGGGTGCCGCCGGTGGTGAAAACCGTCGCGACAACCGGGCTCGGCGTTTCCGCGTTGCTGGATAAACTCGACGCGCACAAGACGCACCTTGAGGCATCGGGCGCGATGACCGAGCGGAAGCGCGAGAGCACCCGGTCCGAGATTATCGAACTGACCGAGGAATGGCTGCGGCGCGACGTGTGGCGCCGGCCGGACGTGACCGACCGACTCGCCGACCTTGTGCAACAGGTACTGGACGGCGGAACGACTCCGTATCGGGCCGCTGAGGCGATACTCAGGGACGTTCTTGCCGCAAGTTGAGAGGAGACTCTGATGGCTGATGACCTGAAACGGATTGCCGATGAGCGGGAGCGATGGCAGAAGGGAGTGGAGCCGGCCGCTGCCGGGCAGTTCCAGACACTCTCCGGCGTGCCGCTTGACGTCCTCTATACGCCGGCCGACGTTGCCGGGTTCGACTACCTGAAGGACCTGGGGTTCCCGGGCCAGTATCCTTTCACCCGCGGCGTCAGGAACAACATGTACCGGGGCAGGCAGTGGACGATGCGCGAGTTCTCGGGCTTCGGCACCGCCAAGGATACGAACGGCCGATACAAGTTCCTGCTCGCGCATGGCGAGGTCGGCCTCTCGGTCGCGTTCGACTTCCCGACTCTGTACGGCCGCGATTCCGACGACACGCTGGCCCAGGGCGAGGTAGGCAAGTGCGGCGTGGCCATCGCGTCGCTCGCCGACATGGAGACGCTGTTCGACGGTATCCCGCTGGCCGACGTCTCGACTTCCATGACAATCAACGGCCCGGCCGCGGTGGTCTGGGCATTCTACCTTGCCGCCGCCGAGAAGCAGGGCGTGCCGAGCGAGAAGCTGCGCGGTACGATTCAGAACGACATCCTGAAAGAGTACATCGCCCAGAAATCGTGGCTGTTCCCGCCCGAGCCTTCGATGCGGGTCATCACCGACATTATGGCCTACGCGGCGAAGCACGTGCCCAAGTGGAATACCATTTCCATATCCGGCTACCACATCCGTGAGGCCGGCTCGACCGCGGCCCAGGAGCTCGCGTTCACCCTGAAGGACGGGCTGACCTACGTCGAAGCGGGCATCAAGGCCGGGCTCGACGTCGACGTCTTTGCCCCGCGGCTCTCCTACTTCTTCAACTCGCACCTTGACTTCTTCGAGGAGATTGCCAAATTCCGGGCGGCGCGGCGCATCTGGGCGCGGGAGATGAAGGAAACGTTCAAGGCGAAGAAGCCGGAGTCGTGGCTGGTGCGGTTCCATACCCAGACTGCCGGCTGCAGCCTCACGGCCCAGCAACCTGAGAACAACATCGTGCGGACCGCGTTCCAGGCCCTGGCCGCGGTGATGGGCGGCACCCAGAGTCTGCACACGAACTCGATGGACGAGACCTGGGCCCTGCCGACCGAGAAGGCCGTGCTGATTGCCCTGCGTACCCAGCAACTGATTGCCGAGGAAACCGGCGTCACCAACACGATTGACCCGCTCGGCGGCTCCTATTTTGTCGAGGCGCTGACCAATGAGTTGGAGAAGCAGGCGTACGAGTACTTCCGGAAGATCGACGCGCTGGGCGGTATGGTCAGGGCCATCGAACACGGCTTCCCGCAGCGCGAGATTGCCGACGCCGCGTACCGGTACCAGAAGCAGGTTGAGGATGGCCGGCGTACAGTTGTCGGCGTGAACAAGTACACGCTCGAGGGCGAGAAACTGGCAATCCCGCTGCTCAGAATTGACCCGACGGTCGAGCAGGAGCAGCATCAACGCCTGGCGGAACTGCGGAAGAAGCGGGACAACCCGAAGGTGACGAAGTGCCTTGCCGACCTGAAGGCGGCGTGCGCAGGCAAAGACAACGTGATGTATCCCATCATGGCAGCCGTGCGTGCCTACGCGACGCTCGGGGAAATCTGCGGCACGATGAAAGAGGTCTTCGGTTCTTACGAAGAACCTCCCATGTTCTAGAGGGAGAATGACCAGTTACCAGTTTGCAGTTCGCAGTAACGGACCGGGCGGCGAGCGGTCAGCGGTGAGCGGCAGGCGCTCGCGATTGGAGGACGAATGGCCAAGAAACTGAGGATTATTGTAGCGAAGCCCGGGCTCGACGGGCATGACCGCGGGGCCAAGGTTGTGGCGCGGGCCTTGCGCGACGCCGGGTTCGAAGTCATCTACACCGGGCTGCACCAGACGCCGGAGATGATTGCCGAGGCCGCGATACAGGAGGACGTGGACGTCGTCGGGCTGTCCGTTCTGTCGGGCGCGCACATGACGTTGTTCCCGGAAACGCTGCGCCTGCTCAAAGAGAAGGGTGGCGAAGATATCCTCGTCTTCGGCGGGGGCATCATTCCGCGAGAAGACATGGAGGAGCTGTACAAGCAGGGCTGCGGCCGGCTGTTCGGCCCCGGCACGCCGACCGGCGACATCGTCACCTACCTGAAAGAAAAGTTCCCGGATCGGGTCTGACCTTCCGTCGTTGACCATTCCCACTCGGACACCGGCGGACCGCCGGCGGTATCCCGCAGAGAACTTGACAAGCGGCACGAGTGTTGCGAGAGTGTCTTCCGTCATATGAAGCTCCTGGCCTGCGTTTTCTGTCTCCTGGCGACGACCAGCCTGGCCGCGCCCGTCGTGGTTACGCGGGTGCGGGATGGCGAGACGAAACGGGCGTTGGCCGGGGCGATGGTCGTAAGCGAGGGCAGCGACATCATGGCGGTGACCGATTCGTCCGGGCGCTGCATAGTGGTTGTCGCGCCGAGAAAGGGTGGGGCGCTTGTGGCGTCCCGACAGGGGTATCTGGACCGCACGCTGACTGGCGCGTGGCCGGTGAAGCCGGGGCAGGACACAGTAACGATTGACTTCTTGCTGTATCCGAATCGGCCAGGCGTGGGAGCCATCGACGCGGGCGCCAAGCCCGCCAAACAGGGCGCAGGAGTCTCGGCCGGAGGCCCTGCACCGGCGGAGTCAGCGCGGGCCGATGGCGGGTCTGTGCTGGTCGAGGCAAA
>CAZQZR010000023.1:0-31705 GCA_964597845.1 uncultured bacterium | reverse complement strand
CCGTGAGAAGGCCACGAACGATGCGGGCGGAGTTCCGCTGCCGGACTCCGCCCGCCAATCACGCAGGCACAGGTGAACGCGCGGCATAGTGTGAGAGCCGATGCGGCTGACCGCTGGCGTGACGGCTTGCAACTGCCGCGTTCTTTGATATATTGCCCTGTATGAAGCGCCCTCGCGGATTCGTCCTCGCGATTGACGGCCCGGCCGGTTCGGGCAAGAGCACGACCGCGCGGTTGTGCGCGGAGCGTCTTGGATTTCGCCATCTCGATACCGGCGCAATGTATCGGGCGGTGACGCTGAAGGTCATCCGGACGGGCACGGACATTATCACGGGATCGGACGAATGCAGAATGCAGAATGCAAAATGCAAGATGCAAAATGGCGGCAAGCAAGGGGCGCTGCTGCGTTTGCTGAGGCGTACGAGGGTCAGCGTTGCCTGGGACCGGAGAGGGATGAGGACGTTCCTGGATGGAAAGGACGTGAGCGAGGCGATTCGGGAGCCGGAAGTGAGCGGGTTTGTCTCCGAGGTGTCGGCGATTCCCGCAGTGCGGCACAAGCTGGTTGCAGAGCAGCAGCGGGTGGCAGCGGGACAGGCGGTCGTCTGCGAGGGACGCGACATCGGCAGCGTCGTCTTCCCAAATGCCGACTTGAAGATATTCCTTGAGTGTGACGCCGGCGAACGGGCCCGGCGGCGGCGGCTTGAGCTGGCGCAGAAGGGGACAAACATCAGCAGCAAGACCGTGCTCGCCAACCTGGTCAAACGCGACCGGATAGATTCGGGCCGCGAGGTGAGCCCGCTGCGGCGGATGCCGGATGCGATTCTCATTGACACTTCATACCTGACGATTGAGGAGCAGGTGGCGGTCGTGTGCGATCTCGCACACCGGAGGGGTCGAGGAGTCTAGGATTCAAGGATTCTAGTGGAGGAAAGAGCGGATGCTGAGTAGCTACAAGGAACTGAACGTCTGGAAGAAGGCGTACGCGCTGTGTCTGAGTGTCTATCACGCCACGAAGAGTTTCCCCAAATCCGAAGTCTACGGTCTGGTTAGTCAGGTCAGGCGCGCAGCGTGCTCGGTTCCGTCCAACATCGCCGAGGGGTATGGCAGGCACTCCACTGCGGACTACATCCGCTTGCTTCGGATTGCCTACGGATCACTCTGCGAGGTCGAGACGCAACTGCTGCTCGCGACCGACTTGAGGTACATCGGGGCCGATGAATCCAAGACGTTGCTGCAATCGGTCGGCGACGTGGAGCGCATGTTGCAGGCTCTTGTTCGCTCTCTCGACAAGCGAGTCTAACTTGGCTTCCTTCTGCGTCCTTTCCTTCAGTTCACTTGACCCCTCGAATCCTGGACCCCTAGATTCCTTTCTCTTATGAGATTGAGGTGGATGGCGGGCTATGCGATTGTGTACACGTTCGGGCAGCTTGTGCTGAAGGTGCGGGTGACGGGCCGGGACAAACTGGTTCCCGGGCCGCAGATACTGGCATCCAACCATGCGTCCAACTTCGACCCATTGCTTGTCGGGCTCGGCGCGGCCCGCGAGATACACTTTCTGGCCAAGGACTCGCTGTTCGCCGCGTCGCGGTTCTTCGCATGGCTGATTCACACGTACAACGCCTGGCCGGTCCGGAGAGAAGGGGGAGACCCGGCGGCGATGAAGCGGTGTTCGTGGCTGCTGGGCAAGCGCCAGACTATCGTGCTTTTCCCTGAAGGGACGAGGAGCAAGACCGGCGACATCACTCCGTTCAAGCCGGGAATCGGCATGCTGGCAATCACGAACCGTGTGCCGGTTGTGCCGGTGCACTTGGGCGGCGTGTCGCGTTCCATTATCGCCTACCTGACCGACCGGGATTTTGTCAGGCGTGGGTATCGGAAGAAACCAACGCGCAACCTGGGCATTCACATCGCGTTCGCCGACCCGGTGTACCCGAAGGATTTCGCGCAGGACAGGCAGGGATACGTTCACCTGACGCGGGAAGTGGAGAGAAGAGTGAGAGAGATGGCAGCCAAGGAAGTGGTCTAGTGGTCAAGTGGTCAAGCGGTCGAGTGGAAGGCAAGAGGCGAAAGGCGAAGGGCGAAGGGCGGATGGCGAAGGGCGAGAGGCATGCTGTCATTGTCGCTCGGCCGACGGGGTTCTGTTTCGGGGTTGAGCGGGCTATCGGGCTCGCGAAGTCGGGGATGAAGCAGTTCGGCCGGGTCTCGACCCTGGGCGAGTTGGTGCACAACCCGCTGGTGCTGGAGGAGCTGGAGCGCGCCGGCATCACATCGGTACGCGACGCCCGGCAGGTGCACGACGGCGCGCTCGTCATCCGCGCGCACGGCTGTCCGCCCGAGACCCTGGCCGAGTGCCGCCGGCTGCAAATCGCGGTGGTTGATGCCACCTGTCCGTACGTGCGGAAGGTCCAGAACGTGGCCCGCCGGCTCAAGGAGAAGGGCTATACCGTGGTGGTGGTCGGCGAGCGCAACCACCCCGAGGTGAAGTCCATACTCGGCCATTGCGAAGGGCGGGGCCGCGTTTACTCGCCGCGGATGCGGCTACGGGGCGGCAAGGTGGGCGTCGTGGCCCAGACGACGATGTCCCGCGAGCGGCTAAGGGAAGCTGTTGCCAACCTTTCCCGGTTTCGCTATACTGAGCTTCGAATCTTCGACACCATCTGTGAGGAGGTGGCTGCCCGACAACAGGCCGCTGCCCGAATCGCACAGCAGGTGGACCTGGTAGTCGTGGTCGGCGGTCGCAACAGCGCCAACAGCAACCGGCTGGCCGAGATCGCCCGCAATGCCGGCAGCCGGGTTGTGTTTGTGGAACGGGCCGCCGAGTTGCCGCGACGGATCATTGCCCGGGCCGGCCGGGTCGGCGTGGTGGCCGGTTCGTCGACCCCGTCACGGGTGGTGCGCGAGATCGTTGATATTGTCAGAAATCCCGCTAAGGAGGACCGTTTTAATGTCAGTAGAGGATAGCAAACAGGAAGGCGCAACCAGCCTGCCTGAGTCCGAAGTCGTGAGTCCCGTGCCCGCCGATGTGCTTGCGCCCGAGGCGGCACCCGCGTCGCCGACGCCGGAAGCGCCGGTGGAGAAGACCACCGCCGAGATGTATGCCGATTCGTTTCCGAAGCTGCGGCTCGGTGACATCGTTACCGGCCGCGTGGTCAAGCGGTTGACGAATGCCGTGCTGGTAGATATCGGATTGAAGGCCGAAGGAGTGCTGGCAGTCCAGGAGTTCCGTGATCGGGACGAGGCAGCCGAGGGCCGCGAGGTGAAGGTTTACCTCGAGGCGTTCGAGGACCGGGATGGGTTCCCGGTGATCTCGAAGAAGAAGGCCGACTTCCAGCTTGCCTGGGAGACCATCAAACAGAAGTCCGAGAGCGCCGAGGGCGTGCCCGCCACGGTCATCAAGCGTGTGAAGGGCGGGCTTGCCGTCGAGATCATGGGGCTGGATGCGTTCCTGCCCGGGTCACAGGTAGACCTGCGGCCGGTGCCGAACCTGGACGATCTCATCGGTAAGCAGCTCGAGGTCAAGATCCTTTCGGTCAACTGGTACAAGAAGAACATCGTGGTTTCGCGGCGGCTGCTGCTCGAGGAGCGCCAGGACGAGATTCGGCGCGATCTGTTCAGCCGGCTCAATGTCGGCGACGTGATTGACGGCACGGTGAAGACGATTACCGATTTCGGCGCGTTCGTCGATATTGGCGGCGTCGATGCCCTGCTGCATATCTCGGACCTGGCATGGAACAAGGTTGTGCATCCGAATGAGGTCGTGAACGTCGGCGACGAGCTCAAGATCAAGGTGCTCTCCGCCGACCCGAACACGGGACGGATAACGGTCGGTCTGAAGCAACTCACGCCCCATCCCTGGGAGCGGGTCGAGGAGAAGTACCCGGTGGGCGGAAAGGTGCGGGGTCGGGTCACGACTCTGGCCGAGTACGGCGCGTTCGTCGAACTGGAGAAGGGCATCGAAGGTCTGATTCACATCTCGGAGATGTCCTGGACCAAGTCAATCCACCATCCTTCGCAGCTTCTCGCGGTCGACCAGGATATCGAAACCGTCGTCCTCAACATCGACAAGGAGAACCGGCGGATTTCGCTGGGCCTGAAGCAGACCTTGCCCGATCCGTGGTCACTGGTTGACGAGAAGTACCACGTCGGGCAGAAGGTCGAGGGCAAAGTGCGGGCGCTTAAGGAGTTCGGTGCCTTCGTCGAGATCGAGGAGGGCATCGAGGGCCTGATTCACAACGCGGACGTCTCGTGGACCAAGCGAATCAAGCACTCGTGCGAGGAGTTGAAGAAGGGCCAGCGGGTCGAGACTATCATCCTCGGGATCGACAAAGAGAACCGCCGGATAACGCTCGGGCTGAAGCAGACCCAGGAAGACCCGTTCTACAGTATCAGCAAGGAACTGAGTGAAGGCGACGTGGTGAAGTCGCGGATCGTCGATCTGCCCAAGCCGGGCGTGGTGGTTGCGCTCAACTACGACATCGAAGGGTTCGTACCTTTGAGCCAGTTGGCGCGCGGCGGCAAGAAGGCGAAAGAGAAGTACCAGATCGGCGAGGAGCTGGAGCTGAAGGTCATTCGCATCGACCTTGAGCACCGCCGGATTGCCTTGAGCGAGCGGGCCCTCCATCCCGAGATCGAAATACCGGCCGAGGAGCGGCAGGAGCGTTTGGACCGTCCCGATCGGGATCGTGGGCGCGAGCGCTATCGCGAAGAGGACCTGACCGACAAGTTCACGCTCGAAGACCACCTCCGCGAGTTCGAGGAAGAGCGGGACCTGGAAGACTAGAGCGGAGGTCGGACCGGTCTGACTTGTCCGATGAGTCTGACCCAGCGCGTGAAGCAGCCCACCGCGGCGATACTCACTGCCGGCTGCCGGCTGAATCAATCGGAGAGCGACGCCCTGAGGCACCGTCTGGCGCTTCAGGGCGTCACGCTTGTTGACTCGCCGGAAGGGGCTGATACCTGCTACGTCAACACCTGCACCGTCACTGCTCACGCCGACCGGAGTTCGATGCAGATGATCCGCCGCGCGTGCCGGGCCGGAGGCGAGTCGCGCGTGGTCGTGCTCGGTTGCCTGGCCCAGCGCTCGCCGGACCAGGTCAGGCTGATTGCCGGGGTCAGAAAGGTCTGGGACAATGAACGGAAGCAGGCCGAGATTGCCGGTATCGGCCCGGCGCCGGTTCGAAGCCGGGCGATACTGAAGGTGCAGGACGGGTGCAGCCGCCGGTGTTCGTACTGCGTCGTCTCCCGGTTACGGGGCGAGTCGCGGTCGGTGCCGGCGCGCGAGGTCCGGGAACAGTTCGAATCGCTGCTGGCGAACGGTTTCCGCGAGGTAGTGCTCACCGGTCTCAACCTCGGTACTTACCGGGACGGCGAGACGACGCTGGCGGCCCTCCTCGCCGGGTTGCTCAAGCAGTGCGGCGGAGCGCGAATTCGGCTGGCTTCGGTTGAACCGGACACGATTGACGAGGCGCTAATCGTGCTGATGTCCGATGCTCGTCTCTGCCCGCACTTCCACGTTCCGTTGCAGTCCGGGGACGATGCCCTCCTGGAGAATATGAACCGGCGGTACCGGGCAGCGGACTTCACGCGGCTGGTCGAGCGCATAGTCAAAGTCAGGCCAGAGACGAACATCGGGATGGACGTGATTGCCGGGTTTCCCGGCGAGACGGATGAGTCCTATCAACGAACCCGGCGACTCCTGGCGGAGATGCCGGTCGGGTATTTGCACGTCTTCCCATTCTCGCTTCGGCCCGGAACCGAGGCGGCATGCCGGGGCGAGCCCGTGCCGGGACCGGTTGCGCGGGAGCGGGTCGGCGAGCTGCGGGCATACTCCGACCGGCGCCGGCAGGAGTACCAGGCGCGTTTCATCGGGACGGTCCGGCCCGCGATTGTCGAGACGAGCCGGACCGCGCTGACCGACAACTACCTGCGACTGAAACTGACTTGCGCCGCGAACCTGGAGCCGAGAGCGCTTGCGGACTTGCGCGTCGGACAGGGCGGCTCGGGCCTGACCGGCAGCCCGTGTTGACAATCGGGCGTCACGGCCTAAGCTGGAAATCAGTGAACAGCGAGAAAACCGCAACCAGAAGTGACAGGATGATGACAGGAGGTTTCGTGAGAACATTCCGGCTGGCAATTGCCGTCGGCCTTGCGATCGTGGGAACGCTCGCGGCCAAGGACTTCCGAGTCGGCTACGTCGATTACGACCAGGTAATCGTCAAGTATGAGGCGGCGATTGAGGCGAAGGCCGCGATGGACACGATACGCACGAGCTTCGAGGCAAGGGCCGAGTCTCTGAAGAATGATTACGAGCAGTCAAAGCAGGAGTACGAGTCCCAGCAACTTACGCTTTCCGAGGAAGGGAAGCGCGCGAAGAATGCCGAAGTGGACCAGCGGAAGCGCCGCTACGACAGCTACGTTGCCGAAGTGTACGGAACGGGCGGCAAGATTGACCAGCAGTACAAAGAGCTGATCGCGCCGATTGTCGCGAAGATCGACTCGGCCGTGGCAAAGCTGGCGGCGGACGAGGGGTTCGCCTTGATCCTGGACGCGTCCAAATCCGGGGTCGTCTATGCGCAGTCCGGGCTCGATCTGACCCAGTTATTGCTTGAGGCCTTGAACGCCGAGTTCGAGCCGGTCGGGCCGGCGACCCCGGGCAGGAAGGTCTACGCGCTGATGCCGGTGTACAACACCAACAGCCAGGCGTCGCAGGACCATGCCGGCGCCGACATCCGCGACTTCGCCTACCAGCTCATCGCCGCCCAGCCAAACGTGGACATGGTCGCCAGCGCGAAGGTCGACCAGCAGTTGCAGTCCTACGGGCAGTCCGGAGAAGTCAAGCTCGATAATGCCGTGACCGCGGGCCGCGCGCTCAACGCGGACTACGTGGTGTACGGCAACGCGACCAAGCAGGACAAGCGGGTTCAATTCGAGCTCTTCATCGCCGACGTCCGGCTGGGGACTTTTCTGAAGAGCCAGAAGGGCGACGCGTCCCGGCCCGAGGATGTGCAGGTGCAGGTCGGTTCGGTGGTCCGGGTGCTGCTTGCGGCAGTTGACACGCACTGAGTCGGCGCGGGTCGAGCCGGGCGCGAAGGTCGGGACGGGTGTTGTGCTGGCGCCGTTCGTCTTCGTCGGGCCGGAGGTCGAAATCGGGCCGGGCTCGCTCTTGGAGCCGAACGTGACGATCATGGGCCGGACGACAATCGGCGCGCGCGTGCGGATCGGCCCGGGCACGGCGATCGGCTGCTCCGGGTTCGGATACGAGAAGCAGGAAGGCGGCTATCGCCTGCTTGAGCATGACGGCCGCGTGATAGTCGAGGACGACGTTGACATCGGTGCCAACTGCACGATTGCGCGGGCGAAGACCGGCCGGGAGACGCGCATCGGGCAGGGCACGAAGATTGACTGCCTCGTGCACATCGGCCACAATGTCGTAATTGGCCGCGACTGCATCCTCGCCGGCCAGGTCGGGATCGCGGGCAGCGCGGTACTCGGCGACCGGGTGACGCTGGCTGGTCAGGTCGGGGTGAGCGACCATGTGACGATTGGCGATGATGCGATCATCTACGCGAAGTCCGCGGTGTTCCGTTCGGTCCCGGCCGGCGCGCACTACTCGGGTATCCCGGCACGGCCCCATTCGGAGATGAAGCGCTTCTGGGCGCGTTTGTGGCGGCGGTACGGCAGGGGAGAATGAGCGGCGGGGCCACGGTTGCCGGTACGGTCAGCCTGTCAGGCAGAGACTCGTCCGGCAAAGGAACGGCCAGCGTGCGATTCAGCCCAGCCGGGCCGGGAACCGGCATATGGTTCAACAGCCGTACGCGGGCGATACTGTCAAACGCACACGAGTGCGGTCACGCTACGTGCCTGGGCCGAGGAACTCGCAAAGTCCGAATGGTCGAGCATCTGCTGGCCGCCTGCTACGGCCTCGGCATCACTGACCTTTCCGTGGAGGCGGTCGGTTCGACCCTGCCGATTGGGGACGGCAGCGCCGATACCTACGTTCGCCTGTTGAGGCGGGCCGGCGTCGTGAAGTATGAGACCGGGCCGGAGCCGGCGCGACTGAGGCGTCCGGTACTGGAGCAGCAGGGAACGAGGTTTGTTGCCGCCTTCCCGGCCTGCGGTCTCACCATCAACTGCATGACCCGGTTCCCGGGGTTCGGGGCGCAGTTCCTTACCGTAGCGGTCACGACCGCATCGTTCTTGCGCAACCTGGCTCGCGCCAGAACCCTGGCTCGCACGAATCTGTCACCGGCCGCGCTCAGGAAAGTATTGGGCCTGCGGTTTCGCCTCAAGCGCGCGGGCCGGTTCGTTTGCGCCGAGCGATGGCGGTTCCCGGATGAACCGTGCCGGCACAAAGCGCTGGACCTGCTTGGCGACATTGCCCTGCTTGGTAGACCGCTTGAGGCCGAAGTCTTTGCATATATGCCCGGGCACAGGCTAAACATCACCCTTGCCCGTGAGATTGAGAAAGAACTGGAGGCTTGATGAGTGAAATCGTGTTCAACCTGGATCAGATCAAGGAGAGGATGCCCCATCGTGAACCATTCCTGTTCCTTGATGCAATTACGAAGCTTGGCCCGAATCTGATTGAGGGATACCGGGACATCAAGGCGGAGGAGTTCTACTTCGCCGGCCACTTTCCCGGTCTCCCAACCATGCCCGGAGTGCTGATGGTCGAGGCGATTGCCCAGGCAGGAATCCTGCTGGTGTGCGAGGTCCGGGAGCCGCGTCGCGGCCGGAAGACGCTCTTCGCCGGAATCGAGAAAGTTCGTTTCCGCCGCCAGGTAGCACCGGGGGACCGCCTGCTGCTGTCTGCCGACATCGTCAATGGCCGGTCTTCGGTGTACAAGATTCACGGCACGGCCAGGGTCGGCGACGAACTCGCGTGCGAAGCGATAGTCATCGGCGCGCTGCGATAGGAGCGAAGTAATCCACAGATTACGCAGATTACACAGATTCGGTCACGCCCTTGTGCGTGCCTAACCGCTGACGCGGGAAGCCCTGGCACTTGATCCCTCGATCCCTTGATCCCTCGATCCCTTCCGCCGGCGGCGTCCATCCCTCCGCCCTGATTGGCCCTGACGTTATCCTCGGCCCCGGCTGCGAGGTCGGTCCGTTCTGTGTCATTGAAGCCCGGGTGACTGCCGGCGCGGCCAACCGCTTCGCGCCCGGCGTGGCAATCGGCGGCGCGCCGATGGATACCAAGTACCACGGCGAGGATACCGAGGTGCGAATCGGCTCCGGTAACACGTTCTTCGAGTACGCCACGGCGCACCGGGCAACCGGGTCGGGCAACGCGACTGTCATCGGCAACCGCAACTTCGTGATGGCCTACGTCCACATTGCGCACAACTGCCGCGTCGGCAGCGACTGCGTGATTGCGAACGGGGTACAACTGGCCGGTTACGTCGAACTGGGCGACGGGGCGAATATCGGCGGGCTCGCGGGCGTGCACCAGTTCTGCCGCGTCGGGGCGCTGGCGATGGTCGGCGCGTGCTCGTACGTGAACAAGGACATTCCGCCGTTCGTGCTGGCGGCGGGCAGTCCGTGCCGCGTACGCGGTCTGAACGTGGTAGGGCTCCGGCGCGCCGGAATCGGGGAGCCGGTGCTGGCCGTGCTGCACCGGGCGCACCGCGTTATCTACCGGGCGGGCTTGAACCTCACCCAGGCTTTGTCTGCAATCGAGGCAGACCTGCTGCCGGCAAGCGCACCGGGCCGCGGACAAGAGCAGCTCCAGGAACTTGTGAGTTTCATCCGGTCGAGCCCGCGCGGAATCGAGCTTCGCAGTATTGGTCCGATAGGCCCTACATGACCTATAGGGCATCCCTCGCCTTTCTCGATGGTCTCGTCAACTACGAGCGACAGGCCAGGCCGCGGACCAAGTTCAAGCTCGACAACATCCGCCGGTTGCTTGAACTCGCGGGCAACCCCCAGGAACGGATGCGGAACGTCATTCTTGTCGCCGGGACCAAGGGCAAAGGTTCGGTCTGCTACATGCTCGACGCCGCCTTGCGCGGCTGCGGTTTTTCGACCGGCATGTTCATCTCGCCGCACGTCCTCGACGTCCGCGAGCGAATCCAACTTGACGGCAAACCGATTCCCAAGCGCCTCTTCGCCAGCCTCGTCTCCCGCCTCGCCTCCTTCGTCTCGCGGCAGCCTTCGGCCAATCCGCAATCTGCAATCTGCAATCTGAAATCACGAGTTCCGGTGAGTTACTTTGAGTTCACCACCGCCATGTCCTTCCTTCTCTTCGCCGACAAGCAGCCCGACTACTCCGTCATCGAGGTCGGGCTTGGCGGCAGGCTCGATGCCACCAACCTGTCTGACCCGAAGGTTTCGGTCATCACGCGCATCGGGTACGACCACCTCAAGGTGCTGGGCAACACGTTGACGAAGATAGCAGGGGAGAAGGCCGGCATCATGCGTAAGGGCAGACCGGTCGTCATCAGCGAACAGGAACCGGAAGCGCTCGCGGCGCTCAAGCGCAAGGTGAGGGAGACCGGGGCCAAGCTCAGGTTGTCGCCATCGGTCGTATCGGTCCGATCGGTCCTATCAACCGCAGCGGGCATCAGCTTCCGCGCCCGCGCCCGCTTTGGGGCCGGCTCAGTCCGCCTGCCCTTGCTCGGCCGGCACCAGGTCGAGAACTGCCGGACCGCGCTCGCCGTGCTTGGCGAACTGGCAAAGGACGATGGTCGCATCAAGTTCAACCGCGTCGCACGCGGACTGGAAACGGTTTCGATTCCCGCCCGCTGCCAGGTCATCCGCAGCTCGCAGCTCGCAACTCGAAACTCGAAACTTGTCGTCCTTGTCGATTCTTGCCACAATCCCGAATCCGGCCGCGCCCTCGCCAACGTCCTGCGAGACCATCTTCCGCTGCTGCGGGCAGCCGTACACCGTGCACCGCACACCGTACACCGTGGCAGCAAGGTCGTGTTGGTATACGGCTCGCTGGGTGGCAAGCTCGTAGCCAAGACCGTCGCTCCGCTCGCGCCTTTCGTGCATCAGGCGATTCTGGTCCAGCCCGACTCCCCGCGCGCCATGCCGCTGGTCGAACTCAAACGCATCTTCTCCCGCCTCCACATTCCTTTCGTCACCGCTGATAGCGTGCGGTCTGCCTTGGCCTCGGCGCGGACTTCATCCTTCATCCTTCATCCTTCATCCTTGCCGATTGTGGTCGCTGGTTCCTTCTACTTGGCTGGCGAGGCCCTCAAGGCGCTCGGGCCAGCGAGGGGAGTCCGCAAGGGTCGGACGCTCCGGTAGCGTCAGAACCATCCGGAACCGGTCTACAACTCGGTCGCGTCTAACAAGGCGTTGGGGGAAGGACCTTGTTTGCGTGGGTATGTGCCTATGGCCGGGGACATAGCTGCACCTGCAATCGGGCGAGCAATGGAGAGAGCAATCTGGAGAGCAACTCCGGAAGCTATTCTACCCGCAATCGGGAGAGCAACGGGGAGGGCAACGAGGACAGCAACTCGGCCGGCGACTCGGACCGCAACGGCTAGAGCGACCGGTAGAGCGATGGGTAGAGCAGCGGAGAGGGCAACGGGGACAGCGATTCGGACAGCAACCGGGACCGCAACCGGGCAAGCGATTCCGAGAGCAATCGGGACCGCAACGGGTAGAACGACTCACACCACAACGGGCAGAGCAACAGGGATGGCAACTGGGACTGCTACGGGGGGAATGGGGGAGGGGACTTTCGGAAATGCCCAATAGTGAATTGAGAATGCAGAAGTTAGGACTCGGACGGGCTTGATGAAGTTGTATACTGTGGCTAAACTCCGTAGGTGAGGTTGGGCCTGCGACTGCCGGGAGATGAGGCTCGCGCCCGAGCCGTTGCCAAGTCAAATAGCGACAGCCGCCCGGTTCTCACCGGGCGGCTGTCTGATTGTCAGGCTTCTAGTCCGTCACTCGATTCCTCGAATCCTCGACTCCTTCCGCGCCGTCAACTTCCCGTCTCTGCCTTCTGCATTCTGGCTTCTGCGTTCTGACCTCGCCCGTCTTCACTAGGCCACTTGACCACTCGACCACTGGAGCACTCTTCTCTACTCCGTTTTCACCATCTTCCTCGCGGTCGTGAATTCACCGGCCCGAAGCCGGCAGAAGTAGACGCCGCTGCCGGCCGGTCGTCCGTACTGGTCCCGGCCGTCCCATGCGGTGGTGTAGCTTCCTGCCTGCGCCGGCCCGGACGCGAGCGTCCGCACCATCCGTCCTGACTGGTCATAGACCGTCAGAGTTGCTCGGCAGGGCCGGCCAATCTCGTAGTGAATCTGGACGCCGTTCCGGAACAGGGCGGGTACGCGCAGCCTGCTTGTCGGCATGACCGCTGGCCCAGCCTCACGGGTCCCATCCGGTACGGCAGAAAGCTTGTTGTAGTGGCTAATGCAGCCTCCGGAAGGCCGAGTGCCGGCTATTTGATAGATTTCATCTGCTGCCTCACGGGCGACGACAAAGTCCCCACTAAGCCCCCAGACCCCTTCAAGCAGAAGACTGGGAAGGCTATCGACGTAAGCGCCTATAGCTGGGTCATAGACCAAGCCCGTCATTGTCGCCGTCGTGTCGGGCAGGGTGTCGACGAAGTAGCCGAACGTGTAGACCTTGTTGTGAAGCGAAACCGTACCTCCTGGACATCCCTGCAAGTGTTCGGGCAGCCAAGGACCCCAGAGCCACGTAATCTGGGTCGCGGTGTCCGGGTTGATTGCTCCCTTGAGCATACGTCGCCAGCATAGGCCATTCGGTCGGTCATACGCATTTGAGATGTAGATGGTGTCGCCGACAATGACCGCACTGCCCATGTCGCCTGCCTTGGGCAGGGGCGTACCATCAGCCCAACTGTTTGTGAACGGATTGTACACCTGCGGGGTCATGATCGGACTGTAGGAGCCATCCATGCCGCCAATGATGTAGATAAGCGAGTCTCTCCAGACTCCCGTCATGAAGGCCAGCTCAGCCACCGGCAGCGGCCTGCGGCTGGTCCAGGAGTTGGCCGTGATTGTGTACTCCTCGTTGGCAGCCGATGCCGCGCTGGTGGTGGAGATCCCGCCCGCTACGTACACGTTTCCCCTCACGTATGCGGCGCTCATCCAGCATCGCGGGGTGGGAATCGGGGTCATCAAAGACCAAGTGTCGGCGGCCGGATCATACCGCTGGCAGAGATTGGCAATCGAGTCCGCGTACCCGTTCGAAGTCCCACCAATCATGTAGATTTTGTCGTTCAACGGGTCGTAAGCGGCCGCGTGACAGTCTCGGTTCGGGACTGAATCGGGCGGCGAGAACGGCACCCATTGGGCTTCGAGCCGACCGGCCACGACCGGCATCAGCACCAAGGCAAGGACGGCTGCAAGCCGCCCCGCTCTGCTGCTCAGTCGCCCGTCAGTGCCATTTCTTCTTTGTCGCATTTCGCTCCTCCATATCCTCAGCGCATCACACCACGTCACTGGCCTGACCCTGTTGACTCTCGCCCGTTTCGGTCAAACGGTCGAAGCCGTGGCCAGGGTCCTTCGGAGAACCGGGCATTACAGGCTCCGTCCGGTTCCCACGGATGGAGCATACCCCCCCTTGCCCCCTTGTCAAGCGGAATATGAAGACCCTGAATCCGAAGGATGAAGGAGGAGGGATGAAGGATGAAGGATGAACTCGAACTCGGATTCTTCTGGCTTCAGCCTTTCCGGTTTCATCCCTTCATCTTTGTTTGTCGTGGCGCTGTGCCCGGTTTGACACCGGCCGAGCGCGCGGCATTATTCTTGTCGTGATAATCCGGCCGATGACCGAGGACGACCTCGACCGCGTGATGGAGCTGGAGCGTGCCATCTTTGCGAGTCCGTGGCGGCGGTCGTTCTTTCTTTCAGACATCAACCGTTCGCAAGGATTGTCACTTGTTACCGAGGATGGAGGGGTCGTTCTTGGCTACGCGGTGGCCTGGGGCACGCAAGAGGTCCATCTTGCCAACCTGGCTGTGTGTGAGGGTGAGCGCGCCAAGGGCATCGGCGGCAGGTTGCTCGATGAGGTCATTGCCTTCGCCGGACGGAGCAAGGCCGAGTCAATCTATCTTGAGGTGCGGGTGTCGAACACGATTGCTCGGAAGTTCTATTCCGAACGTGGCTTCGTCCCGACCTACATGAGAAAGGGATACTATGAGAACGGGGAAGACGCGGTGATAATGGAGAGAGAGGTGCAGGCGCAGGATCAGGGATAAAGGGATCGAGAGATCAAGGGACCGAGGGGCGGGCAGAAGATGAAGTCAGAGGTCAGAGGCTAGAAGCCAGATGTCAGAAGTTCCGGAACCAGGACCACTGAACCGCCAAGGATGAAGGGGAAAGGGGAAATGGCAAAGGGCGGAGGCCGAGAGACAACCGCCAAGAGCGCCAAGAACGCCAAGTCAGAAGTTAGAAGCCAGACGGCAGACCTGAAAGCAACGGGAACGGTCTCCGGTCGCCGGTCTCCGGTCTGTTAGACCACGTACTTGTCGTAGCAGACGATCTCGGAGAGCGGCTTGCGGGAGCGGGGCTTTGACTCGACCGCAGGGTAGCCGAGCGGCGTGAGAGCAATCGGTTTGACTCCTTCGGGAATCGCCAACACCTTTCTGACCTCGGCTTCCAGAGACGCGCCAATCCAGCAGGTGCCCAGTCCTTCGGCAGCGGCGGCGAGTATCATGTGTTCGAGGGCGATGGTTATATCTACCGCCTCGGCCGACCAGTAGCCGCCCATTCCCTTCCAAGCCTGGTCGAGCACGCAGCAGGCGCAGAGAACGACCGGTGCCTGGCCGACTGAGCCCTGATTCTTGCAGGCCGGAACGAGGGCCTGGCGGACTGCCGGGTCTTTGACGACGATGAACTTCCAAGGCTGGTAGTTCTTGGCCGACGGCGCGATGCGGCCGGCTTCGAGGATGCGGGTCAGCACGTCTTCGGGAATCGGGTCAGGCTTGTACGAACGGACGCTCAGGCGTTTCCGGACAACATCATAGAAATCCAAGGGACCTCCTAAGAGTATGACAGAAGCGATCGAGAGATCGAGGGATCGAGTACGGGTGTCTGTCCGGACGTTCGATCTCTTGACCACTTGATCTCTTGATCTCTTGTGCGGAGAAAGCGCCCGACGCGAATTGAACGCGTGGCCTGCAGATCCGGAGTCTGCCGCTCTATCCATCTGAGCTACGGGCGCGTGCCCAGACTTTAGCCGACAGGTAGGAACTAGTCAAGCGGTGAACCTTGACCTTGCCCGGTCGCCGCTGGTAGCATCTGACTGTGAATGACGGTCAGGCCGGCCTGTTGCCGCTGCAACTCGGGTTCGTGAAGGCATTCCTGGTGAGGGGAGCGGGGAAGCATGTGCTCGTCGATTCCGGGGTCGCGGGCAACTCCGCGAAGATTATCGCACAACTGGAGCGGTGCGGGGTCAACCCTCGGGACATCGGGCTGATTGTTGTTACCCACGCCCATCCCGACCACACCGGCAGCCTTGCCGATGTCGTGCAGGCAACGGGCGCGAAAGTGGCGGTGCACCGGTTGGAGGCCGAGTACGTCCGCACCGGGATGTCGCCGCCGGCGGCGCAGAACCGCCTGTCTCGAATCTTCTTTCGGCCGAGCGAGAAACCGAGTGCGGCCGGCGCCCAGCCCGACATCTTTGTCGATAATGAGCTGGACCTGAACCCGCATGGAGTCGCGGGCAGGGTCATTTACACGCCCGGGCATACTCGCGGCTCGGTGTCGGTTGTGCTGGAGTCGGGCGAGGCCATTGTCGGTGACCTGGTGTTGCCGCGCTACATGTCTTTCGGCCCGCCGGCAATCGCCTTCTGGGCCACGAGCCGGGAAGACTCCGTCGCGAGCATTCGCAAGGTACTCGACCTCAAGCCTTCAATCATCCTGACATCCCACGGCGGGCCGTACCGGCCCGAAGCGATGGACAGGCCGGCCCATTGACGACTATGACATGCGACCTGTCACCCGTACTTCAGTTGAACCGGTGGAAGTGATGTCGTAGAATACACCTGCAAATGGCAAACCGGGTCTCCGCTGAAGCCGCGACCGAATTCCAAGCGAAACTGGACGAGTTGCTCGTGGCCGTCGACGAACGGCTGGCGCTCGACGCGGAGTTTCACTGCGCGGGCATCGACTGCGACCAGCTCGGGTTGTCCCGTCACGTCAATCGTGAGTTCGGCCGGCTGCTCGCCGCGGTCTACGAGTTCGGGCTGTTTGACCGGCTGACCGAGGAGTCGCGATGGTTCGTGTCGATGCTGAGCCGGCACGGGTTCGGGCCGGGCTATTTCGGCCGGATGCTCGAAGCGTGGAGCGTAGCCATCGTGAGCAACATCAGGCTGGCGTACGCGCGCGAGCTGGCCGCGCCGCTTGACGGCCTGCGCGGCAATCTCGGTCTTCTGCTCGAGGGCCGGCGGCCCGAGCCGGACCTGCCGGTTGAGTCCAGGGGGCTGCTTGACCTGTTGCGCGCGCGACGGCGTCGAGAGGCGGCCGAGTACGCCCTGGCGTTGGCCCGGTCCGGCCGCGCTGTGGAGCGGGTCGTTGAGGACGTCGTGCTCCCAGCAATGAGATATCTCGGTTTCCTCTGGGAGACCGGCCGCGTCTCGGTGGCCGACGAGCATGCCGCAACCGAAGTCTGCCGCTACGTTCTGTACCGGCTGTTCGACAGCGTTGAACCATCGAAGCCCAACGGCCTGAAGGCGCTGGCCTCGTGCGTGCCCGGCGACGAACACGAACTGGGCGTGGAGATTGTCGGCGAATACCTGCGGCTCCAGGGCTGGGAGGTGTTCATCGTCGGCAGGTCAACCCCGCCGGAGGACATCCTGAAGGCGCTGGTTGAGTTCCGTCCGCATGTCGCGTTCCTCTCGGCGACACTCATCGCCAACCTGCCGGCAGCGCGTGCGCTGGTCCAGGAAGTTCAGAAGACCCTGCCCGGGCTCGGAGTCGTACTGGGCGGCGCGGCCGCGGTAGCCGCGGCCGATGTCCTGGCCGGGCCGGCGGTCGCTGTCGCCGTTCACTTCACCGACGCCGAGTCCCTGGGAGTGACGCTGGCAAGCAGGAATGCGTAGGCACGCCGCGGTCCGGATGCTCCTGCACGACCGGTCGACCACGGCCGGCGCGGTGCTGGGCGTGGTGGCCATCGTGTTCCTTGTCGGCCAGCAACTGGCGGTGATGTTCGGGCTGTTCTCCCTGATGTCCGCGCTGGTGGACAACAGCGGCGCCGACATCTGGATTCTCTCGCAGAACAGCAACAATACGAGCACTGCCGGGGATTTGCCCACGCGCTACGTGGACCGGCTGGCCGGGCTTGAGGACATCGAATGGGCGCAGCCGGTCATCTACAGTGGCGCCCAGCTCAAGCTGCCGAGCGGCAGGTCGCAGTCGGTCCAGATAGTCGGCGTGACCCGGCCGGCGCTGGAAGGCGGGCCGTGGCGGATGGCATCGGGCAGCAGCGACGTGCTGCTTGAATACGACGGCGTGACCGTAGACAAGCTGGACCTGGCGGATTTGGGTAATCCCAAGGTCGGGCAGGTGGTCGAGGTCAACGGCCGGCGCGTCCGGATTGCCGGGTACACCGAAGGGTCGCGGGCGTTCGGGCCGGCGGTAGTGTTCGTCAACTCGACCAAGGCGCGCGAGATAACCGGGATCTCGGCAGACCGCTGCACGAACATCTTGGTCAAGCTCAAGCCGGGAGTCGACATCCGGCGCGCGCAGGCCGAAATCAGCGAACTGCTGCCCAAGACCACCGTGTTGACCGTTGCCACGCTCGCCTGGAACATCCGCATTTACAACCTTATCAACACCGGTATCGGATCGAGCTTCGGGTTCTCGACCATCATCGGCATCCTCGTGGGCGTCGTCATCATTACCTTGACGATGTATACCAATGTACTTAACCGCCAGCGGGACTTCGCGGTTCTGCGCGCATTGGGCGCGCGCCGGCGCGACGTGTTCGCAATCATCCTCTTTCAGGCATTGACCATCGGCTGCATCGGCCTGCTTGTCGGGTTCTTTCTGCTGGCCGGGTTCCTGTTCGGGGTCAAGGGTTCGCGGCTGCCGGCAAACCTCCCCTTGTGGCTGCCGCCGGCCCACGCCTTGTTCACATTCCTGTTGTGCTTCCTTGGGTCGACGCTGGCCTTGCGCCGCGCTCTGAAGATTGAGCCGGCTTCCGCGTTCAGGTAGGAATGAACACGTTCCTTGAAAGTCCGAATTCCGAAGTCCGAAACTCGAATTCCGGTGTCCCAAGTGGCGACAGCCACGGCGCGCCGGTGCTGAGACTGGAGGGAGTTGCGCGCGACTTCTCGGACGGCCGGGTCGTGCGGCGCGTGCTGAAGGAGACGACGCTCGACATCCTGCCGGGTGAGATGACGGTGCTGGCCGGGCCGTCGGGCAGCGGCAAGACTACTCTGCTGACGATTATGGGCCTGGTTCTCAAGCCGTCGGCAGGCAGGATCATCGTTGGCGGGGAGGACGTGATGGGTTTGTCTGAAGACCAGTTGGCCAGCCTGCGCCAGCAACGCTACGGGTTTGTGTTCCAGCAGGCGGCGCTAATCCCGGCGCTCGACGTGCTCGACAACGTGCTGGTCGGCACGGCGATTCAGGGCGGCCGGGTCTCGGCCCGGACCCGCGAGAAAGCGACAAACCTGTTGTCCGGGCTCGGCATGAAGGACTATTTCTCATCGCGGCCGCAGCAACTTTCCACCGGCCAGCAGCAGCGGGTGGGCATCGCGCGGGCCCTGGTCAGCGACCCGA
This sequence comes from uncultured bacterium, assembly GCA_964597845.1. Taxonomy (GTDB): domain Bacteria; phylum Hydrothermota; class Tepidihabitantia; order Tepidihabitantales; family Tepidihabitantaceae; genus UBA2258. Next base: position 12,987 of record CAZQZR010000023.1, on the reverse strand, counting down.
TTCTGCTGCTGTGCGACGAGCCGACGTCGGCGCTCGACGTCGAAAGCAGCCATGTCGTGCTCGACACCCTGAAGAAGCTGTCGCGCGACCCGCGGCGCGGCGTCGTGCTGGTGACCCATGACCCGCGGGTGTTCCCTTACGCTGACCGGCTGCTGAAGATGGAAGACGGTGCGATTGTCTATGATACGAGGTCGGTTCCGACTGGAGGTGATTGACGTGGCGAAGAAGATACGCAGCGTTCTGGTCTGGGTTGTCGTTGTCGTGGTCGTGTTCTTTGTCGGGTTCGCGGTCAAGCGGTCGGCGCCGGTCAAGTCGGCGCCGGTGCCGCCGAAGCTGGCTGACGCTCCGGCCCGCGTGTACGGCGCCGTCGAGCCGCTGGGCGGGGCGGTGTATGTCAGCGCCCAGGTGCCGCGCAGCGTGGCGCGGATTGCCGCGCGTGAAGGTGACACGGTCAAGGCGGGCCAGCCGCTGGTCGTGCTTGAGAGTTCGGTCGAGCAGGCCCAGGTCCGCGCCGCGTTCGACCGCGCAACCGCGGCCGAGAAGACATACGCCATCAGCCGTGAAGCGTACGACCGCGCGGCCGGGCTCTTCGCCTCCAAGGGGATTTCCGAGCAGGAGTTCCGGCAGGCCCTGCTTAAGGCCGGGCTCGACTCGGCCAACTTCGGGGCGGCACAGGCCGACGCCGAACTGGCACGCGTCCAACTCGAGCAGCTAACGCTCAAGTCGCCGGTCGACGGCATCGTCTACAAGCTTGACCTGCGGCTGGGACAGACGCTCGCGGCGGGCGACGATTCGAAGATAACCGTTGGCTCGTCGCGGCAGCAGGCGCGGATGTTCGTCGAGTCGTTCTGGCTGGGCCGGCTCAAGCTTGGCGACAGCTACAAGGTCGTCAATTCGGAGACCGGGCGCGAACTGGGCGCGGGCAGGGTTACTTCGATGTCGCCCTACGTGGGCGGCCGGACCGTGCGCACCGACGATGCCAATGAGCGGTTCGATGCCGAGTACCAGGTGGTTGTACTGGAACTGGATACAACCGGCCTGCCGCTGGGCCTGAACGTCGTAGCCGAAATCGCGGCCCCGGGCAAGTGAACGAACCCAGCCGCAGGCCACAAGCCGCAAGCCGCAAGCTTCAAGTCCGGAGCCGTCCGGTCGTCGTAGTCAGCAAGTGTCTGCTGGGCGAGCGGTGCCGGTATGATGGGAAGCTCATCTCCGCGCCCGCGGTGCTGGGCCTGAGCAGGCTGGTGACGTTCGTACCGGTGTGCCCGGAAACCGGCATCGGCCTCGAGGTGCCGAGACTCCCGATACGGCTGGTTGAGACCAGGCGCGGGATTCGGCTCATTCAGACACTGACCGGAAAGGACCTGACCCGGAGGATGCGTTCGTTCAGCCGCGCGTTCCTGGCTGAGCACAAGCCCGACGGGTTCATTCTCAAGGCACGTTCGCCGTCATGCGGGGTCGAAGACGCGCCGGTCTATGACGAACTCGGACAGGAGACCGGCATCGAACTGCACGGTGTCTTTGCCGACGAGGTGCTGAACCGGTCTCTATCCGCGCTCATCGAAGACGAGGAGGGTCTGCGCGACCCCGGCAGGATGGACAGTTTCATCACGCGGTTGTTCGCCCCCAGACCCGTAACGAAGAAAAGGAGGAGCCGATGAAGTGGATTACCCGTTCGCACGTTCACGTTGACCGGGTTGCGTGCCCGTGGCTGATTGCCCGGTTCGTGGATTCCGAGGCTGAGTTCCTGTTTGTGGCCGCGGACAGCGTGCTGGAGTCCGCTGACCGCGAGGGCGCGATTCCCTTTGACGCAAAGGAGGTGGAGTTGGGCCACCAGGATGGGCATTGCAGCTTCGTTTCCATCGTGGAGAAGTATGGGTTGAAGGACCCGGCCCTGCTCGCGATGGCAGAGATCATCAACGCGGCCGATACCGGCCAGATGGAGGCCAATCCATATGCGGCCGGCGTCGAGGCCATCGCCCGCGGCTACTCGTTGCGGTTCCCGGACGACCTTGAGAACATTGAGCACCAGTTCGAAGTCTACGACGCCCTGTATGCGTTCCTCCGGTTGAAGGTCGCTGCCGATAAGAGGTAACGGCTCTCCGTTGCGCAACACCCTCGGCCGGGTCCGGGCCTTTCTCGGCCTGAACACCGCGATTGCGGCCATGCTCGCCATGGTCGTGCTCATCGGCCTCGGCGAGAAGATGGCCGAGCGGTTCCTGCCGCTGTACCTGCTCGCGCTTGGTGGTTCCACGCTCTCGGTCGGCTTCCTGAACGGCATGGACAACCTGCTCTCCGCGCTCTACTCGTTTCCGGGCGGGTGGCTGAGCGACCGGTTGGGATACAAGCGGGCGTTGATACTCTTTACGCTCGTCGCCATGTTCGGCTACTGCATCGTCATCTTCGTGCCGACGTGGCAGGCGGTGCTGGTCGGCGCGGTGTTCTTCATATCGTGGACGGCGGTGTCGCTGCCCGCGGTGATGAGCATGGTCTCGAAGGTCGTAGGCCGGGAAAAGCGGGCGATGGGAGTAACGCTGCACTCATTCGTGCGGCGCATACCGATGGCGCTTGGCCCGGTGCTGGGCGGGCTCGCGATAGCACGCTACGGCCGAGTCGCCGGCGTCCGGGTGGCATTTGTGGTCGCACTCATACTCGGAGCGGCGGCCATCGCGTTCGTCTGGTTCTTCGTCGAGGAACAGAAGGACGCGAAGACAGAACCGGTGCGGCTCAAGGGTATGTTCAAGCTCATCAGCCCGGACCTGCGCAACCTGCTCGCGTCGGATATCCTCATCCGCTTTGCCGAACAGATACCGTATGCCTTCGTCGTGATCTGGGTCGTGAACAACAATGGCGTCACGCCGCTCCAGTTCGGCATCCTGACGACGATTGAGATGGTGACCGCGATGCTGGTCTACGTGCCGGTTGCCTGGCTCGCGGACCGATACGGCAAGAAGCGATTCGTCCTTATCACCTTCGGGTTCTTCACTGTGTTTCCACTGGTGCTCGTGTTCTCGAAGACCTTCGCGGCTTTGGCCGTGGCTTTCGTCATCCGGGGTCTCAAGGAGTTCGGCGAGCCGACCCGCAAGGCGTTAATCATGGACCTTGCTCCCGAGCACGCCAAGGCCGGCACTTTCGGCACGTACTACCTCATTCGGGACGTCATTGTCTCGCTGGCCGCATTCGGAAGTGCGTTCCTCTGGAACATCTCACCACAGGTCAACTTCCTGACAGCCTTTGGCTTCGGGGTCGCCGGCACTGTCATTTTCGCGATCTTCGGCCGGGACATCGCGTCCACGCCACACAGCCGGACAGAGTAGCGCCCCACGCGGTCCTGAAAGAGAACCGGCTCGCCAGATGGCGAGCCGGCTCTGGAGATTCGAGTCTGCTAGTCCGCGATAGTCAAACGGGCGGTGTGGGCTTCCTTGTCGGTGTTCAGCCGTACGAAGTAGGTGCCAGGCGTGAAGTCCGAAGTGCGAAGGACGAAGGACGAAGTGCGGACCTCGAATGTTCGTACTAAACGCCCGGAGGCGTCGTAGACAGAAAGCGAGGAGTGAGGAGAGAGGAGGGAGGAGCTGAAGCTGATGGTCGCGATGTCGCGGCAGGGGTTGGGCGAGACGGCGAGGGGCGATTGGCGAGGGGCGATTGGCGAACCGCCGGACACGCCGGTTGCCACCGTCGTCTTGAAGACCGAGCCGCCTTCGGTGCCGGCGTAGATGGTATTCTCGGCGCCCGGGCGCAGGTCAAGCGAGAGCACCTTGTTACAGGTCAGGCCGGCGTTCATCGGGGTCCAGGTCGTGCCGCCATCAGTCGAGGCATGGACGCCCGCGTTGTACGTGCCGGCGTAGATGTTCGCCGGGTGGACCGGGTCGGCTACGAGCGCGCGGACCTGCGAGGTCAGGGACGTGACCGCCCAAGTTGCGCCGGCATCGGTCGAGCGGAACAGGCCGTTGTTGGTGCCGGCGTATACGAGCTGTCCGTTGCCCGGGACGGTCAGCAGCACGTTGACCGCGCCGGTCAGGCCGGTATGGCTCATCGTCCACGTGGCGCCGAGGTCGGTGCTGATGAGAAGCGCCGGGTAGCTGTAGGCCGAGTCACCGCCGACATAGACCCGGTTGGTGTCGACGCCGTCGAAGGCGACGGCCCAGCCGCGCGTGCCGAGGTCGAGGGTGTCGTGCTCCCAGGTTGTCCCGCCGTTCGACGTGTGCGACACACCGATGAGGTACGCGGCGTTGTAGACGTTGCCGGTGGCAAAGATGATGTTCGAGTTGAGCGGGGAGATGGCCATGAAGCCGCCATCATTCATCCAGCTTTCCACTGTTGTCCAGACGGACCCGCCGTCTGTGCTCCTGAAGAGCTCGGCGGTCCCTCAGCCTGAGGCTTCGAACATCCACCTCCGTTGTGGGTCCACCGGGTCAAACAGGATGCTGCAGACGTTGCCGCAGGAAAGGACCGTGGGCTGGCGTTCCCATGAAACGCCGTCGTCGGTGGTCTTGAAGATGGCGTTGTCGATGAACTCGGCGTACGCGGTGCCCGGAGCGCCCGGGTCGAACGCGACCACCGGTATCTTACCGACAAGGATACCGCGGTTGATTTCATTCCAGGTTGCGCCGTAGTCGGTGGACTTGAACATCCCGCCGGTGGAACCGCAATAGACCGTGCCGTTTTCGCCCGGCACGGTCAATACGAGGCGGATGCTGGTGCCCTGGATGCCGGTACCGCACGGAGTCCAGGTGATGCCTGCGTCGGTCGAGCGGTAGACGTAGTTGTAGGCGGCGGAGTACATCACCTCGGGCTCGTCCGGCACCGAGACGATGCGGTAGTTGTAGTTGTTGGCGCACTGCTGGTTCCAGGTTTCGCCGGCGTCGGTCGAGCGGTAGATGCCGTAGAGCGTGCCGGCGAAGACGGTGTTGTGGTCGGTCGGGCTGATGTAGAGAGAGTAGATGTAGTACAGGTTGCCCGGGAGAACACGTTGCTCCCAGGTCGCGCCGCAGTCGGTAGACTTGAAGACGACTGAACTGGTGCCGAAGTAGGCGCCCATGTAGACGACGTTGGTGTCCACCGGGTCAACCGCCGCCGAGTAGATCGTCGTGCTCGATGTAGTGTCGAGCTGGCTGTAAGCCCAGGTTGAGCCGCCGTCGGTGCTCTTGGCCGACGGCATTCGCCAGGCTGTACCGTCGTACTTGTAGCAGGGGACATAGATTACCTGCGGGTTCAGCGGGTTGAGTGCGATGTCGTTGCCGTAGGTGTTCGAGCCGAGCGAGGACTGGCTCCAGTTTGTGCCGGCGTTGGTTGTGCGGTAGAAAATGCTGCTGATGACCCCGTACATCTGGTCAGGGTCGGTTGGGTGGGACACCAGCACGTAGGGGTAGTTGCTAATCGCCGCGCCGGCGGGTTGCCAGGTCGTGCCGCCGTCGGTCATCTTGAGCAGCGGTGTGTTGTAGCTCGTCGAGGCTACATATACGGTGGGCGGGGTCGTCGCCGTGACCGTGCCGCAGTACATCGGCCCGCCCTCGGGCCCGATGCCCGTCCAGTCCGCGAAAGCGGTCGCGGCCAGCACCAACAGGAAAACACTGACAGTAGTCTTCATAGCCAGACTCCTTTCCTTCGTTGCTGAAGGCAGGTTTGCGGATTACTCAAGCGCGATCTCCGATGCACAATTCTAGGGCGGGTCTCAAACGCTGTCAATCGCCGCCCGGTTTGCAGTCGTCCGGGCGAAGGCGGATTCAAGTGGCGGCCTGCGAGCCCAATGAGGTTGCGTAGATGCCGCGAGTCCTGTCGCATTCATCTCCTTTGGTTGCGCATGCCCGATGCTGCGGGCGCCAGGTCGCGGCTTGGCTTGACCAAGGGCGCTCCGTGACCGAGAATTTGACATCGTCTTGAAACACATGACAGGGCTGTTCCTGGTCCTTGCCTGCACCGCGACGGCGGCGCTGGGCGCTTTTGCCAAGTTTCCCTACCTCCAGAGCCTGACCGACAGCTCGATCATCGTGCACTGGGAGACGCCGATACCCCAGACCGGAAACGTAGAGTACGGGTTGACCTCCAGCTATGGCTCGGAGGTTTCTCAATCGGATTCGACCGTTGACCACGAACTGACGCTCACCGGGTTGGTTACGGACACCATGTATCACTACCGGGCGATTTCCGGGACGGATACGAGCGCCGACGCGACGTTCCGCTCCAACGTGACCGGTGACCGGCCGTTCCGGTTCTTCGCCTACGGCGACGACCGGTGGGACAGCGCCTCACACCAGAGCGTAATCAATCAGATGCTCACGCAGTCGCCGCTGCCCGGTCTGGCGCTGAACGTCGGAGACCTTACCTCCAACGGTTCCACGCCGGCCTTCCAGGCGTTCTTCAACGTCGAGCGCCATCTGTTGAGCAGCATGCCGTTTTACCCCGCGATTGGCAATCACGACACCAACAATCTCACCAACTGGTTCCGTTTCTTTGCCCTTCCTAACAACGAGCGCTGGTACACCTTGCGCTACGGCAACTCTATGTTCCACTGCCTGGACATCTACTCTACCTACACGCCTGGCAGCACGCAGTACGACTGGCTGGTCTCGGAGTTGCAGGCTGACAGCGCCAACCCGGCGATTCGACACATCTTCGTTTTCATCCACGAACCCCCGTATACGACAAGCACGGGGCATCCGAGTAACCTGACCGTCAGGCAGTACCTGTGTCCGCTGTTCGAACGGTTCCACGTGGCGATAGCGTTCCAGGGTCACAATCACTGCTATGAACACGGCTTGGTCAACGGCGTTCACTACATTGTGACCGGTGGAGGTGGAGCTCCGCTCTACACGGGCTGGAACGCGCCTCAGCCGTGGGACATCTATCGTGAGGCTACCTTCGAGTTCGTGCTGGTGGACGTGAACGGAGACACCGTGCGTACGCGGGGCGTCCGCCCGAATGGAACAGAATTCGACACCCTGCTGCTGCTGCCGACCGGCATCGGCGGCAGACCGAATCGGATGTCGGCCGCTCCTGCCGTACTCTCGTCCGTAGCCAGTCCATCCTCCGGGCGCATCCGGGTGAGTTTCACTTTGCCTGACGCAGGGTCCGCGGACCTGACGTTGTTCGACCCGACCGGCCGGCGGGTAGCCGTGCTGGTTCACGGGCGTTTCGCCGCGGGGGAGCATTCGGTGTCGTGGAATGGGGCCGGACTCGGGGCCGGCGCGTATTTCCTTGTTCTGGAATCCGCCACCGGCGTCAACGTCCAGCGCCTGGTTATCGTCGGTAAGGACTAGAATCGGTTTCGGCGTGGTTTCCGGACCCTCGACCGTTCCCCGGCGTTACAGAGGCATGGGCGGTCGGCGCACACGCTGCGGGGTTTGGTTCCTTCTCTGCGCTGGCACAATCCTGCTGCCAGCGTCCCTCGGCGCCCAGGTTACGTATCAGCGTTGCTACGGCGGCAAAGGCGGCGAATGGGGCTATTCGGTTCAGCGAACAACGGACGGCGGCTGCATCATCGCCAGCAGTACACTCTCCTTCGGCGCCGGGCGGTCCGACGTCTATCTCATCAAGACCGACGTTCATGGTGACGCACTCTGGACCAGAACCTTCGGCGGGGCAGACTACGATGTCGGCTACTCAGTCCAGCAGACCGCGGATGGTGGTTACATCATTGCCGGGTCGACCAGGTCCTTAGGTTCGGGCCGGTACGACGTCTATCTGGTCAAGACGGATGTCAAAGGACGCATGATTTGGACCAGGACCTACGGTGACACGAATGACGACGGCGCCCGGTCGGTGCAGCAAACCGCGGACGGCGGCTTCATCGTTGCCGGTTGCACCGAGTCATTCGGTGCAGGCCAGGGTGACGTCTATCTCGTCAGGACCGACGCCGTGGGCGATACGATGTGGACGAGGACCTACGGCGGCGCCGGGCATGATGAGGGCTTCTCAGTCCAGCAGACGACTGACAGCGGATTCGTCATTGCCGGTCTCACCCAAAGCTCCGGCGCGGGTGAAGACGACGTCTATCTTGTCAAGACCGACGCTCGCGGCGACACGATGTGGACACGGACGTTCGGTGGGACGGACGACGACTTCGGCTACTCGGTGCTGCAGACTGCAGACGGCGGCTATGTCGTCGCAGGTCTCAATGAGTCATTTGGCGCAGGCGGGGAGGACGTCTATCTCATCAGGACCACTACCCATGGCGACACGCTGTGGACAAGGACGTATGGCGGCCCGAGCACGGACGAGGCCCATTCGGTCCAGCAGACCGCTGACGGCGGGTTCATTGTTGCCGGTTCCACCTACTCCTTCGGAGCGGGCAACTTCGACGCCTATCTCATCAGAACCGATGCCAGCGGCAGGGCGCTCTGGACCAAGACCTACGGCGGCACGGGCGACGACGGCGCGTGGTCAGTCCAGCAGAGTCCTGACGGAGGCTTCATCATGGCCGGACACGCCAGCTCCGCTGGTACCGGGGGCAGGGACGTGCTCTTGGTCAGGACCGATTCCCTGGGCAACGTCGCGCCTGCCAAACCCGAGAGGCACTAGTTCCGTATTCCGCATCCGGCTTCTGGGCTGTTTGGCCGCAGGGTTCTTTCAGCGCGCGAGTCTAAACAGGCACATTAGACACAGACGCATTCGATTCCGGCGCACGTCGGCACTGGCCGCGTATGTGAAGGCGGCTGTGGCAAGAGCGCGCGTCCTATCGCCGGGTCGTGATCGGGTGCAGCGTCGTTTCCCCCTCGGAAAACCGGAAGTGACCAGTGCGGCCGTGGCGGCCTTGTTGGTGGTCCTATCGCTGGCGCCGGTCCCCTTGGGTGCGGCCGTGCTGGACCTTTCCGCCGAGGTGGACCGCACCACGGTCGCGATGGGCGAGCGATTCCTGCTTACCGTGACCGCGACCGGCTCAAACGTCGGCGGTCTGCCTCAGCCCCGGCTGTCGAGACTGACCGACTTCGTCAGCCACGGCAGCATCTGGGGCCGTTTCACGACCGACTCGGCGGGCGGGGACGAGGGGCGTCAGCAGACCGTCGGTTTCGTCTACACCCTTGAGCCGAAGCGAACCGGCGCTCTGACGATAGGGCCGGTCAGTCTCACGCACCAAGGCACAACCTACCAGACGCAGCCGATAGCAGTGCGCGTGGTCGCGGCCGGCGAGTCGGTGCCACCGCTTGAGCGCTGGATCGATGCAAACGGCATCGTGCTTTCGTGCTCGGTAGACCGTTCATCGGTCTATGTCGGTGAGCAGATCCTGGTCACCTACCGGTTCTTCGCCCGCACCAGGGTCGGCGGCGTGATGATGAAAGACGCGCCCGGGTTCACCGGCTTTTGGGCCGCCAGGCTCGACGACGCGAGGGACCTGAACTGGTTCCCGGCGACCTGCAACAGCCAGCCGTGCAGTTCGGCAGTTGTCAGGCAGGCTGCATTGTTCCCTACCCAACCCGGCACGTTGACCGTTGACAAGATGACTCTGTCCGGGATAGTTGCCGTGTCCAGTGGTCTGTTCAAGGGGATGCCGGCGCCGTTTACCGTGTCATCTGTTCCACTGCGCATAACCGCCAAGCCGCTGCCTGATTCCGGCCGACCGGCGGATTTCGGCGGTGGCGTCGGGGACTTCGCCCTGACCGCAGGCTTGAGCGCTGACAGGTCCGACAATGGCGAGCCGCTCACGTTGCATGTCAGGGTGTCGGGCACGGGTAATGTCGGCACCATCGGTGTTCCGGCGGTCAGCGTCGCGGACGGCGTGAATCTGCTCGGGCCAGACGTACATCTCCAGACGAGCGACGACGGCGGGCGGGTCGGCGGCACACGTGCGTTCGACTATACGGTAATCCCACGTGCCAACGGTCTGAACGTCGTGCCCGCAATCAGCATGAGTTTCTTCAACCCTAAGAGCGACAGCTACTATACGTTGGCAACGCAGCGGATTGAGTTCGTGGCCACGGGTATGACCGGCAGCAGGCTGGCGAACGAAACCGGGCCACGGACCGAGATTACGGGCACGGACATTCTCCACATCAAGCCCTCGTGCTCGCGGGTGGCGTCGGCGGTCGCGAACCCGGCGTGGTCCTGGCTCTTCTACCCGTTCGGCGTCGCGGTCTTCCTGGTCGGCGCCGTCGCGGGCCGGCATCGGCGAAGGCTGGAAGCAGACCGGGGCTATGCACTGCGGTCACGGGCCGGTCGGCTGGTAACGAAACGCCTCAGGGAAGCCGCGAGGCTCCTCGCCGCCGGGGACGAACTTGGCTTCTACGCAGCGCTCGACCGCGCCGTCATGGGCTACGCCGGGGACCGTTTCAATCTCGAGGTCACGGGCATGACCGGTGACGAACTGCGTACCGCGCTCAGCCGGCGGGGCGCGGACGCTGCGGTCGTCGGCCGGCTGCTCGACTTCTCGTCCCGGGGCGACGTCGTACGTTTCTCGCCCGGAGCGGCCGGCCTCTCGCCCAAGGAGGCTCTCGCCCTCGCCCGCGGCATCATCCGGGACCTGTAGTCGCCTCCGCGCCCGACCCGGAAATCGGCATTCAACCGCCAAGGACGCCAAGATCGCCAAGGTCCGAACGGTCTTTCCGCAGACGGCACGGAGTGTCGCCCCGAGGCCGACGACGGGTCTCGGCCGGGTTGTCCGAACCGGTCTCCGCTACTGGGAACTGCGAACTGGGGACTGGAAACTCGCGGCGCAGCCGCGTGCCGCTGTTGACTTCGCCGGAGAGCAGTTCATAATCAGGCGTAGCTAAGAGTAAGTAAAAGCCTATGAACCACATCAGTTCGTCGAGCACACTCGGAGGCGACCAGCCATGAAATCCTACCAAGGAAAGACGGTTTACATCACCGGCGGTTCGAGTGGCATCGGTCTGGCCGCGGCCAAGCAGTTCGCCGGCGCGGGCGCGAATGTCGCCATCTTTTCAAGGGACCAGAAGAAACTCGACACCGCGCTGCCGGCGATTCAGGCCATGGGACATGACCGGAGTCCTTCTGGGATTTCGGATCGCGTCCCTGAGCAGAAGTTCCTTGCCGTACAACTGGACGTGGGGAACCACACCGAGGTGGATACGAAGATGGCCGCCACCGTCCGTGGCTTCGGCGTACCCGATGTCCTCGTCAACTGCGCCGGCGCGGTCTGGTGCAACTACTTCGAGGACACACCGTACGAGGCCTACGAAACCGAGATGCGGACCAACTTCTTCGGCGTGCGGAACACGGTCGCCGCACTGCTGCCCTTTATGAAAGAGAAGGGCGGCAACATCGTCAACGTCGCCTCGACCCTCGGGTTTATCGGCGCTTTCGGGTACGCAGCCTACGCTCCTTCCAAGTTCGCGATAGTCGGGTTCTCGGAGGTCATCAGCGGCGAGTTCAAGAGGTACGGCATCAGAGTGTCGGTACTGTGCCCGCCGGACACGGATACGCCGCAACTCGCCGAGGAGAACCTGACCAAGCCCTGCGAAACCCGGGCAATCAACAGCAACGCCGGGCTGATGCAGCCGGAACAGGTCGCGGCGGCGATGATCAAGGGGATGGAGCGGAACCGGTTAATGATTGTTCCTGGGTTCATGAACCGCGTTTCGTGGCTGGCCAAGCGCTGGCTCCCCGGGCTCCTGTTCTCGTTCATGGATTCGGACGCGCGCAAGGCGCAGAAGCAGAGTCAAGCTCAGAACCCCAAACCCTAGACTTAAGGTTCCGGAATGGGAATCACAATAACCGAGGTCAAGAACCGCCGGGAACTGCGGGAGTTCATCTACGTGCCCGCGCAGGTCAACCGCACCAACCCCCGTTGGATTCCGCCTATCTACATGGACGACTGGAAGTTCTTCGACGCGAAGAAGAACCGGGCGTTCCAGCACGCCGACGCGGTGCTGGCACTGGCGCGGCGCGACGGCCGCGTGGTCGGCCGCATCATGGGTATCGTCAGCCGGCGGTGCAATGAGCTGCGACAGGAGTGCACTGGCCGGTTCGGGTTCCTGGAGTGCTACGAAGAGCAGGATGTCTTTTCCGCCCTGATTGCGTTCGTCGAGAACTGGGCGCGCGGGCTCGGTATGAAGAAGCTGGTCGGGCCGATGGGATTCTCGGACCAGGACCCTCAAGGATTCCTCTACGAGGGCTTCGACCACCAGCCGACGCTGGATTCATTCCACAACTTCCCGTACGTGGTCCGGTTCATGGAAGCGGCAGGCTACACGAAAGAAGTGGACTACGTCGACTACATCGTTAAAGTGCCGGAAAAGCTACCGGAGTTCTACGAGAAGATAGCCGCGCGCGTGGCGCGGCAGGCCGAGTTCAAGCTGGTCGAGTTCGCGACGAAGAAAGAGCTGAAGCCCTACATCCACCGCATCCTCGGCCTGATGAACATCACCTACCAGAATATCTACGGCTACGTGCCGTTGACCGACACCGAGATTGACGCGCTGGCCAAGCAGTACCTGCCGGTCATCGACCTGCGCTTTGTGAAGATGGTGCTCAGGGGTGACGACGTCGTCGCGTTCTTCATTGGAATCCCCAGCATGAACGAAGGCCTGCGCAAGTGCAAGGGTCACCTGTTCCCGTTCGGCATACTGCAGATCATGGCCGCGATGAAGAAGACGAAGCAGCTCGAACTGCTGCTCGGCTCGATACGCGAAGACTGCCGGGGCCGGGGACTCGACGTGCTGATAGGCGGGGCAATGCTGCGGTCGGCAATCGCGGCCGGATTCGTGACGATGGACAGCCACCACGAGTTGGAGACCAACCTCAAGATGCGGGCCGAGATGGAGCGCATGGGCGGCCAGATAGTCAAGCGCTTCCGCATCTACCAGAAGTCCCTGTAACAGCTCCGCCCGCGCCCAGCCAATCGACTGAGGACTAATGTTGCTGTCCGAGCAGGCCAAGCTGCTTCAGCCGTGACGTGATGGCGAGAGGTTGCCGCCGGAACATCGCGGCGAGTTCAGCCTTGGCGGACCCGGCCCGCAGCCGGGTGGCCGTATTCTGTCTTGTCAGATTGAGCGTGGACTACGCGGCGCGGACCAGGTCCTCGGCCTTCTGCACGAAGGC
>CAZQZR010000022.1:0-32461 GCA_964597845.1 uncultured bacterium | reverse complement strand
ACTGGCTGATTTCGATGCCGTTCAGCTCGACCTGCCAGCCGAGTCCCCACGCGCCGAGGGTCGGAGACTCCCAGTCGTCTTCGGTGAACCGGATGTCGTTCTTCGCGAGGTCGATGCCGATGGCTTCGAGGCTCGCGAGGTACAGGTCCTGGATGTCGGCCGGCGCGGGCTTGAGGACTGCCTGTAGTTGCCAGAACTGCTGAACCCGGAGTGGGTTCTGGGCGTAGCGGCCGTCGCGCGGTCGCTTGGACGGCTCGATGTAGACGACGTTCCACGGCTTGGAGTCGAGCACACGGATGAAGGTCGCGGGGTTGAACGTGCCGGCCCCGACCTCGGAGTTGTATGGCGAAAGCACCGCGCAGCCGCGCTCGGCCCAGTAGGACTGGAGCCGTTGGATGATATCCTGGAAAGAGGTCATCCGCAAAGTTGCGAGTTGCGAGTTACGAGTGACGAGTTCCGGCCGCCCCGGATGTTCGGCGTTCGGCGTTCGAAGCTCGTCATTGTCTAGAGTCCTAGGTCTGGCGCGATGGCCTGCATGGACGCGATGCAGATGGTCGTGAACTCTTCGAGCGAGAGCCCGAGTTCGGAGCAGGTCGCAATCTGCTCGCGGTTGGCCCCGGCCGCGAACTTCTTTTCTTTGTACCGGCGCATGATGAACTCGGTGTCTACGCTTGCGAGCTTCCTTGTCGGGTGCATGAGCGCGGCGGCGACAATCAGGCCGGTAATCGGGTCGGCGGCGTAGAGCGCGCGGTCGAGCTTCGACTCAATCGGCACCGCGCAGACGTGGGCCTTCACGGCCTGGATGATGTCCGGTTCCACGCCCTTCTGCGTGAGAATCTCCGCGCCGACAATGCCGTGCTTGGATGTATCGTCTTTGGTCTGATCGTAGTCGACGTCGTGGAGCAGGCCGGCAAGGCCCCACTTCTCTTCGTCTTCGCCGAGCTTGCGGGCGAGGCCGCGCAGGCACGCCTCGGTGGCGAGCATGTGCTTCAAGAGATTCCGGTTTGTGACCATCGAGGTGATAAGGTCGTAGGCTTCGGTTCGTGTCATCAGTATTTCTCCTGCGGAATTATAGGAAGCGGGGGAGATAAGTCAAAGGGAAAGGGATGAACGATGAAGCAGGAAAGGAGGAAGGAGGAAACAGGAAACGAGGAGAAGGAGGAATCAGGTCCGGATAGAAGCAAATGCCGAAGAATCGGCTATTAGTCCATTCGAGACGTAACCTTGCGTTGTTTGACCTTGCGGGCGCAGGTCACGAGAATGGACATGAGTTCGCCGGCCTCGGCAAGCAGGTCAGCGATTTTCTCCGGTTTGACTGCGCCGGAGTCACGCAGGAGTTCAAGCCAGTACGAAGTCTCGTCCAACTCCTGAATGCCACCCTCCACTTTGCTGACGAACTCGGCATCAGACCGGCTCCGCCGCGCTTCTCGCCAGTGCGCACCGACGGATGTGCCTGACCTGATTACCTGACGGCCGATTGTCCTCGCAGTCAGCGTGGTCGGCAGCCGATTGCAGAGTCCGATGACCCGCAGTGCGAACTCCTTCGTTCTTTCGCCGAGGTCACGAGAAGCCGCGTCCGCTTTCCTCTCGCTTGTTTCCGGATTCATCCCTTCTTCTTCTTCGTGTCCGTCTTCCTTCCCGCCGTTTCAGTATTCATCCCTTCCTGATTCAGCCTTTCGAACGCTTTCTGGAGGCGTTCGACCTCGCTGTGGTCGGTCATGTCGAGGTGAAGCGGCGTGACCGAGATGTAGCCGGAATAGACGGCGGCGAAATCCGAACCAGAGGTCCTGGCAAAGGCCATTTCGCCATCAATCGTCCAGGAGATGCCGCCGTCGGGCAACGTTCCCTTGATGGCCATGTCTCGGTAGATGCGCTTTCCCAGCCGGGTTACTTTCACGCCTTTGATTTCGCCGGCCGGGATGTTGACGTTCAGGAGCGTCTTGGGCGGCAGGATGCCGTCGAGCAGCAATGGTACGAGCCGGCGCAGAAAACGGAGAGCGACGTTGCGGTTCTTCCCGGCTTCGAGGTACGACACCGCAACCGACGGCATGCCGAGCATCGTGCCTTCGATAGCAGCCGCCACCGTGCCGGAATAGAGTACGTCGTCGCCGAGGTTGGCGCTGTCGTTTATGCCGGAGAAGACGAGATCGATTTCGCGCTTCAGGATACCGTGGTGCGAGATGAGCAGGCAGTCGGTCGGAGTGCCGTGGACCGCAAGCCAGCGCGGCCGCAGGCGCCAGACCTTGATGGGTTTGCGCAGGCTGAAGGAGTGGCTGGAGGCGGACTGGTTCACGGCCGGCGCGACGACCCAGACCCGGCCCAGTCCTTTCAAGCCGTCGTGCAGGTCTTTGATGCCCTGAGCCTCGATGCCGTCGTCATTGGTCAGGAGAATCAGCGGTTTCGGGCCGGTCTTGAGCATGGGTAAGTATACTCATAGAAGTACAAAGGACAAAGGAGTAAGGACAAGGCAAGGGGAAAGGGGAAATGGCAAAGTGGGGTCTCGGTCGATGTCAGATGTCAGAAGCTGGATGCTAGAAGTCAGAAGTGCGGAGGCGGAGAGGAGGAACCGCAGATGACGCATGTTCAGCCACTCGGGCACGCAGACCTCGGACGGATTCAGAAGTCAGAGACCAGAGACTAGAAGTCAGAATTGCGGAACCCGACCAGTGCAAACTGGTCACTGGTAACTGGGAATTCGCGCCACGCGCGCGGACTGGCCGGGTTTGACAGTTCGGGCCGCATGGCTACAATGAACGTCGGGCCGGCGTAGCTCAGTTGGTAGAGCATCGGAATCATAATCCGAGTGTCAGGGGTTCGACTCCCTTCGCCGGCATGAACCGGTCGCCGCGCGCGGGCGTGCAAATGGCGGCAGGTACAGAAAGTGGTAATACTACTCATTCTGAAGTTGGATTGCACACGGCGGGGCCGATGGCCCCGCTTTTGTTTATGCAGGAGGCAACATGGGTCTTGAGGAAACGAAGTCGAAGTACGTCTGGATAAACGGGAAATACGTGCCGTGGGCGGAAGCGAATATCCACATCTGCTCGCACGTGATTCACTACGGGTCGGGCGTGTTCGAGGGCATCCGCTGCTACAAGACGCCGAAGGGGCCGGCGATTTTCCGGCAGAAGGACCATACCGACCGGCTGTTCAACTCGGCGAAAATCTACCGGATGGACGTGCCGTTTACCAAGGACCAGGTGAACCAGGCAATGGTCGAACTCATCCGGAAGAATGAACTCGAGGAGTGCTACGTCCGGCCGATTGTCTACCGCGGGTATAAGGAGCTGGGCGTCAACCCGTTCAACTGCCCGGTGGACATCGCACTCATCACGTGGTTCTGGGGCAAGTACCTCGGGCCCGAGGCGCTGGAACAGGGCGTGGACGTGATGGTTTCGTCCTGGAACCGGATGGCGCCGAACACGTTCCCGGCGATGGCGAAGACCTGCGCCAACTACATGAACTCGCAGCTCATCAAGATGGAAGCCATCAAGTACGGTTTCGTCGAGGGCATCGCGCTCGACGTCAATGGCTTCCTGTCTGAGGGCTCGGGCGAGAACTTGTTCATCGTCAAGGATGGGGTCATCCACACGCCGCCGCTGCACGCGACTATTCTGCCCGGCATTACCCGTGCCACGGTTATCACGCTCGCCCGTGAGCTCGGCTTCACCGTTGTCGAAACGATGATGCTGCGTGAGATCCTCTACATCGCGGACGAGGTCTTTTTCACCGGCAGCGCAGCCGAGGTCACACCGATCCGCTCGGTGGACAAGATTACCATCGGCGCGGGCAAGTGCGGGCCGGTCACGAAGCAACTGCAGGAGGCTTTCTTTGCCGTCATCGACGGCAAGAATCCGGACAAGCACAACTGGCTGACGTTCGTGAAGTAGCGAGTTACGAGTTGCGGGTTACGAGTTACGGGTTGCGAGTGACGAGTTCGGAACCCGGACTGCGGCGTTGGGCCGGCGGCGTTTGAAGTGAGGGTTGCGCTGGGGGCGGACCACCGCGGGTTCGCGCTCAAAGAGGCATTGAAGGTCCGGCTGGTGGCGCGCGGCCACGAGATTCTCGACTTCGGGACCGACAGCGCGAACCGGGTTGACTATCCGGACTACGCCTTCAAGGTCGCCGACGCCGTCAGCCGGCGCAGGGCCGAACGGGGCATCCTCATCTGCTCGACCGGTATCGGCATGTCGATTGCCGCGAACCGCCTCCCGAAAGTCCGGGCCGCGCTCTGTTCGAGCGTGCGGCTCGCCCGGCTGTCACGCGAGCACAATGACGCCAATGTGCTGTGCCTCGGCGCGGACTTCGTGTCCGTGGCCGGGGCCCGACGGATTGTCGGTGTGTGGCTCAGGACCGAATTCGCCGGCGGCCGGCACTCGCGGCGGGTCCGGAAGCTCGGACACGTCGGACGAGCCTGACCGGTCGGACCTGTCCGACCGGAACAAAGCCGCTACTTGCCGGCGCTTGACAGGGCCAGGGTTATTAGAATCGAACCAATCGGGATGGCGACGGCGCTCATTATCGCCACGTAGTCCTGCCACCACTTCACGCTCAGGCGCGGTATCATCACGATATCGCCCGGCTCCACAACCGGGTTCGTCCGAGCTGAAATGCGTTGGCCCGACCGCAGCACATAGGCATCTCGCGTGTGGGCGTAGGGGGTCGGGCCGCCGGCCTGGCCGATGTAGTCGCTTACCCTCAGGTTCGGACTGAATGGGAATGAGCTCGGCGCCGTGACCTCGCCCTCGACATAGACCATGGTGTTGAGGGACGGTACGACGATGATATCGGTGTTGACCATGTAGAGGTCGTCCGACGAATCGCGCTCGGAGACGATACGGCGGAGGTCAATCGGTATCTTCTTGCGTGCGCCGCCGCCGCCCACCACCAGCCGCTCGACGTAGCTATTGGAGAGGTCGGCCCACGGCGCCGTGCCGCCGGCCTTGGCAACCATGTCAGACACCCGCTCGCCTGGCCTGAGTTCGTAGATGCCTTCGCTGATGCGCTCCTTATCGGTGGTCACGGCCGAAATACGCAGCCGGTACTCGCCCCGGCCGAAAACCGCCCCTTTGACCGTCACCAGCCCTTCTACGGCCGGGACCTGGATTACATCACCCGACTCGACGAACGGGTTGGCCAGCAGGTCGCCGCTGGACTCGAATCGTTCGATGTCGACAATGGAGTGGACTTGTCCGTTCCGGATGAGCCGGATGCGGGTCCGGGACCCCAACGGCTCGAGGCCGCCGGCCCGGGCGATGACCTGCGACACCCGGTCGACCGGTGAGACGTTGTAGCCACCCGGGTACTGGACCTCGCCGGTCAGGAAGACGATGCCCGAGCGCAGTCCGGTCAGGGTCAGTTTGACCGTGACCGACCTGAAGTAGCGGCTCATCGTCGCGGCGAGCGTGTCCTGGGCCTGCGCGAGCGTCAGGCCCGAAATCATGAAGACGTCGACCACTTCCGGCTTGGACGTACCGACCGGGATGCTGAGGTTGAGCTTGCCCTCGTAGGTAATCCACGCGTCGTAGGAGTAGGTGACGCTGCCTTGGACCGTGACGAGCAGCCGGTCCCCCGGCATCAGGATGTACTTGTCCGAGATAATCGGGCTCTCGACCCCGACCAGCGAGGTGATTGGCGACTGAGCCAGCCCGAGCACGTTCGCCGGCGACACACCGGTGTTCGAGGCTTCCTGGCCCGGGACGACCGACACCGCCGCAAGGATGGCGCAAAACAGGAATATCAGAGGGCTTTTCACGCGGCCATTCTAGGCTGGTTGAGGCAGGGTGTCAAATCGGGGCTGAGCAGCCGGCGCGGAGACCGAAATGGAAACCGCCAAGATCGCCAAGATCGCCAAGCGTACACGGAGCACGTCCGGTCAGTCCGGTCGGACACGATGCGACGCAGCGAGCTGTGCAAAGACGCTGGCAAGCTTGACCGCGCCCGCGGACAGCGCCGCAGTGCCGATACCGAAGACCGGTACGAAGACTAGCGCGGTCAGAATCCCGCCGATGCTGCCGCCGGCAAGGTCGAGAACAGTCAGGACACCGGCGCGCCGGGCAGCGGACTCTGGCACCGAGACGATGGACGATCGACGATGGACGATGGACCCGGCGACCGCGAACTGGAACCCGAGGCAGGCGCCGGCCAGGCAGTTTGCGAGCAGGAACACGCCGGCCGGACCGCCGCGAACGAACAGTGTAACCCCGGCCGCACATCCCGTGAGAACGAGGTCCGTGACGAGAAAGGACGACGAACCAGGAACGAGGAACGACGAACGGTTGCCCAGGACGCCGCCGAGCACCGTGCCGGACATGAATGCAGCGACCAACAGCGCCACGCCCGAGTAGACCGAGCCGAACCGGACCTGCCAGGCAAAGAGCAGCAAGGATGATACCGCCGCGCCCGAGAAGCCGGAGGTCAGAATCGCGAAGCCACGGCTGTACTGTCCGACAGGGGCCGCTGAGGCCAACGGGCGGCCGCGCAGGCGCGCGCCGGCAAGTCCGACAACCAGGAGCACCGCGCCGAGCAACAGCAACAAGCGCGGTGAGAGGCTACCAAGCCGTGCGTACAGGGCTCCGAACGTGGGCGATACGAGCCGGTTCTCTCGCACCATGTTCAGGAACAGCTCCCGCGGGAAAGCCGTGGATGAGACTTCCGACTCCGGATTCCGGATTGCCGATTGCAGGGCGGAGGTGAAAACCTGTTGGCGAAATGGGTCGAGGAGGCTGGTGACATAAGCCGGATCGAGGACATGAGGCCGCCGTGAGAGTCGGCCGAGGCGAACAAGCAGAGTTTCGGTTGCGACGTCCAGCGGGCGGTCAGACGCGAGCAGGAGCGGGAAATCGACTGCCAGCGGTAAGACATGCGCAAACGCGGCCTTGAGCGTACGCTCCCGGGTGGAGATGATGCCTACGAGGTCGGGTGACAGGCCGGTCGGACTACCCGGGCCGGCAGTGGCCAGGATGCCGCCGGGCGCAAGTCGCGAGCGGCAGAGTCGGTAGAACTCGAGGGCAAACAGGCGGCTCGAGCCGAGACTGGATGGAACCGCGTCGGTCAGGATGATACAGTCGAAGGTGTCGTGGGTCGAATTGAGGAACGAGACCGGGTCGGCGATGATGAGGGAGAACCGGGGATGGAGGAGAGAGGAGTCCGAGGACAAAGCGGCAAGAGAGGTGCGGGCGAGGAGCGGGTCGAGTTGGACGGTCACAACCTTGATATCCGGACGGAAACCGGCAAGCGCGGCCGGGATTCCCAGGTCATGACCGAGCACGAGAACTCGGCGGGGCCGGGGACAGATGAGGACCGGCAGCAACCCGAGTTCCTCAACGCGTTCGGTCCCGGTCGTCGGCACGGTCAGGACCGGCAGACCATCATAGAGGATGAGCTGCTGGCCCGCTCGCTCAAGCCGAACGATCTTGCCATAGGACGAATTGACGACCGACACGACTTGCTGGCCGCGCCAGGCTGCGCTCCAGGCCAGTCGCTCAATCGGCACGGCGAACACGAACGAGGCAAGTACCCCGAATCCCAGGGCCCACATCATCCACTTCGTCCGTGTCGGTCCTTGCCCGACGCCGGTAGCCAGGATGAGCGGCAGCGCCGACAGCGCCACCACCGACACCGAGGGGAGGCGGTTAAGCAGGAAGAAGCAGGCGACACCGGCCAGGACAGTCCCGAGGCCCTCCCAGACGTACGCGGAGCCGACGCCCTGCGGCCTGAGTGCTGCGGCTGTCACGAAGAGTGCGCCATGCGTAGCAGCGGGAAGCAGCACGACCGCGAGGGTCGAGAGTAGAAGTAATGGAATAGACAGCGTCTCGCCGGGCAGGATGCCGAGCAGGGGCCGTGCCAGCACGGCGGCCGGAACCGCTGCGAGGGAGAAGAGGACTGAAAGAGTAGAAAGAAACGATAGACGATGGACGATGAACGACGAACGAACATGGCCGGCCAGCCAGGCCCCGAAAGCCTCGCAGAGCAGCCAGACCGCGACCGTGACGCCGGCGGAGAACTCGTTGCCGCCGTATGCGGCCATCAGTTCGCGGAGCAGGACGATTTGGCCGGCAATTCCGAGGCAGCCGACTGCCATGAGGAGGAAGGCGGAACTCGGAACAGCGGAAGTCGGCACGGGAAAGCGGGAGCGGGCTGCGGACATTGCTGCTAATCGTAGAGCGGCCGGGCAGAGAGTCAACGACGGACCGGGCGCGGCCGTCCCGGAAACCGAAGTGAAACCGCCAAGAACGCCAAGGTGAAGGGCAAAGGGGAAATGACTAGGGTGTGAGCCGGAGGGAACCAACCGCAGACTACGCAGACGACGTGAAGCGTCTGAGCGGAGCGAATGGGTCTTCGGATATCCGCAAGTTGCACAATGCTCGGAGTCCGAAACCTCTTTGCGTCTTCTTGCCTTGGTGGTAAACTCCTGTCTCGGTTCTTGGGCCGGCGGCAAGACTTGTGTCTCAGGGGCATTCTGGTAAGATACCCACCGGTGAGTATCGCCCGGCTGATCGACCACACCCTGCTCAGGCCCGACGCCCAGCCGGCCCAGGTTGAACAGTTGTGTGCGGAGGCGGTCGAGCAGGACTTTGCCAGCGTCTGCGTTAATTCCTGCTACGTGCCTTTGTGCCGGAGGCGGGTTGAAGGCAGCAGCGTCAAGGTCTGCACGGTCATCGGGTTTCCGCTGGGTGCGATGCTGCGCGAGGCCAAGGCGGCCGAGGCTGCGGCTGCGGTTAACCTCGGCGCCGACGAACTGGACATGGTCACGAACATCGGCTGGCTCAAGGCGGGTGCGGATGAGATGATCGTCAGTGACATCCATCGGGTAGTTGATGCTGCCCAGCAGCGGCCGGTCAAGGTTATTATCGAGACCTGCCTGCTGACCGAGGAAGAGAAGGAACGGGCGGCGCGGCTGGTCGTCGAATCAGGAGCCGCCTTCGTGAAGACCTCTACCGGCTTCTCGACCGGAGGCGCGACGGTTGAGGATGTGATGCTGCTCGCGCGGGTCACGGCCGGCAGAATCGGGGTGAAGGCATCGGGCGGTATCCGCGACTATTCGACCGCCCTTAAGATGATTGAGGCCGGAGCGACGCGGATCGGCACAAGCTTCGGCGTGAAGATTGTGGAATCTGAAAGAAGCAACGTTATGGGGATAGTCCCCGTGCGGGGACAGTCCAATTCTAAGGAGGACTGAATGGCATACGGTAAGATGAAGGAGTTCCTCCAGACCGAGTTGAAATCGGTTCGGGATGCAGGACTCTACAAACAGGAAAGATACATCTACGGCCCGCAGGGAGCCGACATCAAAGTCGAGTTCCCGGCCGGCGCGCCCCAGCAGGAGGTCCTGAACTTCTGCGCGAACAACTACCTCGGGCTATCGAGTCATCCCGAGACGGTGAAGTCGGCGCACAAGGCGCTGGACGAGTGGGGCTACGGCATGTCCAGCGTGCGGTTCATCTGCGGCACGCAGGACATCCACCGCCAGTTGGAGCAGAAGCTGGCGGCGTTCCTCGGGCTGGACGACGCGATTCTCTACTCTTCCTGCTTCGACGCCAACGGCGGGCTGTTCGAGGCGCTGTTCAAGGAAGAAGACGCAATCCTGACCGACGCGTTGAACCACGCCTCGGTGATTGACGGCATCAGGCTCGCCAAGGCGAAGCGCTACATCATCAAGCACATGGACATGGAGGACCTGGAGAAACAGCTCTCGAGTCCCGAGGTTAAAGCGGCGCGGTTCCGCGTGTTCGCAACCGACGGCGCGTTCTCGATGGACGGCGACGTCGCACCGCTCGCGAAGATCTGCGACATCTGCGAGAAGTACGACTGCCTCGTGATGGTCGACGATTCGCACTCGACCGGTTTCATGGGCAAGCACGGCAAGGGCACGCACGAGCATTGCGGCGTCATGGGCCGGGTGGACATCATCACCAGCACCATGGGCAAGGCGCTCGGCGGCGCGTCCGGCGGGTTCACCGCCTCCCGCAAGGAAATCGTCGAGCTGCTCCGTCAGCGTTCGCGGCCCTACCTCTTCTCGAACTCGCTGCCCCCGGTAATCGCGGCTTCGGCCGTGACCATCATCGACCTCCTGGCAAGTTCTACCGAGCGGCGCGACAAGCTCGAGCGGAACACGATGTACTTCCGCAAGGCGATGACCGAGGCCGGGTTCGACATCCGGGCGGGCGTGCACCCAATCGTGCCGATAATGCTCTACAACGCCAAACTGGCCCAGGACTTCGCCCGCGACATGTATGCCGAAGGCATCTACGTCATCGGGTTCTTCTTCCCGGTGGTGGGCAAGGGCCTGGCCCGCATCCGCGTGCAGCTCTCGGCCGGACACGAGACCGAGCACATCGACAAGGCGATTGCCGCCTTCATCAAGATCGGCAAGAAATACGACATCCTCAAGAAGTCCAAGGACGAGATAATCGCCAAGTACGGCCTGTAAGTCACAATCGACATCAAACGGGGCGGCGCAATGCCGCCCCGTTTCCTCACGGCCGGCACAGCCAGATACGTCACCGCGACCGGAAACGACGCCTGCCCGCTGCGCCCCGCCAATCTGCAATCCGGAATCGCCTTCGGCCCCTACGGCCCCGCGCTCTAGGAATCGCCGGAGTGTCGCCGGGGCTACTTCCGGCATTTGACCGCCGGGCAGCAGCGACCTATACTAGTCACGATGAAAGTAGCCTACCAAGAGTTCGACATCAACTACTTCCAGGATGAGGACGGCATCTTCACTGCCACGGTGCCTGCGATTCGCGGCTGCGTTGCGTCCGGCAAGACGCTGGAAGAAGCCTATCGCAACGCGGTTGACGCTATCGAAAGCTGCCTGGAAGCTCGCCGCAAGGTCGCAGCCCTGAAGCTGAGGCGGGTTCGTTACGGCAGACTGAACGTGTACCGACGTCCGGTACATGCCTAAGCTCGTCCGCGTCTCCTACCGATAACTAGCCGCGAAGCTCAAACGTGCCGGCTACCGGGAAATCCGGACCAGCCGTCACCCGGTCTACTACCTCGCCGAACGCGACATCACCATTCCCGTGCCCCGGCATCCGGGAGACGTCCCAATCGGAACCCTCCGCGCGATTGTCCGTGAGATGGGCCTGGGCGTAGAGGAATTCAACAACCTATAGCCGGTCTCCGCTGACCGTCCGCCGGCCGTTCCGCCACTCCATCCCTCTCTCCCTCGATCCCTCCGCAGCTTCACTTCTGACATCTAGTTTCTGACATCTGACTTCGATTGTCCTCCACTCGATCCCTTGATCCCTCGATCTCTTTCTCCCTTTTCTGTTCACTCGATCACTTGACCACCAGGTCACTTGATCACTTGCGGTTCTGTTGACTCCGGCCTGCCCGAGCATTACAATCCGAGCCATGTCAGACCCTGTGTCTGGTCTGCTTATGATGGAGGCTCGGAACGTGGGAAGCGCCTCCTTTCCCTTCCCAAATGACTGAACACCAGCCGCGGAGGATGCAGGCTCTCGTACAGAGAGCCTTCGGGCGCGACCCGCGCAGCGCCGTCGACTGGGCGGCATTCGCCAGCCTGCCGCCCCCAGACGTAGCACTGCAGGGCTGGGGACACAGGGCACTCAGGCGTGTGGCGGAGGCGTGCTTCAAGCAGATGGAGAGAGTTGCCTCTGAGGGACCGAGCTTCCTTCGGGCACTTCCGCGTCCGTCGCTGGCCGGTCACTGGGCGCCTCGCACCAGGACCGACAAGAATACCGAGCGGCGAATTGTCATGGTCCTAACTTCATACTATTGCCACGTTGCGCCCGAGCTGCACGATGCATTCATCAAATCCAAGCGTATCGATTTCGCGCCATTTCCTGGCGCAAACGTGATGATGCAGATAGCGCGCCCCCGCGAATGGCACGAGAGGCTTGTCCAACCTGATAGGTTGGCTCGGCTCACAGCGCAGGTGGTGGTTGCCCTAAATCACGTTCTAGGCTCGGTAGTACTGTGCACAACCACTCGGATGTGGATCCGGCGGGCGATGGACCTGTCGGAGGTCGCCATGGACGACGCCGTGGGTCGACTGGTACAGGCGGCTGAAGCATCACAATCCCCGTGCCAAACAGCGGCGCTGTTCGCGGCACTACGATGCTGTACTGCAGTAATGACGAACTACCACGACCACGTAAGTCGATCACTCCCCCTAGCTGACGCGGGTGGTCCTTCGTCGCCAATGTCCGCAGCAGCACTGAATGCTCTATCGCAGCGGACTGCTGACGCCATCAGGCAGTTTGGTTCCAAACACGCCGAGGACGTATTCGAGACCCAACTCGCACTCCTGTTCCAAACGCTAGGTTTCTTTGTGGTCAGGACGAGGCGCCGGTGGCGCGCTATCGACATGGTCTGTGTGTCCCGCGGCGCTCCTGACCCGGTGACCGTGCTCGTTGAGGCCAAGACCAGCGCACGTCCGTATCGCTTGCCCGTTGATGATGAACGGGCCATCGCAGAATACGTCAAGGTGCTACGGACAAGCCTACAGGGCGTACCACCTCTCCGGGCTGTGCTCATCGTGGGCGGACCGCCGTCCAAGACACTGGGTAGTCGACTACGTAAACTGGAATCGGCAGTGTCACTTCCGGTGCGCTACTGCACGGCCGGTGATCTGGCCTTGCTCCGCGAACGGGCGATGGGTCTGCTGATGCCAACAGAGTTGGTGAGGTCCGTGCTCGCGGCGGCAGACGTTGTGAGTTCCGCCCAACTAACCGCCCTGGCTGAGTCAGTCGCGGGGACCCTCCGTGCTTTTCGAGAGTTCGTACGAACATCTGTCGCTGCATCTGGAGCAGGTGGCGCAAGCACACCGTCCAAGACTCAGGGCGGGAGTCGGCTGAATAGATGACTTGGGGAACCCCTCGGCGTGCCCCAATTCCGCCCGGCCATCTGCTCCGTACGCCATTTGACACCCCCGCCCGCGCCGCTGAGAGTCCGGCCATGACCTCAGTTCCTTTGAAGGCCGCCTCGTGTAGCAGTCTCTTCGCATCAGCCCTACTCACGGCAGTCTTGATTGTGGTCATGCTCCCAGCTTCTTCGCATGCCCAGGCTAGATTCGAACGCACATACGGTGGCGCTGAGAACGATTGGGCCCTGTCTGCCCAGCAGATTGCTGACGGCGGTTTCGTATTAGTTGGTGCAAGCTGCTCCTTCGGCCGCGCTCAGCAGCTGTTTATTGCTAGAACAACGGTGGCAGGAGATACGCTCTGGACAAGAACACTCGGCGGCTACGCGAACGACCTCGGCTGTTCGGTACAACAGACAGCGGATGGAGATTTCATCGTCGCCGGCTACACTGACTACTTTTCCACTGATGTCTATCTCGTCAGAATCGACGCCAGCGGCAACGTGCTCTGGTCCAAGAGATACGGCGGCGACAGTCTCGACGTTGCAGAGTCCGTCGAGCCGACGACTGATGGCGGTTTCATCGTCGCTGGCTTCACACGTTCATTTGGCGCCGGTTCCGCTGACTTCTATCTCCTCAAAACCGACGCCAACGGAGACACGCTCTGGACCCGGACATACGGAGGCAGCTATATGGATGAGGGCAAGTCAGTCCGGCAGACTGCCGACGGTGGCTACATCGTCGTCGGCGGCTGTGGTAGCCAAGACGATCTGTATGCAGTGAAGACGGATGCGGATGGCGACGCGGAGTGGACAAGGACGTACGGCGGCACCGGCTACGACATTGCCAATGCGGTCTTGCAGGTCGCTGACGGCGGGTACGTCATCGTTGGCACCACGCGGTCATTCGGGGCTGGCGAGGCTGACTTCTATTTGGTCAGGACAGATGCGAATGGCAATACGCGCTGGACGAACACTTACGGTGGCGAGAACAACGACTTCGGCTATTCGGTCGAGGAGACTCCCGACGGTGGCCTTGTCCTCGCGGGCGCTACCCAGTCTTTCGGGGAAGGTGCCGTTGACGTCTATGTCGTTGCGACCGACTCCAGTGGGCGTGAACGCTGGGCCAGAACCTTCGGCGGCGACTCGAACGACTGCGCGTACTCGATCAGGCTTACCGCTGACAGTGGCTACATCGTCGCCGGCTACACACGGTCCTTCGGCGCGGGTGGCGAAGATGCGTATCTGATCAAGACCGATTCGCTAGGCAGGGTCGCCGTTGCGGAGCCCAAGTCAAGACGGCCCCGCGGAGCGTTTCCTTCATTGTCCTGCGAGCCAAACCCGTTTCGCAGAAGTACAAGGATACGACTCTCGGTCCCAACCGCAGACTCTGAGCGACGGGCTCTGCTTGTCTACAATGCAGGGGGGCGGCTTGTCCGCACACTCACCATCGGCCCCGAATCGTGCGTCCTCTGGGAAGGCAAGGACGACGCTGGTCGAACACTGCCGACGGGAACATACTTCGTCCGATGTGACGGAGCAGGGCAGCGCGCCACTGCGCGTCTCGTCCTCCAGCATTAGCCCGGAGCTTCGCGCCCACGCCCCAATTCCGACCGGGGAGACCGGAACACTACCATCTTCGCAATCTGAGGGGGTGTCGAGAAGGTTACTTGCGTCTGAGCTGGCGGTCGAGGCCGTCGAGGGCGAGGTCGGCGAACTTGCGGGTCTGCTCTTGGTCCCGCACAGTCTTGAGCGCGTCCTCAGTACCTTCTCCCCGCTCCGGTATCTCCGGGGGACACTTCCCGAATTTCTGGCCTGAAGCGCGTCAAAGGAATCGGGCGACGCTCCAGTCCCGCTGGCCATCTGTCCTGTCTGCCTTTCGACACGTCCGTCCGCGAGTCCTGGAATCCTGCCCATGATGGAGCGTGAGCCTCGCCCGTCACCGACGTCGGATCGAGACCGGGGCATACCCACAGCTCTTGACAGACCTATTAAGTACCGTGTCCCCGTTTCTCCCCTAGTCATTTGAGGCCTGCGGGCTTCCGTCCGGCACGGGTCCGCAGTCCGGGTCGCGCGGGTACAGCCGGCGCCCGGTCCGGGCTCGATAGCCCCACTCGAACAGGAAACTGATGGCCACGACTGCCGCCAGGACCACCAGCGTGGCCGGTTCGTGCTGGACTTCGTAGAAGGCGAGCACGACGAACGCAACAGCGCAACTGGCGATTGCGGCCCAGACAACAAACCGATGGGCGCCGGTCTCGCGCCAGAGCCGGAGGTGGGCCACGCTGACCGCACCATAGACGAGCAGGAATACCGCGCTGCCCAGCATCGCTATGCCGTCGAGGTTCAGCAGGTTCGAACAGATGATTACGAGGACGCCGGTGATGACGAGTCCCTCGAGCCCGCTTCCCCAGATCTTGCGGTTGAAAAGGGCCGGCAGTTGACCGTCGCGGGCAATCTGGTAGCTGACGTTGGCACCACCGTACAGGGTCGCGTTGATCGCCGAGGCGGTCGAGAACAGCGCGGTGATGGAAACCAGCCTGAACCCGATGGCGCCGAGGAACGGACGCGCTGTCTCGGCAAGGGCATAGTCCTTCGCCGCGACGATCCGGGCGATCGGCAGGTTGCCGACGACGACGAGGGAGACCGCGACGTAGATGAAGACAGAGATCAGGACACTCAGGTACAGCGCCCGCGGCAGAGTTCGCCGGGGATCGCGCATGTCCTCAGCCGCGTTGGTGACAAGCCCGAATCCCTCGTAGGCAAGGAATACGACCGCCGCACCATACAGCACGCTGGTTGTCTTCGGCCAGTGCGACACGGCCAGCAGGTCGTGCTTCACGAAGAAGACCCCGATGCCGGCGAACAGCAGCAGGAGGGCGACCTTGGTTACCACGATGAACAGCTCGGACCGGCCGACCGCCCGGCCGCCGGCGAAGTTCAGCATGGTGAAGAGCACGACCGCGGCCGTCCCGAACGCATTGACCCACAGCCCGGATGCGTTCGGTCCCAGGAAGGTCGCGGCGTAGCTGCCGAACGCGCGGGCGTAGAGAGAGAGCGCGAATACGTAACCGAACCAAAGGAGCAGGTTGAAACCGCCGCTCAGCACGTCATCACCGAAACCTCTGACAAGAAACTCGACCGGGCCGCCGGCAGACGGGAAACGGGCTCCGAGCTTGGCGTAGGAATAGGTGCTGAAGAGAGCGATGCCGCCGGCGATGATAAAGCTGAGGTAGAGCGCATTTCCAGCGATCCCACCGGCAACTCCGAGAATCGAGAAGATGCCGGCCCCGATCATTCCGCCGACGCCGATCGAGGTGGCCGCCCAGAGGCCAATTGCCTTGCGGACTTCGCGGGTGGGTTCAATCATCGTCAGGGAAATTCCGGGGGGAACGAGAGACACTTCCCCAATTTATGACCAGAATTGTGTCAAGGGTCTCGTCCACGTCGGAGCCGAGCGCGGCGCAGGAAGGGTTAGGGGCCAGGGGTTGGGTATTAGGGTTCGGGTCCCTGGTCCCTAGTCCCCAGTCCCAAGTCCCTGACTGATAGTCGCAGGAGAAGAAGACCTTGCGGTCGGCGGGGCTTGGGACACGATCCGAAATGTCGGACATTTGGCCTCCGCGGCCCCTGTCCGACAGTGCGGTCACGTCCCGCGCGTCAATCAAACGTTTGGCGGTGTCGGGCGCAGGTGTGCCCATTACGAGAAGAGAATAGATACGACGCCGCACGTGTCAAGGAGACACGCGGGCGCGCGAGCTACCAGGTGCCGGTTTGCAGGTTGCGGTTCGCGGGTCGGAACGGGACTGGAGACTGCCGCGGCGGTTACGGTCAGCGGACGAAGGGATTGAGCGAGTGGACCTCCGGCACCTTGTCCAGCATGTCCTGATCGCGAGTGACAAGGATTGCGTTCTCGACCAGAGCAGTGGCCGCGATGATAGCGTCCGGGGTCTTGAGACCGTGACGCCGTTTGAGGGTCACGGCTTGGCCGGCTATTCGCTCATCGATAGCCACGACCGTAAAGCTCGAAAGAAGGGCCCCGATGCGGGTTTCGTCTTGACGGGTTAGCCGCGGGAAGCCGAGCAACTCGATCTCGGTGATGATTGAGACCACCGGCCGCGCTTCTCCCTGCTCAATCTGCCGGAATACCAGGTCCATCTGCGGCGCGCCCTGGAAATAGTATATCAGGCTATTGGTGTCGAGCAGGTAGGTCAGGCCGGGTCCGCGGTCAGTTCCACTCGCCACGGACTTGATGCTGGTACGCGAGGGGATCCAGCTTGCGCCGCTTCCACATGCCACGCACGGACTTGAGTGCCTGGCGGCTGGCGTAGGTGCGGCTGCGCGAGGACGGCCGTACGCGCAGTAGTCTCGCCGGGAACCGGATAATCACGGTCCCGTTGCGTACTGAAACCTTGACTGCGGGATTGCTCACGACCAGATTCTAGGGCGTAACCGGGGATGAGTCAACACGGCGAGCGAGGACGCAGTGTCCTCTAGTCGCAGCGTGTGCACGTGTCCCCCGGTTGGGGGATTCAGGGAAATTGCCTGCCGACGCTACTTGCGACGGAGTTGGCGGTTGAGGCCGTCGAGGGCGAGGTCCGCGAACTTACGGGCGAACTCCTGGTCCGGCCGGTCTTTGAGCGCGTCCTGTAGCGCTTTTTCCCGCTCCGGCGTCCCGGGCAGCGTGTCGTAGGCGTCGCTCGCGAGCGACCTGTGCCACGTGTCCCAGGCAATCCGCTCGCAGAATCACGGCGACACAATAGGCGATTCCTGACTCGCGAGCGGCCGGTTCCCGATAATCTATATGTAGTGGTCAGGCACGGCTGGAACCACAATTCTCCCGTGGGGGGTACGGACTGGAGACCGCCCTGGGGGTTGCTTTCGAACAAGCTCTTGAACGAGGTTTGAAATGTGCTTTGAGCCGAGCTTTTGACTGAGCTTTGAGCCAAGCTTTGAAACGAGCTTTGCGAGAAGCTTTTTGGCGAGCTTTGAACTGAGCTTTGCGAGAAGCTTTGAAGTGAGCTTTTGGCCGAGCTTTGAATTGTGCTTTGAAATGAGCTTTCAAATGAGCTCTTGAACGAGCTTTCGAGCGAGCTTTCTGCGGAGCTTTCCGATGAGCTTTCCGGGAAGCTCTGAACCGCGCTGTGCTTGACCTGTGCCGGAGGGAACTGGATTCGGGTCAGGAATCAGCAATCGAGCGCAGACGTGAGGACGGAGGTCAGGCGAGGCCTGAAGCAGAATGTCCGCATGTGATTGAACAGTCTCATGCGCGGGGTCGCCTCAAGCCGGCCACGCGTTTGCATCCTTAATAAGCTACAGCCACTTGCGGGACGACCGGTCCCCTGGAACCGACATTGACGCAACCACAGAGACCACAGAGAACGCAGAGATGGTGAAGCCAGGAACCCGGCCCGTACCCTCGGTGAACTCTGTGCACTCTGTGGTTCAATATCGGATTCAGGGCGGTCGTGACGTGTTGACTCAGGAGTGCCGGGGACTAGAATGTATCTGGGAGAGGCGAGGCGCGCGGTGCGCCACCTTTCCAATCGGAGAGTATATAATTATGTATGAAACCGATCATACTGACCGCATATCGCGCCTCAGCGCATAACCACAGAGGAGGAACAGTGCGCACGTTCAAGAGGCTCTTTCCCGTCTTTCTTGTCACAATCCTGCTGGCAGGCTTGGCTACGGCTCAAGCCGCCGGAGTAGCCAGGACCAACTGCAGCCTGGGCGTATCGAAGTCGCAGTCCACGGCCGGCTACAATCACACCCCGGACCAGCTACGGCTCGACTTCGGGACCGTGGTCAGGGATACGGCAGATGAACAAAGCGTTGGACACAGCCACGGGGAGATACGATCCGTCCTGCAACAGCAGGTTTCGCGGGATGTGCCCCGGTGGAACTGGTTCTTTTCCTGGAACTGGTTCTATCTTCTGCTGGTTCCGAGATAGGCGGCATTTTCTGATGGCCTGACGAGGCACCATGGAACCATCGAGCAGCACAGGAGGCGCCGCGCTGTCGTCGCTTGTGGCCGAGATGGACCGGGTGATTGCCGGAATCGCCAAGCTGAACCGGCGCAGCGCCTATACTGCGCTCGAAACTGCCTTCGGCGGTCTCAAGGCTGCATGCGAGACTTTGAGCGAAGCGGAGACTTCGGAGTTCATTGAGTTGGTTCACCTGGTGCTGCTCCAGTTCGCGCGAGGTGAGACCATTCGCGTTTCGGGCCCCAAGCAGGCACATGGGTTGGACGTCTGCCTGAAGTACAACGATGTCTACGAAGCCGCTCTGTACCACGCGATGGAGTTCCTTGCCCGCA
Organism: uncultured bacterium; assembly: GCA_964597845.1. GTDB lineage: Bacteria > Hydrothermota > Tepidihabitantia > Tepidihabitantales > Tepidihabitantaceae > UBA2258. The sequence continues at coordinate 13,317 of CAZQZR010000022.1, read as the reverse complement.
ACCTGTTTGATCACCTCGAGGAGTATTCACCCCACCAGTACCTGCGCGCGGCTTTGCGGATCCTCGGCAAGGAGTACTACCGGGCGCTGGTGGATTCCTACCACACCGACAGCATTCCGGAGGAGTCGGCGACGTTGAGGGAGGACGAGCTGAGCACTGCGGTGTTCGCCGGCCCGGAGGCGCTGACCGTAGTTGGTCCGGAAGCGGAGAATCCTCGGGCGCATCCGCCTGAGGAGGTGGCCGGGCGGAAAGTGGAACAGCAGATGTTCCACAACTGGTACGAAGGGAACCTTTCTCGCTTTGAACTGACGCGGCTTTACGGCCTGACAATGGAACGCGTAAACCAGACACTCCTGCGGGTCGCGCGTACGTACGAAGCCGGCAGACACTATCGTATGGTCAAGTGGCTGGTAGAGATGGGTGAAGACGGCGACATCATCTGGCTGCTGTCCAAGGACATGACTGCCGCGGACGTCGGACAGAAGGTACACCGGAACCAGTGGGTCGTGTACAAGCATCGGGACGCGGTCCGGCGACGCTTCGCGGCGCTCCGGCTGATGGGCGCTGAAGGACGGGCATTCTGCGCAAGGCTGTTCGGGCTCGAGACCGATTCGGTTCATGGGGAGCACTTTCCCCAGGCTACAAGAGACTGGGCCGCGAAGCTGGGCCTCGTGGAACTGGGAACCGAAGCACAGGCCCCACCGGGCTAGACTCATGCAGAAAGGATAAGTGTGTCGAAGAGCCCGGCGATTCGCTCCCAAAGCTGCAGCCTTGTCAGGACGTTGATTGCTGACTGGGCCAAAGTCAAGGGCAAGCCATTTCCCTACCTGGCGGTCGGCGAGCACCTCGCGGAGTGCTCCACTTGCCTGTCATGGGCCACAGCCATCGCCTACGAGCCCACTGAGCACTACATCCGCGCGCTGCGCTCACGGCTGTCCTGGGTGATAAGCATCCTCGGTCAGTCAGTACTGCGCGCGTGGTCCAACAATCAGGATCTGAGATTCGACATCGTGCGCGCGCAAGACCCCGATACGGTGCGGGACAGAATCGGCCGACGCCTGTCCCAATGTGAGAGTTTCAACCCCGAGATGAAAAAGCAGGTGTCCGAGATTCGCGAGTTGATGCCCGACCTTGCCACCGGCGCATCGCCCGGCGGTCTGGAGCCATACACGCTTGCGCGCTACTTTCTTGAGACCGCGCTCGCGATGGCACCGCAATCCCGGCAGCGCTTGAAGCTTCTGGACCAACTTGGCATTGCCGAGTTTACGCGGGCGGTGGGGGAACAGCGCGCTGGTCGCGAGGAACAAGCCGACTACCACTTTCGGCAGGCCAAGAATTACTACCAGAAGGTCATCGCAGTTGACGTTCGGGGCCGCACGGATGCCGCGGATATCAAGGTCGGCGAGAAGATCGACCAGGTCTCGGCCCGCCTGAGTCTCGCCCAAGTGGAGTACGTCCAGGGCGGTTTTTCCCAGCCTGCGTTGCAGAAGGCGATTGAGCTTTGCCTCGATGCGAAGCGGCTGGTCACGGAATCGGGCCTGGTCGAGGAGGAGTTCACACGAATCCCGAGCAACCTGTTGATCTGCCATCTGAGGCTGTACCTCGACCACGGAAAGACGGAAGCGTATGGCCAGGCGCAGCAGTTAGCCAGGGAGGCCTGTGCCAAGCCGGCGGTAGCGCGAGTCTTCCTGAAGCGATGGGTAGTGGACGGCGAAGACCCGGAGCTGACTCAACTCCTCGCGTCCCAACGGGTCAAGGACCTCTCAGACTATCTGAAGCTCGAGGCGCAGCGAGTCCTGGACGCCGGGGCAATCCCGGCGAGGTCGTCCCGGTGACACGACAAGCGATTTCGTGTCCCTGTGCCCTGGCGGCGGACTCCTGCTCCGGCTTGCGGGAAACCGTGCTCCGCTTGACAGCCGGGTTTTCCGGCCTAAAGTTCTCCGTGACTCGTGCCCATGACGGGCTGAGGCAGCAGCCACTGTCGCAGTGGCGTCACTACCGGCGCCGGGCGTCGGCTGCCTCGTTGACAGCTTGCGGGTTGCCAACTAGACTGTCTTTTGAGGGGACTCGGTAGCCGCCGCCGGGCGAGCGGCACCAGGGCCGATGGGCTCTGACCGGGTTCCATTGGAGCGGTGCTCGGAAAAAACCTCGGGGGCGGTCCCCGCCCGGGGATAGCCCCAGTGAGATCAAAGGAGGCAGGATGAGTGTGTGTAGTGTTCAGAGCGGTCGCCGGCGGCTGGCCGGAGCGGCGCTTGCCGTTGCGCTGTGCCTGGTGTTTTTCGGCTGCGGGCGGACGCCGCCGGAGAGTTTCTGGGAGCCGACGAAGGATGATTCGGCAGGAATCAAGTCGGTGATTGAGGCAAACAAGGACTACTTCAAAACCGGGCTGGCAGAGCTGGCGATGACGCTCTGTGATACGGTTTTGCCGGGTTCCACGTACAAGATTCTCCCGAAGGAGTTGCTGGGGAATCCGTTCAAGCAGCGGTTCCGGTTGAATCAGCTCGAGCATGTGTTCTACTCGGACTCGGTGAAGTACACGTTCATCGCCGGGTTGGATACTCTGGAGCAGGAGACAACGTGCACGGTGGCCCTGGCCGAGACGATTCCGGGGGTGTTGCGGATGCACGCGTGGGAAATGTCCGACTCCTTGCGCGAATCGCTGATTATCGTGCCGCCGGCTGAGACTCTCCGGTTGCCGTACTACTCGAGCGTGATGACGCCGCGTGATACGGTGATTGAGAAGCGCATCGACGGATCGTCGATCGATGGGTGCGTGCTCAAGAAGGTGAATGGGGAGTGGGTGCTCTGGAAGATGGCAGGCGGGGGGCGGTTCTACGCGCCCGGGCTGGAAGACGCGCCTCACATCTTCTATTTCTACCTGAAGAGCGCAAATGACCGGGTGGACACCGTGAACCTGCGGCCGGATACCACGCAGTACGGGATTCAGCGGTTCTACTCGGTCGACGACCAGTTGTTGACGTATGCGGTCGGCGACTGGGTGATGGTGTCGAACCTGACGGTGTCCGCGGGCGAGGGCGACGCTTACCATTACCTTTACTTCAACGGACGGCGCTACGAATCCAGCGATACGGTGAAGTTCGATTCACTGAGCCCCGGGATCTACCGGTTATCGGTAGAGCACATCCCCGTGAGGGTGCTTTGGGAGAACGATGGAGACTACACCGCGACCGTCTGGGGCGTGCCGATTCGGGTTGTGGGAGGTGCACAGTGAAAGGAATCGGACGGATAGGACTGATAGGACTCATGCTGGCTGGGATTGCGCTGGCGGCGAACACCGGCACGGTTTCCGGCCGGGTAACCGACAAGAAGACCGGGGAGGCATTGGTCGGTGCGAGCGTCGTCGTGGATGAGACCGAACTCGGCAACGCGACCGACGTGAATGGTCAGTACCAGATTATCAACGTGCCGCCGGGTGCTTACACGGTGACGGCGACCACGATGGGCTACAATGATCAGAAGGTGACCGGCGTGCAGGTGATCCAGGACAACAAGGTGACCGTCGATTTCAAGTTGTCGGTGACGGTGATAGAAATGAAGAACGTTGTCGAGGTGACCGCCGAGAAGTGGCATCCCGTCAACCGGGCAGCGGTGTCGGTGGAGCGGTACATCACGAGCGAGGACTTCAAACGACTGCCGGTGACCCAGCTTTCCGAGCTGGTCGGCATGCAGGCGGGCGTGACCCAGAGCCGCGGCGGCGGCTGGACCCACATCCGCGGCGGCCGGTTCGACGACGTATCCTACCTCGTTGACGGCGTGGCCGCGCAGGACGCCCTGGTCGGCACGCTGTGGTCGTCGCCGAAGCCGACGACCGACGCTCTGCAGTCGGTGGTCGTCATCACCGGCGGGTTTGACGCCGAGTACGGTTCCGCCATGTCCGGCATCATCAAGGCCGTGACCAAGGAGGGTGGCTCCAGGACGACCGGCCGGTTCGGTTACACGACCGACGATTTCTTTCCCGCGAGCACCGGCTACAACTACGGCTATAACCGTCTGACGTTTTCGCTGGGCGGGCCGACGCCGATATGGAACCGGCTGCGCTACTTCCTTTCAACCGAGTACTTCAAGACCGACGATGACGCCGGGGTCCGCTACAAGATCGACTCACCTCGCGGCGAGTACGCGCTCGAGGGGAAACTGACGATGCAGATGCCGAAGGAGTTCTTCCTGACCAGGGAGGGGCTGAAGTTCACCGTTGACGGTTACCACTCGAATTATCAGTGGCAGAGCTGGGGGAACGCCTACAAGTACGACCTGGCCTCGCTCTACGCGAACCGGGTCCGATCGTACAAGGCGAATTTCACCGTCAACCACCTGCTTTCGCCGACCACGGTCTACGAGGCAAAGATCGGGGTATTCTCGACATCGCTGATGCGGACCGTCCGCAACTTCGACGCTGAGGCGGCCGACACGACCGGGTTCTGGGGCATGCTCCGGAACGCCGGCATCTGGAATCGGTACATCTTCCGCGCCGAGGACTGGGTGTTCAAGAACCCGGAGGGGCTGTCGAAGCGCGACGCGGTGCTTGCGCTGTACCGGTCGTACTGGCTCTCCCCGAGCGGGGACACGGTCTACGCGCATCCGGGCAAGAAGAACTTCGCATCCGCGTACCAGTTGATCGACAACCCGTGGGGTGTAGCCGGGCTGTTCGTTACCGAGGGCGATAACCGGACCTGGCACTATCGCGCGACCGACCAGGTGCTGGGCAAGCTCGATCTGACCCATACCGTGTCGAAGATTCACGAAATCAAGACGGGCATTGACGTGACCAGCTATTCGCTCTCGATTTACGAAAACTCGTTGCCCTGGGACATGAACCCGTTCTGGGACGCGTACAACTACAAGCCGCTGGTTGTGGCCGGGTACCTGCAGGACCGGGCCGATTTCGAGGACCTCGTGGTGCGGGCCGGGATCCGGCTCGACTATCTCGACTCGAAGGCGAGTGTGCGGGCGTTCCCGGAAAGCCTTGGTGCGCGGCAGGAGATTTCGGATTCGATGCTGGTGGTGCCGGCCAAGTACCGGCTGGCCCCGCGCCTCGGCCTTTCCTACCCGATTACCGAGCGGATCAAGTTCCGCTTTTCTTACGGTCACTTCTACAAGAATCCGTCGTTCTCCGATTTGTACGCTTACGCCGACCGGACCGCCGCCGAGCTCCGCAGCCGCGGCAACGTCATCGTCGGCAATGCCGACATGGGCGCAGAGAAGACTATCGCCTACGAGATGGGGTTTGACGCCCAGCTATCGGACCTCTTCGAGTTCGACGTGACCGCGTTCTACAAGGACGTATTCGACCTGTCCGGCGTCCGGACCGTTCACGCGCTGCCCCAGCCGTACACGATGTACTACAACGTCGAGTACGCGCGCATCCAGGGGTTTGAGGCGACGGTGAGCAAGACGCTCAACCAGTACTGGTCAAGCCGGCTCGGCTACACGTTCCAGATTGCCAAGGGCACCGCCTCAACCGCCGAGACTCAGTACCAGAGTTCAACGCCGCGGCAGCTTGACTACTTCCTCGACCAGGACCAGCGCCACGCGTTCCACGGAGACCTGGCGTTCTCGTTCCCGCCCGACTTCGGGTTCGTGCCGATGCGGGACTTCGATGTGTCGGGCGTGTTCAATTACGGTTCGGGTTTGCCGTACACGCCGACCGACCAGAAGGGCAACCAGATCGGCCTGTCCAACTCGGGGCGGCTACCGGGCTCGTACACCCTCGACAGCCGCCTGAGCAAGGACTTCACCATCGCCGGCTTGTCGCTCTCGATCAACTGCGACATCACGAACGTGCTGAACTCGGAAATCATCACCGACGTGTTTGACGCGACCGGCAAGCCCGACTACACCGGCCGCGTGATAACGCCCGATCAGTTCAAACAGCCTTCGGATGCCAACTACGTACGCTTCGGTGATGCCGCCTACCATCCAGCGCGCGACTACGACCACGACGGTTACCTGTCCTACATGGAGATGTACGCGTCTTACCTGCGGGCCTACACCGACGCCAACAACTATCCGACCTACTACGGACCGCCGCGCAAGATCAAGGTCGGCCTCAGCCTGTCGTTTTAAGGAGCAACCATGAAATCATCAAACACCAATCGCAAGTCGCAGACCGCCGGGCTGCTCCTCGTGCTGCTGGCGATGGCGGCGACCGGCCTGGTCTGGGCGCGCAGCGCCACGCCCCCGCCGTCCGGCCAGCGCCTCTACGACAAGGAGTGGCTGAACATCAATAAGTGGAAGTGCCCGTTCTACAACGACGGGCGGTACGGCTACGACAACTCCGTTGGCAACGGCGTGGCCGGCGGCGCCTGGCCCCAGCCGCTCCACAACTGCTACATCTTCGGCGCCGGGCTCTGGTTCGGCTCGCTCAAGGCGCGGGCCGGCGACCCGACCAAGATGGATACGCTCGTCACCTTCGGCTACAACCCGAACTCCGGCGGCACCGAGATGTCGCCGGTTACAGTCGAGCACGTTGAGGACGGCTCGGGCAGCCCTGATGACCGGATTTTCGTCTACCCGACCGACTGGCCGCCCGCGCCCCGCGACCGCTGGGTGACCGCGCCGGAACTCGACAGTCTGGTGCCCAAGGAGAACTTCTCCCTGATGGACATGTGGTGCGCGTACTCGGACGTCATGCCCGAGAACCACATCTCGCCAGGCAAGCCGCAGTTCATCAACGTCTACCAGACGGTCTACGCATGGAACTACCCGTCGAACCAGGACATCTTCTTCATCATTTACCACGTCCGCAACGCGGGCACCGATACGCTGAAGAACTGCATCATGGGCGCGGTGTGCGACCCAGACGTCGGCAACGAGACCGGCACCAACGCCGACGACATGGTCGGTCTGCTGCTCAATAAATACGTGCCGGGAGCGGACACGGTGAGGAACGTCGGCTACGTCGGCGATGGGAACAACCAGGAAAACCCGAGCTCGGTCTGGGAGGAAGGTACCCCGGGCGTATTTGCCTACAAGTTCCTCGAGAGCCCGCGCGACACCAGCGGCCCCACCGGCAAACCCCTGGGCATGACCGCATTCAAGAAGTTCACGATTGACATCGACCCGGTGACTGACGCGGCCCAGTACCTGACGATGGCCGGGTTCGACTACCGGACCGGCGTCTACAACCCGTACGACTCGATTGACCTAACCGGGGGCGACAAGCGGTTCGTCCAGTGCTCAGGCCCGTTCACGCTGGCCCCGGGCCAGATGGAAAGGCTGGTCATCGCCTGCATCGGCGCGCCGTTCGGCGGGCCGGGTCAGGCATGGGCGAGTCGGACGATTGACTCGCTCGTCCACCTGGCCAAGATTGCCAACCAGGCACAGTTCATCTACGACCAGGGCTGGCTTCTGCCCGGGCCGCCGCTGTCGCCGAACCTCACGCTGGTGCCGGGTGACAACCAGGTCCGGATTGTCTGGGACAACCTGCCGGAAGTGACGGCGGACCCGTACTGGCTCAAGGTCGCGAGCGACACGACCAAGCCGGGCTGGGACCCGATGTACAAGGGCTACGACTTCCAGGGCTACGTCGTCTACAAGTCGACAAACGGCAGCGACTGGGGGATTCTCGCTCAGTGCGACTTGGCCGACTCCGTCACGTTCACCTACTACCCGGGCGGGGACTCAGCCAGTGTGCCGGAGAGCCTCTGGATAAAGGCGACCGATTCCGGTCTCTTCTACAACTTGTGCGACAGCAACGTGACCAACGGCTTTACCTACTACTACTGCGTCACGGCCTACGACTGGAACTTCCAGACAACCGTGTGGGATTCACTGCACCGGACCCCGCTTGAATGGGACACGCTCATCCTGCGCTCCGGCCTGGTGTCCAACTTCTCGACCGTGCCTCGCTGGGATGCGGCCAACTATGTCATGCCGACGACTAACGTTATCACTGCGGTCGGCGACACGACCCAGCCGGGCATGAAGTGGATGGCCGACGTCGTAGTGCCGGCGCAGGTGACGGCCGACATGTACGAACTGCGGTTCCTCGAGCCGGGCTTCGGCGGCGGCGCGACCAGGTCGGTCTATCGGTACGTCCTGACCGACCTGCGCAACGACAGCGTGGTCATTGAGACGACATCGTTCAGCTACACTGTAGGCAACAGGCTCACCCGCGCGCTGCCGGTATTCAACGGCCTGGCGCTGAGCTGCAGCCTGCATCTCGCCGTACCGACGCAGGCCTTCGATTCGGCGTACGTCATCCACGCGGCTCAATACCCGGCCGAATCGGTGGGGGCCAGACCAGGCACTGCCCCGAATACGGGCTGGGCATTCCGTGGCTCCGACTACAGGATAGTCTGGACCGCGGCGTCCGGCCACATGACCGCGAAAGTGCTCGACGTCACCCACGGCGGCGTCGAAGTACCCACGACGGTTTGGACCGAGAATGTGATGCCGTCGTCGAAGGCCAACGGCTGGTGCTTTGTGAACAAGTCCTTCAAGAGCCCCAGCGACATCTTGACCGGGCAAGCCGCGAACATCTACATCTGCGGCGGCTACATTCGGTTCAAGCCGTCCGGCGACAGCCTGACGACGTTGTTATCAGCAATTACCGACGGCGACACGTGGGAGGTACTGGGCCACAAGGCGGAAGGCACGGCCCCCTTCTATAACGTGTACCACGCCGTATCAACGCCGGGCATGTCGCGGACCGACACTACCTACAAGCTCAACGTCAAGGTCGTGCCCAACCCCTACATCGTCTTCAATTCCTGGGAGAAGACATCGGCGCAACGCAACGTCAAGTTCACCCATCTCCCCAGCGAATGCACGATCCGCATCTTCACCCTGGCCGGCGACCTTGTCAAGGTTATCAAACACAAAGATACGCAGACCCGGCCGCTCGATCAGGGCGGAACCGAAACCTGGGATTTCACCAACGAATCACCGGGCAGTACCGGCACCGCTATCTCAGGCCAGCTCATCGCCTCGGGCGTGTACATCTACCACGTCGAGTCGCCGGTGGGCGAAGCGATCGGCAAACTGGTCTTCATATACTAGGGGAGGCAGCCATGAAACACAGCATCACGTTCATTCTGACCTTGGCGCTCCTGGCGTCCGTGGCGATCGTCTCTCCGGCCCAGGCGGCGTTTTCCAAAGTCGGCACCACCGGAGCCGCATTCCTCAAAATCGGGGTTGGCCGGTCCACCGCGATGGGCGACGCCTTTGTCGCCATTGCCGATGACGCCTCGGCCGCCTACTTCAACCCGGCCGGACTGGCCCGGGTCGGCCGTCAGGTTCAGCTCAACCACGTGGATTGGATTGCCGACGTCAGCCACGAGAACCTCGCCATCGTCCTGCCGATAGTCAACTTCGGCACGATCGCTTTCAACGTCACCGCGCTGACTATGGGCGACATCGAACAGACCACGATTGATAATCCCTACACCAACCAACGCGAAGACGAAGGCACCGGCCTCTTCTTCGGCGCGTCGGACATGGCCTTCGCGGTCAGCTACGCCCGCATCATCACCGACAAGCTCTCTTTCGGCTTCACGGCCAAGGCCATCCAGCAGACTATCTGGGATATGTCCGCCTCGGCGGTTGGCTTCGATGTCGGTCTCTTCTACAACACCGGTTTCAAGTCGCTCCGCATCGGCGCCGCGGTCACCAACTACGGCACCCAGCTCAGCTTCAGCGGGCGGGAGCTTGACTACGGCTTCGGCTGGCCTGACTCCGGCCCGAGCCAGATCCAAGGCTCCTACAGCACCACGCCGGTGGGGCTGCCTACTTCCTTCCGTTTCGGTATCGCCTACGACATCATCGAAGCCCCGGAGCCGACCAAAGGTTCCCGCCTCACCGTGGACATCGACATCACGCACCCCTCGGACATCAACGAGACGGTGAACTGCGGTCTGGAGTACGGGCTGGCCGACGTATTCTTCCTGCGCGGCGGCTACATCCTCAACGCCGACGACTCCTATCAGCAGGAAATCGGCTGGCTTACCGGGCTTTCGGCCGGGCTCGGCGCGCGCGCCAAACCTACGCACGGGCTGACCCTGGGCCTCGACTATACCTTCCGCTACCTCCAGTACCTGAAACCGACACACCGATTGCAGCTCACGGTTGGATTCTAGGCTGACGGTCATACGTAACGCTTCAGGGGCACGGTTCGCCGTGCCCCTGCGGCCTTTGGTGCTGCTGATTCTGTCGGTCCTTTTCCTTCCCGCGGCCGCCGCCCAATGGACCGTCGGCGTGTACATGTGCGCGGACAACGGCATGAGCGACCAGGCGGACATCGACATCGCCGAGATGCAGCAGGTGGGCTCCACGGAGGAAGTCAACGTCGTGGTCCAGGTCGACCGCGCGGCGCGCGACCCCCGGCCCGGCTGCTACCGCTACTTCATCAAGAAAGACGGCGCCGACACCATCGCCGACCTCGGCGAAGTAGACATGGCCGACCCCACAACTCTCGCCGGCTTCGCTGACTTCCTCCGCCGTCACTACCCGGCCACCAACTACGTCCTTATTCTCTGGGACCACGGCGACGGCTGGTACTCTGGCTACAGGGCCAGCGCCATCTTCAGAGACGAGTCGAATGCCCACATGATGGGTGTCGCCGGTGGGGAATTCGCGCAGGCGATGGCCGGCGTGAAACAGTCCCTGGGCAAACGGGCGAGAATCCTCGCCTTCGACGCCTGCCTCATGGGCATGGTTGAAGTCGCGGCCGAAGTCCGCGACGACTGCGACTATGTGCTCGCATCCGAAGCCCTGGTCCCGTGGAACGGCCTGCCCTATGACAAGTTCCTGGACCGGCTGACAAGCCGGCCGACCCGTACTCCAGCCGAGCTGCTCCCCGACGTCTGCCGCGACTACGTAGAGCAGTACCCCAACGAACAGGTTACGCTCTCCGCCCTCGACATGCGCGGGCTCGACCGGGCGATTGGCCTGATGAAGACCACGCTAAGCGACAGTATCGGCGCATCGAACGCGGAGCTGCGCGCCGCCCGTGCCGCGGTCCAGACAATCCCGGGCAACTCTTTCCATGTCGACCTCATTCACTTCTTCGAACTGCTCGCGGGCACTCTCCCCGATTCCCTCCTTGCTTCGTTTCGCTCCGCTGTCATCGCCAGCGAGCACGGCCCCGACCTCGGGCATGTGTCCGGCCTCGCCATCTGGTTCCCTGGCAACTACCTTGCGCTGAAGAACTCCATCGCATCGTACATGACCCTCGGCTTCGCCGGAGAGTCGGGCTGGCCCCAGTTCCTGAACCGTTACTTCGGCACCGATGACGTGAAACCGGGGCAGCCCGCGATTACGAAGGTGCGTCAGGGGAGCCGCAGCGATTCCCGGCTCTGGTGGAACTCCTGCTTCGACCTCGCGCCGGTACGGTACAGCCTCTACGAAGCAACCCGGCCGGAAGTGGTCTTCAACGACTACGGCGACGACCTCTCCAATTGGATTGCCCCCGGGTGGACCACGAGCACGCAGCAGGCCCATTCCGGCTCAACGTCGCTGTTCTCAGGCTTGGTATCGAAGAGCTTCATCGAGAGCGCCGATACGCTGAGACTACCCGGAGGCGGGCTGCTTTCGTTCTATGCCTGGTACAAGACTAAGGAAGACCTAGACCTGGACGCCGCGGGTGTCAGTCGCAACGTCTGCTACGTCGAATGGTCGCCGGTTCGGGGTAAATGGCAGGCGCTCGACTCGCTCTATGGCGACAACCGGTCGTGGCACGAGCGGCGCTACCCGCTGCCCCCAACCCAAGACCTCTTTCTCCGATTCCGCTACATCAGCGACGCGGACACCACGAACGAATGGGGTGTGTTTCTTGACGACATCAAGGTCTACGCGTTTGACACCATGCGCACGGCGGCGGCGGACATTCCCGACACAACTGCCGCGGTGTTCGGAGTGCCGCACGACACCCTTGGCTACTACTACTTCGTGACCGCGACCGACTCGTTCGGCAACGTCTCAATGGCAAGTCAGTTCCACGATGTCGCGGTCAAGACTTGGGCCGAGCCCTACACGCGGCCGGCGCCGTTCGCCGGTGCGTGCAACCTCGTGCTCGACTTCCCGGCCGGGCAGACACCGGAAGTCCTCATCTACACTTTGTCGGGCACGCTGGTCAGACGGTTCGAGGCGAGCGCAGACCGGGTACGCGCCTGGGAGGGGAAGAATCAGGCAGGTCGGGAACTGGCCGATGGTTTGTACTTGGTAGTTGTGCAGGGCCCAAGCTTTAAGAAGCTCGGGAAAATCGCCAAAGTCGCCCGGCCATAGGAGAGTAGTGAATAGTGAATTGAAAATAGTGAAATCCGAATCCGTCTCTCACGGCTCACTATTCACAACTTCCCGTTCGCCTTTCACTATTCGCCATTCTTAATTCACTATTTCGGCAGGATAGGTCCTATTGGACCTATTCCTGCTCCGGCAGCACTTTCCCCGGGTTCAGGATGCCGTCCGGGTCCAGTGCCTGTTTTAGGCGACGCATGACATCGAGTTCGGTGGCACCGAGCGCCCGTTTCATCAGGTGGCGTTTGGCCGAACCGATGCCGTGCTCGGCCGTTATCTGACCGCCCCGCGCCAGCACGAAGTCAACCAGTTCGTCAACTACCGCCGACCGGACGCGCTGCCATTCGGCTTCGTCGGCAATGGTGCGGCAGATATCAACGTGGATGTTGCCGTCGCCGATGTGACCAAAAGGTACAATCGGAACGCCGTACTTGCGCTGCAGCTCAGCGACCAGTTCCACGGTTGCAGGCAGCTCGGACAGCGGCACGACGACGTCCTCGGCTGTGACTTGCGGGTAAATCTGCTTCAGGGTCTTGGCAATCGAGCGGCGGGCGGTCCAGAGTCGCTCCTGGTCGGTAGCATTGTCGGCGACAAGCGGCTCGCGCGCGCCGAGCTGCATTGCGGTCTCACCCAGCAGCACGCACTCGTTCAACACCTGCTGCCGGTCGTTACCTTCGAGCTCGATGAGCACCTGGACCGCGGCATCGGCAAAGGGCAGGCAGGTCCCGAGAACCTGGTTGCATGCGGCAATCCCGCCCTGCTCGATGAACTCGACCACCGCGGGCATGAGCCGGCTGTCGCGGATGACGCGCAGGCAGAGCTCAACGCCCTGGGCGAGGTGGTCGAACGGCACCAGTACGTCAACCTGGTACCGGGGTCTGGGGACGAGCTTGAAGGTGATTTCGGTGATGATGCCGAGCGTGCCTTCGGAGCCGATAAGGAGCTTGTTTAAGTCGTAGCCGGTGACGTTCTTGTGGAGCTTGCCGCCGTAGCGGATAATTGAGCCATCGGCGAGCACCGCCTCGATGCCGCGCACGTAGTCGCCGGTGACGCCGTACTTGT
>CAZQZR010000021.1:31084-32776 GCA_964597845.1 uncultured bacterium | reverse complement strand
CATCCGCTCGACCAACTCGACCATCCGGTCATGCCGCGCCTTGACATCGCTCAGAAATATGGGAAGTGTCCCTCGCGGCATTCATCGACTGCATGGGGTTTCAATCCACGCGCCCGCGCGGGGCGCGACCTACACGCACTGCGGGGTATTCTCCGATGAGAGGTTTCAATCCACGCGCCCGCGCGGGGCGCGACGAATTTGGTGGAGAGGGGTAGCACCTCGACAGGGTTTCAATCCACGCGCCCGCGCGGGGCGCGACCGCAGGACTCGAGCAAGAAGCTCGAGCTCCTCACCGTTTCAATCCACGCGCCCGCGCGGGGCGCGTCGTCTTGGTTGTCGTCGCGGACTGCGTTTCAATCCACGCGCCCGCGCGGGGCGCGACGATGCTGCGGCTTGAACGTGGTAGCGTGGTACTGTTTCAATCCACGCGCCCGCGCGGGGCGCGACCCTTCACTGTCTGTTAGTACGTCGCGGATTCGCAGTTTCAATCCACGCGCCCGCGCGGGGCGCGACCCTCGTGAAGCGTGCGAAGTCCGAGGCCATCGAGTTTCAATCCACGCGCCCGCGCGGGGCGCGACCGGGGTGTCCGTTCGGCACAAGGCAAACCCCGTGTTTCAATCCACGCGCCCGCGCGGGGCGCGACGGGCTGTAACGGCACGGAAACGACCGACCGTGCCGGGTTTCAATCCACGCGCCCGCGCGGGGCGCGACGGGGAGAGGTTGAGGTTAAGGCGGAAGGGAACGGGTTTCAATCCACGCGCCCGCGCGGGGCGCGACCTCCGGTCTCAGACAAACACTTTCGCTCCATCCTGTTTCAATCCACGCGCCCGCGCGGGGCGCGACATTCCTCGACCTCGCTGAGCAGCAACCCGAACAGGTTTCAATCCACGCGCCCGCGCGGGGCGCGACAATGGCGTTCAGGAAGGGCTCTGTGTGTTCCGGGTTTCAATCCACGCGCCCGCGCGGGGCGCGACGACTCGTACTTGTCGTGCAGCGACTGCGCTACGCTGTTTCAATCCACGCGCCCGCGCGGGGCGCGACCGTCGTCGATGTGGAGAATCACCTCACCGGTCGTGTTTCAATCCACGCGCCCGCGCGGGGCGCGACGACCACAACCGCCCGGTGCTGGCACGTCTCGCACGTTTCAATCCACGCGCCCGCGCGGGGCGCGACCGTCGCCTCGCGGTTGAATATCCGCAGGCTCCCGTTTCAATCCACGCGCCCGCGCGGGGCGCGACGACACATCCACGCCGACATCGGCCACCCCTCCGTTTCAATCCACGCGCCCGCGCGGGGCGCGACGTTGTGGGAGATCGTTCTCCAGCCTGCCTGCTGGTTTCAATCCACGCGCCCGCGCGGGGCGCGACTATCCGACCACTTGTCGATCAGTGCTGACACGTTGTTTCAATCCACGCGCCCGCGCGGGGCGCGACCCCATTCCATCCCAACTGCCGTTGCGACATCGTGTTTCAATCCACGCGCCCGCGCGGGGCGCGACCGCCCTGGCCCTGCAGAAAGCCATGACCGCCGAGTTTCAATCCACGCGCCCGCGCGGGGCGCGACGAGACGGAGCTGGGGCTTGGTCATGAGGAGAAGTTTCAATCCACGCGCCCGCGCGGGGCGCGACCAAGGTCAACCTGCCGACTGCCGCCGAAGTGAAGTTTCAATCCACGCGCCCGCGCGGGGCGCGAC
>CAZQZR010000021.1:0-30984 GCA_964597845.1 uncultured bacterium | reverse complement strand
CTGCCGACTGCCGCCGAAGTGAAGTTTCAATCCACGCGCCCGCGCGGGGCGCGACGTCATGCAAGCTAAGTCAAGCGGCTGCGGAGCTTGAACAGCCTGACCCGCGAACCTCTGCGCGAACCTCCGCAGCCCGGACCTCGACGCGGCCAGGCATCTCGCCAAGAGCCGTGTGGCCAAGGAGATTCCGCCAGCGCGAAGCCATAGCGGAACCGACGACAGCTTGGGGTTCGCGCATAGCCTCAGACAATCAACGGTCCCTGCGGGTCGTACGCCGGCTTGGCCCCGACATGCTCGACGCGCGGCTTCCAGTTCGCACCCAGGAAGTAGAACCGCAAGCTGTCTTCGTCTTCCTTGACGATGCTGGTCAGTTTCCCGCGCAACTCTGCCCACTGCGCCGGGTCCACGAGGCACTCGAATACCGACTTCTGCACCCGTTGACCGAAATCCTCGCAGGTCTTGGCTACGCGCCGCAATCGTCTCTGTCCGGGCTTGCCCAGTGTATTCACGTCATAGGTCACGAGTACAAGCATATCAACTACCCTCACCCTTCCCCTCTCCCAAAGTGAGAGAGAATACACGTGCGTTCATTTCCAGATGTACGGCGGATACCCGTCAAGGTCGCCGCGTAGATATCGGGCAAACAGCAACGCCTGTACGTATGGCAGCAGGCCAACCGTGACCTTCTCGCCCAGAAACGGATGCTGCACTTCCTCGGTCTTGCGCTTCTGCCACGCGACCAGCACTTCTTTCCTGGTCTTGTCGTCCATCGTCACAGCGCCGGTCTCGGTTGTCGTGAAGCCGTTACCCTTCACCTGTTGGAGGTTGACGAGCGACAGCGCCACGCGGTCGGCAAGCACCGGCCGGAACTCCTCCATCAGGTCGAGCGCCAGTCCGGGCCGGCCGGGCCGGTCACGGTGCAGAAATCCGACTGCCGGGTCCAGCCCGACCGACTCCAGCGCCGAGGTCACGTCGTTGGCGAGCATCGCATACAGGAACGACAGCAGTGCGTTCATGGAATCCAGCGGCGGCCGGCGGCTGCGCTCGCGGAAGTAGAAGCACTCCTTCTGTGACACAATCAGGTGGTCGAAGACACCGAAGTACGTCCGGGCGGCTTCTCCCTCCAGCCCGCGAACGATGTCCAGCGGTTGGGTCGCCTGCAAACCGGCCAGTTGCCGCGCCAGGACACCGGCGGCCGTGGTCAAGGCTGACGCACCTAAGCAGTCAGCGTGGTCGCGCACTGCTCTCTGCAGAACCGTCCGGCAGTTCGCCACCTTGCCGGTAACGACAGAGCGGGCGATGGCCGCAGTGACGGCCGCATCATCGGCCCACCGGTACTGGGCGCGCCGCAGCAGCACGTTGCCCGACACCGGCCCCTGCACCCGTCCAAGGAACTTTCCATGCTCGCTGTGGAATGAGATGAGCACGTTCCGCTCGCCGCACAACCCCATCAGCGGCGGGCTGCACATGACCTGACCGAAGCAGACGATGCTGCCCAGTGTGTGAATCGGCACCTTCAGTTTCGTCTCGTGCTCCACCCGAACAAGCACAGTCTCGCCTTCTCGGCTGAGATACGCACCCTGAGTGGTGACGAACAGCGTGTTCAGATGTTGTCTCACACACCCTCACCCTTTCCCTCTCTCATCAAGGGAGAGGGCAGCGGCGACTCATCGACGCTGGTGGCCCGCTTGAGGTATCCACTGACGCGAGCCTTGCCGTCCGAAACCTCCGGGATACATCGCTCGACCAGCGAACACTGACGGCACTTGTTCTTCATGAACACGGCTTTCGGGGTCACGCCCGCACGGAACAGCTCGTGCAGTCGCGCGGCAGCGGACTCGGTGTCGCGGCGAAGCTCCTCGTCGAACGTCACCGGCTGCCTGCGCGCGGTCTTGCCGTAGAACAGCGCACCATCGGGCACGGAGACACTGAGCATCTCCTCAAGGCATAGCGCCTGCGCACAAAGCTGGACCTCGTAGCTCCGTTCGTGCCGCAGCCTGCCGCGCTTGTACTCCACCGGGAACGGCCGCCAGCGGCCGGAGACGCCGGGCAAAGTTGCACCCGACGCCTCCGGTTCGCCATCGGCCAGAAGATGGAACTCGACCACGTCGGTCTTACCTGACAGCCCAAGGCGCAGCGACCGCAGCAGCAAGCCGCGTGCGGCCCGAACATCACCCCGCGACTCGGTCCCGGCATCATGCGAACGCTCGTGGAAGTTCTGCCCCTCGATGGTCGCGACGTTCTCTTCCCAGTGGCGCTCGATGTGCCTCAGGGCGCACCTACGTTCGCAGAACGTGATGTCCTGAAGTGCTGACACGGGCAGCAGGTCGTCTTCGTCGTACACGCTATCAGTCGCGGGTGGTCAACGGTCTCTACGCGCCCGGCTTCGGGTAGCCGGTTGTGCCCGCGACGAGGAACGAAACTTCGACGCCTTTGGGCAACCCGGCCTTGTCGAACGCGACGGTGTAGTCCTCATACTTGCGCGGCGCTTCGACCCCGGTCTTCTTCTGCACTTTCACGAGGTCAAAGAGCTTGTGCGCAGGTGCGCAGCCGAGAATCGCCTGCTGCTTCCGTTGCTCGGCATTGCCGTCATCGGTTCCGACGTGCTTGAACACGAACACCTCGCGCACCGACATCAGACCCTTACTGGCGGAACGGTCGTGCTCGTACATATTCAGCAACGCTTCCCAGAACAGCTTCAGGTCGTCCTCCGAGAAGCCGGTTCCCTCGGCCAAGTGCGCGCTGATGAATCCCTTGCCGACGTAGAGGCCGTAGGGAATCAACGACTTCCGGCCCATCGTTCGGAGCTGGTCCTCGGGCTGCTCGGCTTCCCACTTCTCGTAGTCCTTGCTGGATTTCGCGCCCTTGACGTCCTCCGCCACTGCCATGCGAGTAATCGAAACGTCCAGCGGCAGCACCGGGTCAAGCGACCGAGCAAAGGAGAACTGCACCGGTCCACGTACCTGGCCTGCATTGAGGCCGACCGACATCACGGCGCCGAAAGCCCGCACGTCGTAGAAGCTCTTGCACATCCAGGCACGGGCCTTCTCCACTTTGTCCTTACCGGCATCTTCTTCAACACCACCAGTCTGCTCGTGCGCCTCCATGATGCGCCGGTCGAGGTTGGTGGCGTGCTCGACGAAGATGGCGTGCGGCATCTTGTTCCCTTTGGCCATCTGGACGTAGTTGCGGACGCGGCGCTTCTGGGCGACGTCGGACACCAGCCCGCGCATGTCCTGCGGGTCAACGCGCGGGGCGTTGCCGGAATCCGGGTCGCCGTTGGGATTGCCATTCTCACAGTCAAACAGAAACAGGAACTCGTAGCGGTTCTTGATTATCTCACTCATGGCTTATGCCTCCTTCTTGCTGTCATCGGACTTCCTTGTTCTCAAATCCACCCACTGTTGGTAGTAGCCGAGGGCGAACAGACTCTGCTCTTCGAGGGTCAGCGTTACCGGGTAGTTATCCCGAAGCGCCACGTTGATGCTGCCGAGCTTCTCCTCGTACCAGTGCGCAAGACCGGGATCCAGCTTGTTCAGGTGAAACTGGCCGCCTCGAACGAGCCTGCCGAGCACCAGCGCCGGTGTGGCCGACGCGGCAGCGTAGTACCGCTGCACGACGCCGGCGCCAACGTCACCCAGTGCAGCCTGCTGGAGTTTGGCCAGCACGGCCATCATCCGGCCGCAGTGATACGCCGGGGCCGGGTGTTCTTCATTCAGGTATGACTTCATGTATCCTCCATCCTCTCTTGAACTCCTTGTGTGATATGCCTTCATCAAACCCATACGGGCATGACTGAACGGTTCGTCTCCGATGATGTCCACCTTGGTACGGGCGAGTGCCTTTGCCATGGCAGTCTGAGGAATTGGCTCACGGCGGACCGCCACGCGCCACATCTTCGCGACGAACGGCGACGGGAGATTCTTGTCCTTGTCTCTGTCGGTGCGGCCGAAGACTGTCGACCGCAGGACGAACCTGAAGGCCGGGTCAGGAGCAAGCCGACCGCCATCGCGGTGGACGATGGACAGGTCGTCGAACCAGTGCCCGATGTTGGCAACCAGTTCTTCGAACGGTCCTTCCATCCAGTCGCGTACCATGACGCGCCCGCCCGCACCAGACAGAGTGAGCGCGTAGTAGTAATTGTCCGGCAGGCCCTGTCGCTTCCCGTTGGCGATGCTCTCCAATAGTTCCCGTGCAAGGTGCTGTGCTGCACGTTCCTCGACCTCCGGCGGCTCCTCAAGCCACGCCAGTGGGTCTTCTTCGTCCTTCACTTTGGCCTTGAACCAATGGACGACCTTTGCTCCGGCCAGGCGGCGGCTGTGGTTGGCAATCAGCTCATTGAGCGCAGCACGGTAATCGTACGCGGCCGCCTCGGACACGGCCGCGTTCTCGGACTGCTTCAGCCCATACGAGCCGAATGAATCCTTGTCGAACCCGACAAGTACCGTGCCCATTGAGAGGCCACCGACATCGTTCAGCCCCACGACTTTGGGGTGCGTCGTCGGTGGCCTTACCGGCTTGCCGGTCACGAGGCAGACCATCGTACGTTCACCAAGATGGCCCTCAGGCGCTATTCGTTGCCGGAAGGACTGCCACCAAGTGTGCCAGGCATCTGACTTCACGGGAAACGCCCCGTCGATGCAGAGCGTCACTTTCTCCGTTGGCCTGACTTGGTGTTCTTTGAACCTCCTGCGGACAGAGTCTAGCGCCTTGTCGTCTGCCAGCAATCGCGCGGCAGCGCTCAGCCCAGGCTCCGCCTCGCTTGCCTGACTCAGGAGGTCCACGAAGAACTGATGTTTAGCCATCACCCTGGCGTCAGCGGCCTCCTCACCATACAGCGCGACGACCTGGGCAGCATCGACCAAGAAGTGACTCCTGACCACGCCGCCGGACTTTATCTCTGCTTCCGACAGGTCGGGACATCGCGGGAACGCCTGCCCCCGATTTCGCGGCTGTCCTACGTCGCCAAGTTCGACGACCTCCTGAAAGCGCCCATTGGCATCACAGACTATCGCCCAGCGCACGGTCTTGGGCATGAACCCAGGACCCGGCAGTTCGTTCCTGTGCGCATACTCCGCCAGCAACTCAAGCATGGGCACCTCCATCTGGGGCCATTGGCGCGCGCAGAGCATCCTCGTAGGGCGGGACCGCCATGATACCATGTTCCACTCTGGCACGGAACAGGCTGATGCTCGGGGCATCCCGTGGCGTCACAAGCGGCGAGCCGGGGCGCGAGAGGTCAAAGACATCGTAGAGCATCAACCCCACATCCTGAGTCCAGTCCACGGGCTGCGACGGAGGAGCGCCGACCTCAACCAGCTCGAAGTAAGCCGGGAACTCGCGGCAGCCGAAGCAGGGCTGGTAGATACACTTCCCGGACCGCGCCCGGCGTCGGAACTGCTCTTCAATGCCTTGCAGCTTGCCTTCGAACCCCGGCCATGGCCGAATCTCCGCGTGCAGACGATACCGCACGTTCCGAAGCGCCGTCGTCTGACGCTGAGTTCGTCCCTTCATGTCCGTACGGAGTTCCTTGGGGACACCGTCAGCCCAGATTGGCGCAGGTTCGCCATCACCCTGAATCCACCTGTCCACTGCGTTGACATCGACTTTGTCCTTCACCTCGTTGCGGCGCAGGGCGATGTAGGCAGGCGACGAGAGTATCTCAATACTGGTCACCTGCCAGCGGAATTCCTTCGGCTTGCAGTAGATGGCATCATAGATGCCGCGTACCGCCGAAGGGGTCGGCACCGGATAGCTGAAGCGCTCCACCTTGAACTCGGGCCTCGTGAAGCAGGCGAACTCACCCCAGACATCCAGCGCCTGGTCTTTCGGTTGCATCGTTCCTCCTCTTCTGGTCTCAACCCCGCTTAGCCATTCAGGAACTCCAATGACTCGGGCGGGGTCAGGCCGGTCTTGCGGTCATAATGCTCTGCTCTCAAGTAGATGAACCAATCTTCAGCCCGGCGTGTGGCAACGGTCTTGACCGGTTCAAGCCAGCGAGCAATCGGCGCACCGGGCTTAGGTCGGTATACACCGATTGTGTAGGGTCGTGCCGCGTGTATCCAGTCGCGACTGATGCCGTCGCGCTGCACGCTCTCGGCAAGTTCCGCGTACGCTTTGGCGTCGTACGGCACGAGGACGTTGATGCTGGCGTCGGGAATTAGACGAAACAACTCTGCGACCATCACGAAGTCCTGCCGGTCGATAGCATCACGCAGCGCCTCATTCCTGTTCTGCGGTTGGGCAATCGAGTAGAGCTGCCGATAGTACTCCATGAAGAGCGTTGGGTCGTCAATGTCGAGTTCGGCTGCCTTGCACTTGAACAGCACTCGCGCAATGTCCGCAGCCTGCCTGTAGCCTTTGGGCGGGTACGAGTCATCCTCGGGCACGAAAACGCGGACGGAGCCAAGCTGTCGCAGCCTGCCGTTCCGGTTGCAGCGGCCGGCGACCTGTGCGATGCTGTCCAGAGGACCCCATGCCCGATAGGCAATCGGGAAGTCAATGTCCACGCCAGCCTCAACGCACTGAGTCGAAACAAGACGGCAAGGCTTGCCTGCGCGCAGCCTGCGGTGTATGCACCAGAGCACGACCCGCCGGTGTGCTGGACACATGTTCGTCGAAAGGTGGAACAGCCCTTCCTCCGGCACGCCACGCGCGCGGAGCTTCTGAAACAGCAGCAGCGCATGACGCTTCAGGTTCACGACACACAGAACCTGTTGGCAGTCGTCGGCTGCAAGCCTGCCCGCAAGCTCATCCCATGTCGTGTGCGAGTCCAGGTCCGGCCATTCGACCTTAGTGCGCCGGGCACGGTCGAAGAGCTTGAGTTCGGTTCGGACGATTTCGCGAGGCTGCCAGCCACATGCGCAGTACTTCCTGACGTGCTCGTCGAGATGGGTGAATGCGGGCTGCGTGGCGGTAGCGAACACAACCGTCGAGCGATACCGTTCTACCAGCCGCGATAGAGCGGCCAGAGCCGGAATTGCTAGGTCGGCTGGCAGGGTCTGGACTTCGTCGAAGAGAATGACGCTCTGTGCCAGCCGATGGAGCTTTCGGCAGGCCGAGGGCCGGTTGGCGAAGAGGGATTCAAGCATCTGCACACTCGTCGTGACCACAAGCGGCGCGTCCCAGTTCTCGCTCAACTCCGCTTGTCGATTCTCGTCGCAATCTCGGATTTCGTCCTTGCCCCGCGTGCCAGCCAGACTGTGGTGCTCCAGGACGTAGTCCTCACCGAACTCCGGCGTCAGCATCGCGCGATAGACCTTTGCAGTCTGGTCTATGATGTTGAGATATGGTATGACCATCACTATCCGTCGCAGGCTGTGCGTTGCAGCGTGCTTCAGAGCAAAGGCCAGCATCGCCAAGGTCTTGCCTGAGCCGGTTGGCGCAGTGAGCGTGTACTGCCCCTGCGAACCGGCCGCCTTCTCCAGACAGGCATTGAGCAGGTCTGCCCGGAGCTCGTTGACTTTGGAGTCAGCGTCTGAACTCCGCGCCAGTTCCGCGACACGGGCGAGCAGGACTTCGAGTGTGCGAGTTGGGTTCAACTCCGGCCCGCACCTGCGAGGCTTCTTGATACCATTCACCGCGTCAAAGTGGGCTTCTGTCTCAATGTAGTCAGCGTCCACCAAGGCGGAGAACAGCATCCGCACGTCAAGCATCGCCGCCACCTTCTTGCCAGCGTGGTCGTACAGCGAACTCATGGGTGCTGTTGGCGACAAACCGTCGTCGCGGAGGCACTGCATGAGAGTTTCCGTCCCGGTCTCAGACAACCGCCATTGGTCGTGCATCCTTGGATCCCACTTGGCGGGGTCCAGGCTGGCGAGCGCGGCTTTGTCTGCTCTCTGCAGGCCAGTGTGATGCCCTTGCACTACGAGCGCGGCTGCCAAACCTGCATGACGTAGCTGCAGCGCTTGCCATGCTCCGGCCGACCAGTGGTCAATGTGCTCTGCGTGACCTTTCAGCCGCTGCTGAAAGAGCGAGCCGTACTTACCGAGGTCGTGCAGCAGCCCGGCCAGCCGCGCCTCATCGGCCGCGCCGAACGCCGCCGCATACTCTGCGGCTCGTTCGGAGACGGCCTTCAGATGGTCGGCAACAGTGTCAATTCTGCTGCCGTCTTTGCACCGACTGTGCGCCAGCAACGATTCGTTCACGGAACCTCCCTTTCGACTACCTGAATCTAGACGCAAGCCGGCCCAAGTCAAGCGGGCACGCGAGTGACGAGTTCCCAGTTTTCAGTAGTACGGCAGGCAGGCCCGCGCGAGAGTCGGAAGCAGTCTCTTCAGAGGGAACTCCATCAGGGACTCCATGAGGGATTGCAGAAGGAATTTCAGAGGGGATTTCACTTGGGATTCCATTTGGCACTGAAGAAGGCAGGGCATTTGGGACTTCATTTGGGTCCGAAAGAGGCATCTCATTGGGGATTTCACCAGGGACCGCATTTGGGAGTCCATTTGGGAATCCATTTGGGACTGCATTTGGGATTCCATTTGGGATTCGACTTGAGTTTTCACGAGGGCTTTCAATACCGTCCCCCCAGCGACAGGGGCTGGGAACCTCTCCTGCTATCCTGCCGAGGCCGTGTAACTTGGAGCCATCGTCCGTTGACCCGTGGTTGCCGTGTCGGTAAACCGGAGTGTGTGGCGTACCGGTTGGAGGACTTGTTCTGGTTCCACTGGAGCTTGGTGCACGCCGGAAAGGAAAACCTTTCAACCGGGGCGAAGCGGTCAACCAGCCGCTTGACGGCATCGGGCGCGGGCGCTGCCGTTTCTGATGAGGGCATGCCCGAGTGGCGTCAAGTCAAGGCGCGCACGAACTGCGCGGGTTTCCACGTGCCAGTGACCAGTGTTCAGTCACGGGATTATCTGCCGACGGGGGCCGATTTCGCGGATTGGGACGGACCAGGTCACGTAAAGCTGCGTAAGTCCGTATGGGGGGCGTTTGACCAACAGTTCGACCCACAGTCTGCCCAGTTCCTCGCCCGGCAGTTCGACCCGTGGTTCGACCGGTTGTAGGTCGGGCTGCCTGACCGATGATTCCATCAACTGCTGGTCAGGTTGCCTTACCCGTGGCTAGACCGGCAATTCCACGGGCAACGCGAGCCGCAGTTGGGCCGATTGTCGGTAGAGCTATTGGACGGGTTGCTCGACCGGTTGCCGGTGCAGCAGTCCCACCGGCAACTGTACCGGCGGTCGGGAAGGTAGTTCGACCGGTTGTTGCCCCAGTAACTGGTCGGGCTATCCGCTCCGCTGTTCGACAAGTAGTCTGCCGAAGTCTCAAGCGCAACGCGCGAGTGAGGCGCGTCGGCGCCCAAGGGCATGTTCCAGTCGGGAGGCCCGGAGACGACGACATACAACATATGGACCCGCGTCGGCACGGAACCACAATTTCCCCGTGGGGGATACGGACTGGAGACCGCCCTGGGGGTTGCTTTCGAACAAGCTCTTAAACGAGCTTTGAAATGTGCTTTGAACCGAGCTTTTGATTGAGCTTTTCGGCGAGCTTTGAACTGAGCTTTGAAACAAGCTGTTTCGTGAGCTTTGAACTAAGCTTTGCGAAAAGCTCTGAAGTGAGCTTTTGGGCGAGCTTTGAAATGTGCTCTGAAATGAGCTTTCAAATGAGCTTTTGAAGGAGCTTTCTGATGAGCTTTCCGGCCAGCTTTCCGAGGAGCTTTCACCGCAGCTTTGAGCTGCGAGTTTCCAGGTACCAGTTGCGGACTCCGCCTCCGCACTTTGCCATTTCCACTTTCTCCTTCGACCTTGGCGTTCTTGGCGGTTCACTTCAGTCCGGATTGTCGAGTGTCGATTGGCGGCTGGCCTTGAGCCGTCGCCCGGTGAATCTGCGTCATCTGCGTAATCTGCGGATAGTCCATCCAGCGAGCTTGGCGGGTCCCCGGTGAGCTTTGACAGACCCGTTGCCGTGCTTGACTCTGAGCGATAACCGCCTACATTCTCACTATGCTCTCGCTGCTGATCGCCTCAATGCTTGTTACCGGCGGGCTTGACGCCGGCGGCCATGTCGGAATTCTGTTTCCGGCCTCGGGCCTCGAAAACAGCCACTCCTCCACCGCGTTGTTCGGCATCAACCTCGGTTACGAAACCGGTCGCAGTCGGCTCGCGCTGGACTACGGCTATGCCGGCCTCCAGGCCAGACAGGCCAGTCCGTACCGGTTTGACGTACACGAGCTGTCGCTGGGCTACGGCTACGAATTTGCCCGATACCAATCCACCCCCGGCTCGACGTCGAGTTGGGGATTCGAAGCCTCGGCGGCCGCCGGGTACAGCCTGCTAAGCCGCACACTCGTGTCGGCCCGCGAAACCGGTAAGGCGCCGGCCGGCCACGTCGCTGTCGGTTTCGTCCAGCGTCAGGGCCACAGCCGGCTTTCACTGGGCCTCGACAACGTCATATTCGTTGAGTCGCAGCCGGCCGGCGGCGCCCGCACGGTATCGCTCACCTACCTCATCGCGCTCAAAGCAGGAGTGACCTATGTCTTCTAGGGCTATCGCCAAGACCGCACTCATCGCACTCTGCACCGCCGGGTCGTTGTGGCTCATGTCCGCGACGGGCTGCAGCGACATGACATTCTACCGGGCAAAGTCGGACTACTTCCCGCTGGTCCCGGGCAGCCGCTGGACCTACCAGGTCGCAGGCGACACGGCAATCGACTCGGTCGTCGGTGACAGCTCGGTGGCCGGTCGGGCCTGCGTGATCGTGCTCCGCGACTACGCCCCGGAGTACTGGACAAAGCAGTTGACCGCGGTGCGGCAGTTCATCCAGCTCTCTGCCAACCGCGGCGGTTACGACTACGTGCTTGAGGAGCGCTATGGGCTGGTCTACGCCCTGCCGTTCGTCGAAGGCGCAACGTGGGACGAATCGTTCCGGGACACGGTCGTGCTTATGGGTACGGACACGGTCTTCCTGAAGGACAGCGTGTCGGGCCGGGTCGCAGCCATCGAGGACGTCGAAACGCCGGCCGGCACGTACATCCAATGCTACCGCGTCGACAGTCACCGCGAAGTCGTGGCGGCCGAACTCTCGTTCACTCTCGACTACTCGGAATGGCTTGCCCCGGGCGTCGGGTTGGTCAAGCGCAAGACCGGCACCGAAGAGAAGGTTCTGACCGGGTACGAGCCCGGGCGCTAGCCGGCCGCCGGGAAGGTAACACCCTTGCCTCATCACGACTGGCTGCCGGTCGCCCCGACATGGGAACGCGACCCGGATGTAAAAGAACCCTGGCGCCGCGTCGCCGCCATGCCCACCCTCGCTCTCAACGTTGCCGAGCAGGAGTTGATCGGCCCGGCCGGGGGCCGCACCACCTGCGTGCTCGGCGTCGGTGACGGAATGGCGGCACTGGCGCTCGCGGCCATGGGCGCCCGCGTCACAATCGCCGACCCGAGCCAGAGCCTGCTCGACATGATGATGATCCGGGCCCGCATCGTCGGGGTGGACCTGAACCTCGTGCAGACCGACATCTGCGACCTTGCTGCGCTCCGCAACTCGACTTTCCAACTCGCCTACGCCGCTCAAGTGACGCGCCAGTTCGACAACATCGACCGGTTCTATGCTGAGGCCTATCGCATTCTCTGTTCCGGCGGCCGCCTCGTCATCAACGAATATCACCCCTTCCGCCGCATCTGGAAGCAGGAGGTGGGCCAGCCGCAGGTCCAGTGCTCCTACTTTGACCGGCGCCGTCCCCGGGAGGAGGAAAACCTGCTCCCGGACCCAAACGCACCCGGCGCCTGCCTCGGTCGGTACGACTTCAGTTGGACCGTTTCCGATCATCTCAACGCCCTGATCGCTGCCGGGTTCCGGATCGCGGTACTCGAAGAGGTCGGCGATGTGCGACAGAAGTGGGAGATTCCGAACATGAAAGGGCTGCCCGAGCAACTCGTTATCGCCGCCGACCGGACCGCAGAGTGACCGTCTCCTCGCCCGCGCCGGTTTGACTTCGTTGGTTCCTTCTCTTAAGATACATGTCGGGTCGGCACCCGCGGCTGCGGCTGTCGCTCCCAATGCACTCAGCGGAAACCCTTGCCAGGAGGCAAATATATGCGTCTAAGAATACTGCTTATCGTCGCTGCCACGGTGGCGATGACATTCGCATGGCCGAATCTCACCCGGCCGATTGTCAGCAGCCAGGACGGTGAGGAACACATGGCCGGCCAAATTGTCGTTCAGCTCAGCCAGTCGCAGCGCGGGCAGGTGCAGCAAGTGAAACAGGACGGTGTCGCCCTCTTTGGCATCCCGGCCTTGGACGAGCTCGGCCGAAAGTGGCACGTCGACGACATCTCGCGCCTGATGGGCAACCCTCATCCGAACGCGATTGACATGCGCTACGGCTGCGACCTGCAATACTCAATCCAGTTCGATGCGGACCAGGACGTAGCACCGGTCATGGCCGACTACCGGGCGCTGCCCGAAGTTGAGCTCGTCTGCCCGAACGGCGTCATGCGCTTCGACGAAGCGCCGGACGACCCGCTCTACACCAGCCAGTGGCATTATCAGAACCTGGGCGCGGCGCTGGCCTGGGGCGTTGCCAAAGGCGACACCAACGTGCTCAACGTGCCGCTGGACAACGGCCTTGACCTCGGCCACCCCGACGTCCAGGCCAACATACACATTAATCGCCTCGAGGACATCAACGGCAACGGCGTTTTCGACACGCTCTGGTACCCGGACGGCGACCTTAACGACGTTGATGAGGACGGCAACGGCTACTCGGACGACGTAGTCGGCTGGGACTTCCAATCCGGCGACCCGATACCGCAGTGCGAGGGCACTGACGACCACGGTACCCACTGCTGGGGCATCTCCAACGCGGTCACGAACAACGGCCTAGGTGTGGCCGGCACGACGTGGAACAGCCGCTCCCTGGTCCTGCGCTGCGGCAGCGGCAACGCCGTCACGCTCTCCGCGGCCACCGCCGGAATATACTATGCCATTGCGAAAGGCGATTGGGCGATATCGATGAGCTTCGGCGGCAACAGCCAGTACCAGCCGATGGCGAACGCCTGCCAGGCTGGCTGGGACAACGGCCTGGTTCTGTTCGGCTCCGCCGGCAACGACACCGCGCGCGCGCAGCGCTACCCGGCCTGCTACAACGGTGTCGAGAACGTCGCGGCGTCCAACTCGGCCGACAAGAAGCCAGTTTGGTCCAACTGGGGCCCGTGGGTCGACATCACGGCTCCGGGCGAAGGCATCTACTCGACAGTGCCACGGGTGGTCGGCAGCTACGCCGCGTTCCAGGGCACATCAATGTCCTGCCCGCTTGCTGCCGGCGTGGCCTCGTGGGTCAAGTCATGGAACCCGGCGCTCACCAACCAGGAAGTGCTCGACATCATGCACGCTGCCTGCGATACCATGCCCGACTCGCTCTATCGCATCGGCGAGCTCGGGGCCGGGCGTATCAGCATGGCCAACGTCGTCCTGCCGCGCTACTGGTGCGACCTGAAACTCCAGTCGTGGCGGTTCAACGACGCCTCGGGCAACAACAACGGCCGGCCCGACCCGGGCGAAACCGTGTCGCTCATCGTCACCTACAACAACACCCTTGGCTGGCAGAACGCGACCAGCGTTTCTGCCACGCTTGCCTGCTCCGACACCAACGTCCAGATTACCAAGGGCACGGCCGGCTTCCCCGACATCCCCGCCGGCTCTAACGGCAACTGCTCGGCCGACTCCTTTGTCATCACCGTGCCGACCTCGATTCCGCCCCAGTATCTTACCTTCAAAGTCCTGGCCCACGCCACGCCGGAACCGGCGTATCCCCTCACCTACTTCCAGGTCAAGTGCGACGAGCCGCGCCTGCTGATCGTCGACGACGACGAAGGCGCGGACTTCGAGAAGTACTACACCGCGGCCTGCGACTCCAACTACGTCATCTACGACACCTACTCGGTCCAGACCTCGGGCTCACCCTCGTCCGACACCCTGCGGCACTACCCGGTCGTGGCCTGGTTCACGGGCAACGCTACGACCAACACCCTTACGGCAACCGACCGGACCAACCTGGCGAGCTATCTTGACAACGGCGGCAACCTGTTCATCGCCGGCCAGAACATCGCGCAGGAACTCGCCGCCGACCCTTTCCTCGGCGACTACCTCCACGCCACCTTCGTGGATGACTCCACCGGTAAGATTTACATGATCGGCGTACCGGGCGACCCGATTACCAGCAACCCGGGCGGCGCCGACACGATGACGCTCGGCGGCGCCGGTGGCGCGAACAACTCCAAGTCGGCCGACGGCATCAGACCGACCGGCGGCGCGGTCGGCTGCGCCACCTACAAGGACTACGCGGACACGACGGTGAACTCCATCGTCCGCTACTCGGGTGCGTACAAAGTGGTCTTCTTCTCCTGCGCGTTCGAGGCCATCGACCACTCGACCTCGCGCTATCTCCAGAAGTGGACCCTGGTGAAGAGGATACTCAGCTGGTTTGGCGAAGGCATCCCGCCGGCTATTGCCCAGCAAATGCGCGAACCTGATATCAAGCCCTACGCGATCAAGGTCAGCCCGAATCCCTTCCGGCGTCAGGCTCTGGTCGAGTTTACCGCGCCGGTCTCAGGACGGGTGGAACTCAAGGTCTTCTCGACCGACGGCCGGATGGTCGCAAGCGAAGTCCAGACAGCTTCCATCGGTCAGCACATGACCTTCAAGCTGGATGGCGCGAAGCTCGCGAACGGCACCTACCTCGTGCAGGTGAAGACGCCAGTTGGCGTCTACGCCCAGAAGACCGCGGTTCTGAAGTAGCGACAAACCAAAGCATCAAAGGGGCGGCCGCAAGGCCGCCCCTCTCCCTGTTGTCTCAGCGGCGGTGTACGAACCCGCCGCTGCAGCGATGCCGGCTAGAGCTTCAGTACCTTGACCGAAACCGGCGTACCACCGGCCCTGCCGTTCACGACGTACACGCCCGGCGCGGCCGAAGCCGGCAGCACCAGCCGGTGGACTCCCGCCTCAAACCTCCCCCGCGCCAGCACCGCCAGCCGCCGGCCGTCGGCCGCGTACATCCGGATGTCCACGTCCGCAGCCTGCGGGAGCACGAGCGATATCCGCCCGTCGGCCGCAAGCAGGGCGCCGCGCGGACTCTGCGCCCGGGCCGGCCGCCGCTCCCTGACACCGACCGCGGTATCGCAGATCGGGTGGTAGCGTACGTTCTCGGACTCCAGCAGCAGCGAATCCCAGGAGAACTCGCACTCCTCGTCCTGCATCCGGCCGCCGTCGATTGGGAACGAATCCCTAATTGGGAACTGCGAATCGGTGCAGATTTCCCTGCTGCCGTTCTGGCTGAACGTCGCAAAGTGGAAATCCTCCTTGCCCAGGAAACCGAAGCTGTTGGTCCAGCCAGCGGCGGCATACCCGCCGGCCGCGGTCTGTATCAGCGGGTAGGGCACGTCGGACGCAAGCCCCGGGTAGTTCTGGCTCGGGTGAGAGTACGCCCATTGGATTGCGCCGGTCTGCGTAAGCTTGAGCAGCAGGAAGTTCGGGCTGGGCGTACCCGGCCCCACGCTTCTTGTCAGTCCGCAGAGCGCGGAGCCACCGTCAGTGGTCGCGACCAACGAACGGTCATCCAGTAACTGCTCGTCCTGGACGGCCCAGCCGTAGGTGGCCTGCCATATCGGGGTGCCGCCGGGCGCGCACTGCAGTGCGAAGATGTCGGCCGTGACCCCCGGGTTGGTGCCGTAGCTCTTCGTCCAACCGGCGGCCATCACGTTCGTCTGCACGTCTTCGGCGACCGAGTACGCCTCGTCGTCCGCGGCACCACCCACGAAGTTCATCCACAGTAAGTTCCCCATCGGGTCGAGCTTCAGCACGTAGGCATCGAAGCTGCCCGCGGCCAGGATCTCCGCCCGCCCGGCCACCGCGAACCCGCCGTCCCTTGTTTCGGCTATCGAGTAGCCCTCTTCCGCGCCCAGGTGCGGGTTGCACCAGTAGACCCTGGTCCACTGGGGCAGCCCGGCCGGTTTCAGCTTCATCACCAGCAGGTTCGGGTACGGTGCCGGGCCGTACGTATAGGTGTAGCCGGCCAACGCGTAGCCGCTGTCCTGAGTCTGAACGATGGAAAACGCCCGGTCGTCGGCGTTGCCGCCCAGCGCCCACGCCCATTGCAGGTTACCGGCGCTTTTCAGCTTGGCCACCAGCACGTTCGGACTCGGCGCACCCGGGCCGTAGCTCTTCGTCCAGCCGCAGAGCGCGTAGCCGCCGTCGGCAGTCCGAACCATCGAGTTCGCCTCCTCGTCGTCCGCACCGGCCGAGACGAGCGACCACAGCGGCACGCCCAGCGGGTCGGTCTTGATGACAAGGATGTTGGAAAATGCGGGCGCGTTGAACCCGTAGCTGCGGGTCCAGCCCGCGAGGCAATACCCCGAGTCCGAGCTCTCGACGAGCGCGAGCGCTCTCTCGTCCAGCGTATCGCCGTATATCATTGCCGGCTGCTGCGCCAATGCAGCAGCGGCGACCGCACACAGTACTGCGGCGGTGACCGCCGCGTGCTTCATCTGCATACTAACCTCCCATTTGACTAAGAAATAATGCGCCAGGACAAGGCCTTTGTCAACAGTCGATTGCACATACGTCGGGACGTCGCCGCCAGGCATGGCCCGCGCGGCGCTATGTTGCTGGTCAAGAGAAGCCGGGCTATCCTAAGCGGATGAAGTCTGGCGGAAAGCCAGCCGGCTCCGCTCCATCCGGGCCATAGATCGGGGGCTGAAAGCTGCCGGCGGTCGCGGCTCGACCGCCCGGTCACGCCGCAGCTTGTCGGCGCGTCGAATGCTCAAGCGGATTACGGCTGGGCTTACCTTGACACGTATCTGGATACATTCAGGCAGAGCGTCCCCGAAATCACCTCCGTTTCGTCAGATGATGAACGGGGCCAGGGCTCGCCCTAGAATCTGACGTTCACCAGTCTCAAGTCGAGCACCGGATAGGACGAGCCGTCTTCGCTTGCCGCAGTCCCGAACAGCAACTCCGGAGCGCCAAAACGCGACAAACGGGCGGCTACGGCTTTGGGGCGGGATAGGTTGTAGCCGAGGACTGCGCCGGCGGGCGGAATCAGCGCTGCGGCAACGTATATCGGCGAGCTCTTAATCGAACCGGGGGGCAGACGCTCGACCAGCGTTCCGATCCAGGCAATGGTCAGCCCGACCGGTGTGGCGGCCAAGGCGCCGACCACCGCACCGTCCAGCCGGCCCTGCTGCTTGACCAGTTTGGCCGCGCCCCAGCAGCCCACACCGCAGAACACGGGGTACCCGAGGCTGCCGCCGAGCACGGTGCCGCCGAACGTCTTCCAGACGTCTGCCGACGGGTCATATAGCCGTGCGAGCAGGAACCCGAACCCGGCCGCGCAGGCCGCGCCACCCAGGACTGCGCCGCTCCCTTCAACCATGATGATACCCGGGTCAAGCGGCGGGATGTCGGACACCGGTTCGGCGCCGGCGGCCGCCAGCGTGACCGCGACGCAGAGCCCGATGAGCGTCTTCACTGTTGCTCTACTCTGCGCCCGATATACTCGGTAATAGACTGTTCATATCTCGGGCCGAGGACGTAGGGCACATCCTCATGGCCGGCGCCCTCGGCCCAGCACATGTCTATCACGGTGTGGCCTTCGGCCGCCGCAAGAATGCGCTTGGCATGGCGTGCGGGCGGCAGGTAGTCGTCCTCAGTACCTTGCATCATCAAAACCCGAACCCCGACGCGCGCGATGCGCTCCTCGTTGTCGAAATCGAGGCGGGTGAGCATACTGCCCGGGACGTCAAACACGGTCCCTTCCTTGACCAGGTCGTCGGCCGAGGCGGGCGGCGATTCCAGAATCAAACCCAGGGGAGTCAGCGAGTCGGCGGCAAGATACGTGGTGATGAATGTACCTAGGGACCAGCCATAGTAGATGACGCGGTCCGGGTTGACCTCGGGCCGGCCACGCAGGAAAGCCAGCGCGGCCCGGCCGTCGGCGAGGCAGGCATCGCCGGTGGGCCCGCCCTCGCTCTTGCCATAGCCCTGGTAGTCGAAGATGAACACCCGATAGCCCATCTCCCAGAGCAGCTCCACCCTGCCCCAGTAGCGGTTGATGCAGTGCGAGTTGCCGTGGCAGTAGAGAATGGTCACGTCGTCGCGGCACGTGTCGTTCTTCGGTTGGACCAGGAAACCGTAGATACGGTTGCCGCCGGAAGAGACGAGTTCTATTTCCTGGTGAAGCGTATCCGGAATGATACCGCGCACGTGCCAGGCAACCGAGTCGACGTCTGCGGGCCGGAGGTACTCGTCAACAATCCAAGGCGCAAACAGGAACCGGTCCATCTTCAGGCAGTTCGCGCCGAGGAGCAGGAACGCAAGGACGAGCAGGCGACGGGCGGGTCTAGCGATACCAGCCTCCGAAGTGATAGTTGACCCCGGCGGCGATACCGAGCCCGCCGTGGTTGGCGATGGGCAGGCTGTAGATGACGGCGCGCGGCCGGGCGCGCTCGTAGGCGGCGTACCACTTCATCTCAAAGTCGACCGACAGCTTCCGGCCCACCGAGAAGTTGTGACCGACGTAAGGTGAGTAGGTCATATAGAACCTCGGGCGCAGTTGGTAGAGGGTGTGGACGCCGAAGTAGGAGAGCGAGTGATTCGGACGGAGGTAGCTCGCGGTCAACTCCAGTTGCGGGAGGAACACGGTGCCGCCCCCGCCGTCAAACTCGACCAGCCCGATTGCGCCGGCGCCGACACCGAGGCACGGCCGCCACCCGGCCTGGTCGAGAAAGTGATAGCTTGCCCCCGCATCCATCGCGGCGTCCCCGAATGCCGGCATCAACAAGTGGCCGCCGGCATAGACGTTCAGCCGGTCGGTGACTCCATAGCGGAAGCGGGCGACCGGGTAGGGTATGGGCGACTGGATGCCGAAGACGTTGACGACCGGCCCGCCGGCTTCGAGCGCGACCACGGACTGGCCGCGGCGCAACGGCCACATCGAAACTGCGGTCCCGCAACGGCACAGACAGGAAGCCAGCATGACAACAACGGCCAGGAACCACACTGGCGAATTGAGCCTGCGTCGAGCCGGGCCTGCGGATAGTGCGGCCATGGCCTGATACGTCACGGCGTGCGTCAGGGCCCGCCGGACACCCATGTCCATAGGCCGCAATTATGCGGCGGCCTGGGACGCTTGTCAAGCTGAGGAACAAGACTGCGAGCCACGCACAGCAATAACCACCAGGCTCCAAGCGTCATCGCGGGGATGGCGGGCTGCGGAGGCGCGGGCTGTCGGAAATCTACAGGTAGTGTCCGGCGGTGGGCGGGAACACAATTTCCCCGTATGGGGTACGGACTGGGGACCGCCCCCCGGGCTGCTTTCAAGCGAGGTTTTGAACGAGCTTTGAAATGTGCTTTGAACCGAGCTTTTGACCGAGCTTTGAGCCAAGCTTTGAAACAAGCTGTTTCTCGAGCTTTTCGGCGAGCTTTGAACCGAGCTTTGCGAGAAGCTTTGAAGTGAGCTTTTGGGCGAGCTTTGAAATGTGCTCTGAAATGAGCTTTCGAATAAGCTCTTGAACAAGCTTTCCGATGAGCTTTCCGGCGAGCTTTCTAAGGAGCTTTCATCGCAGCTTTGAGGAATGCTTTGCAGCTCCCGAGTGACCCAGACAAGAGAGACCCTCTCGCTTCCGCTCAGGGCGGCTCAGCGCCGGTTTCCAGGTGCCAGTTACCAGTCTCCAGATGAGAGACCCTTCGGTTGGCCTCGGCGGCCCCTGTCGGACAGTGCGTCAGACTCACTTAGACACTGTGTGTCGTCTGCGCAATCTGCGGCAGTCCTGAGAGATTCCTCGACTCGTCGAACTCACTCGGAATGACCGTGGGCTCGATGTCCGTGTTACCACTTCGCCATTTCCCCTTTCCCCTTCGCATCTTGGCGGTTTCCGTTCGTCTTGCCACTTGGTGTCCTGGTGGTGAAATCCGGACGTTCGCGGCGGCCGGCGCCGGCTCAGCGGCCGAGTTCGAGTCGGGAGGCGAGGCACTCGGGCAGGCCGGCCGCTCGAATCTTGGCCTGCACCGCCGCAATGTCGTAGGAAACGCGGTAGCGTGTGATGGTCTGGACGCCGGTGTCGTAAAGCAACCCGCACGCGCGCGGGTCGCCGTCGCGCGGCTGGCCTACGCTGCCCGCATTGACGAAGTACTTGGCATCGGACCGGAGTTCGAAACTGTCCTGTCTGACCAGCCGGGCCTGCCCTCCGGCCGCGCGTTCGACCGCCAGCGGCTGGTGCGAGTGTCCGACCATACAAATGCCGTCCGGGTAGTACTCCATCTCGTCCGCCGCCTCGCGTAGCGTGAGGACATATTCCCACGCGTCCGGAGCGGACGGCGACGAATGGACGACAAGCAGCGGCCCGTCGTCGGCGGCCAGGTACAGGTTCTCAAGGTACAGCCGGTTCGACTCGGTGAGCAGGTTCCGGGTCCAGAGCAGGGCCTGGGTCGCGGCCGAATGGAAACCGTCGAGCGGGGTCTTGCCCACCACGCCGTAGTCGTGGTTACCCGCCACGCCGGTGCAGTGCATGCGCCGAATAGTCTCGACGCAGAGGTTCGGGTCGGGACCGTAGCCGACAATGTCCCCGCAGCAGATGAACTGCGTCGCGCCCCTGTCCCGCAGCATTCGCACGACCGCTTCCAGCGCCTCGAGGTTCCCATGCACGTCCGAGAAGATGCCGAACTTCAAACCTGGCCCCGGGCAGCCTCGGCCTCCTGGAAGATGCTGTCCAGCACGCCATTGACGAACTTGCCCGCTTCGTCGTCGCCGTATTTCTTGGCGACCTCGACCGCCTCATTGATGGAGACCTTGGGCGGAACGTCGTCGAAATACAGTATCTCCGCCGCCGCCAGTCTGAGAATCGCCCGGTCCAGCGCGGTCAGCCGCTCCAGCCTCCAGCGTTTGAGGTGCTTGCGCAGGCTGGAGTCAATTTCCTTCTCGTTGGCCTGCGCCGCCGCCACCAGCCGGCGCAGATACGTTTCGGCTTCTTCCGACGGGTTCTTGCGAAGGAGAATCTCGGCAATCGTCTGCTCCGGTTCGTCGCCGACCAGGTCGAGCCGGTACAGCACTTCGAGCGCACACTCGCGGGCAAGCCTCCGATGAGTCATCGGCGAATGACCAAGGAAAAATGGCAAATGACGAAAGAACCGCGCCTGGACTTTGTCATTTCCACTTGAGACTTCAGACTTTTCGGCCTACGCCAGTTCCTGCTTCTCCAAATCGGCCATTTCTATGGCCGATAGGGCCGCGGTCCAGCCTTTGTTGCCGGCCTTGGCGCCGGCCCGCTCCAGCGCCTGTTCGAGCGTGTCCGAAGTAATGACCCCGAACGCCGCCGGCACGCCGGTCTTCAGGTAGACGTGGGCGAGACCCTTTGCCACTTCCGCCGATATGTACTCGGCATGGGGCGTGTCGCCGCGGATGACGGCGCCGAGCGCGATAACGGCATCGCACTTCTTGGCCGAAGCCAGCCGGAGCGCGACTGCCGGAATCTCGAAGGCACCCGCCACCCAGACGATGTCCACCGCCTTGGCGTTGTGCCGTTCGAGGCAGTCAAGCGCGCCGGCGAGCAACTGTTTTCCCACGAGGTCGTTGAATCGCGACACCACGACCGCGAACTTGCGACCGGTGGCGTCCAGCTTGCCCTTAAACTCCCTGGTTTCCATCTTTGATTCCTTTCTCAAGGTCGCCGAGCAGGTGTCCGAGCCGGTCCCGCTTGGTAACAAGGTAACGAATGTTCTTCTTGCCGGGCCGGACCACGATCGGCACCCGCTCCACCACGTCGAGTCCGAACCCGCGCAGCCCGATAATCTTCCGTGGGTTGTTGGTCAGCAGCCGGATGCTCGAAAGCCCGAGGTCGCAGAGGATCTGCGCGCCGATACCGTAGTCGCGCAGGTCGGGCTCGAACCCGAGCGCGATGTTGGCCTGCACCGTATCGAGTCCCCGGTCCTGCAGGGCGTACGCCCGCAGCTTGTTCTCGATGCCAATGCCTCTCCCCTCCTGCCGCATGTAGAGAACGACGCCCCGGCCTTCCCGTGAAATCATCTTCATGGCCAGCGCCAGTTGGGCCCCGCAGTCGCAGCGCAGCGAGTGGAACACGTCGCCGGTCAGGCACTGGGAATGAACCCGCACCAGCACGCGCTCCTTGCCCCGGACGTCGCCCTTGACCAGTGCGATGTGGGCATAGGGTTCGACTACGTCCTCGTAGACAATGGCCTTGAAGTCGCCGTACTCGGTCGGCAGCACGGTCTCGACCACTTTCCGCACCAGCTTCTCCTGCTGCCGACGGTAGGCAATCAAATCTCTGATTGTGACAATCTTCAGCCGGAACCGCTTCGCGAGCCTCCGCAGTTCGGGTAGCCGCGCCATCGTACCGTCGTCGGCCATAATCTCACACAGCACGCCGGCCGAGCCCAGGCCGGCCAGCCGCGACAGGTCCACCGTCGCCTCAGTATGCCCGGCCCGCACCAGTACCCCTCCGTCCTGAGCAATCAGCGGGAAAATGTGCCCGGGCCGCGCCAGGTCTTCGGGCCTGGTCTTCGGGCTGACCAGCGCCTTGATCGTTACTGCCCGGTCATGCGCCGAAATGCCGGTCGTCGTGCCTTTGGCCGCGTCGACCGAAACGGTGAAGGCGGTGCCGTGCAGGGCCGTGTTGCCTTCGGTCTGCAGCGGCAGGCCGAGCCGGCGACACCGCTCGGCGTCCAGCGGCACGCAGATAAGCCCGCGACCGTACCGGGCCATGAAATTGACTTTGTCCGCGGTGATTTTCCCAGCCGCGCAGACTAGGTCACCCTCGTTCTCGCGGGCATCGTCGTCAACCACAATGACGAACCGCCCGGCCTTGATATCGCGCAGTCCCTCCTCGACCGAAGCGAAAACGCGCGCGGTCGCCTTCCTCATCCTTCCCTCCGCCGCCAGTCGTAGGGAATCGCCGGGTCATCCGGCGGCCGGCGGTATTCGTCCGGGTGCTCGGGGTTGTACGGCTCGGTCGGACAGTTTATCATGTAAGCCGGCTTGGCACCGATGCCTTTCATGCCATGCAGGACCATCGGCGGAATCTTCAGGAGCACCGGGTTCTGCTCACCGATGAAGAACTCGGCCAGTTCGCCTCGGGTCGGCGAACCGTCGCGGTCGTCGTGAAGCACGACCTTGGCCATGCCGCGGACGATGGCGAAATTGTCGGTCTGGACCTTGTGATAATGCCAGCCCTTGACGACACCCGGATACACGGTGGAAAGGTAAACCTGCCCGAACTTCTGGAACAACTCGTCGTCCGAGCGGAGCAATTCCATCACCATCCCTCGCTCGTCGGGAATCGGCCGCAGTTTCTTCAGCTTGACTCCGTCAATCATGGGCAGTCAAGATAATACCATGTCCGGCCAAGTCAAGCAAATGCAACCGTGACCCGCAACTCGCAACTCGTAGCTCGTCCGTGCCCTGGGCGTGAACTCAGCTATTGATTTGTGCCGGGAAATCAGTATGATAGCCATTCTCTGCCGAAGGCCGAGACCCGGCCGCGGGACGCCGAGTTCGGGCCCGTGCAGGAATCAACGGTCTATTGGTGAGCCCGTTTAACATTGACAGTAGTCGCGAATTTGGTATAAGGATAGCTACGATGAAGACTTACGTCGCCAGAAAAGACGACATAAAGAGCGAATGGTATCTGTTTGACGCCGGTGGCCAGACCCTGGGCCGCCTCGCCACGCAGATTGCCGTGCTATTGATGGGCAAGCACCGGCCGATATATACCCCTCACATGGACTCCGGCGACCACGTGGTCGTCGTCAATGCCACGGGCATCAAGGTCACCGGCAACAAGTACGAGGACAAGCTCTACCACCGTCACTCGATGTATCCGGGTGGCTTGCAGACATTCACGTATCGCCAGGTCGTTGAGCGATTCCCGACCCGGCCGCTTGAACTGGCCGTGAAGCGGATGCTGCCCAAGAACCGGCTTCAGGCCAAACGGATGGCGCGGCTCCACATTTACGCGGGGCCGGAGCACACCCACCAGGCCCAGAAGCTCACGCCGATTAAATAACATGGACAAAACCTTCTTTGCTACCGGCAGCCGCAAGTCAACCACGGCCAAGGTCTGGCTGGTTCAGGGCGGCTCCGACACAGTCGTCAACGGCAAGCCTTTCGACACTTACTTTGGCCGGGCCGACCTCGTCACCGCGGCCATGTCGCCATTGAAGACCACCGGTTCGTCTGGCTTCGGCCTGAAGTGCCAGTGTTCGGGCGGCGGCCTCTCTGCTCAGGCGGCGGCCGTGGCTCTGGGCGCTGCCCGGGCGCTCGTGGCCTACAACCCGGACCTGCGCAAGACCCTGCGCAGCGCCGAGCTCTTGAAGCGCGACCCGCGCGAGAAGGAACGGATGAAGTACGGACTGGCCAAGAGGAGGAAGCGCTTCCAGTGGACCAAACGTTAAACATCAAGCAGTTGCTCGAGGCCGGTGTCCATTTCGGACACCATTCACGGCGCTGGAACCCGAAGATGAAGCCGTTCATCTTCGGCAAGAAACACGGTATCTTCATCATCGACCTGGAGAAGAGCCTGGAGCGCATGCGCCTCGCCTACGACGCGGTGCGTAACATCACCGAGGCGGGCCGGGACATTCTCTTCGTCGGGACGAAACAGCAGGCCCGGCCGATCGTCGAGGAAGAGGCCACCCGCTGCGGTTCCTGCTACGTAACCGAGCGCTGGCTGGGCGGCCTGCTCACCAACTTCGAGATTCTTTCGACCCGTATCACGCGGCTCTCCGACCTCGAACGGATGATCAACGAAGGCCAGTACGGCAAGACGACCAAGAAGGAAGCCCTGCTCCTGCAGCGCGAACACAAGAAGCTGCTGCGGGTGTTCGCCGGCCTGAAGGCCCTCGACCGGCTGCCCGGCGCGGTGTTCGTGGTTGACCCGGTCCGCGAGGCGACGGCAGTGGCCGAGGCGAAGCGGGTCCGGATTCCGGTCATCGCCCTGATCGACACCAACGGCGACCCGGACGGCATCGACTTTCCGATTCCGGGCAACGACGACGCGCTCCGCTCCATCCGGCTGGTCGCCGGCATGGTTGCCAACGCCGTGATGGAAGGCCGGAAGCAGTTCGATACCGAGGATGCGCAGTGAGTCAGCCCACCGAGAAAATTGTTGACCTGCGCCGCCGCACCGGGGCGGGCATGATGGACTGCAAGGCCGCCATCGAAGAAGCGGCCGGCGACGTTGAGAAGGCAATCGAGATTCTGCGCACCAAGGGCATCGCCAAGGCGGCGAAGAAGGCCGAACGGCCGACCGCGGCCGGCGTCGTTGAGTCCTACATCCACCCCGGCGAGCGCTTAGGCGTGCTCATCGAGGTGGATTGCGAGACCGACTTCGTCGCCCGCAACCAGGAGTTCCGCCGGTTCGTGCGCGACCTCGCCATGCACATCGCCGCGGCCGACCCGGTGGCGATTGACCGGACCGGCATCGCCGCCGACGTAATCGACCGCGAGAAGCGCATCTACGAAGAACAGGTTGCCGAGTCCGGCAAGCCGGCCAACATCGTGGAGAAGATCGTGCAGGGCAAACTTGAGAAGTTCTACGCCGACGTCTGCCTGCTCGAGCAGCCTTTCGTAAAGGCGCCCGAGAAGACCGTCGGCGACTACCTGAAGGAAACCATCGCCAAGTTCGGCGAGAACACCATCATCCGGCGTTTCGCTCGATTCAAGCTCGGTGAGTAACCGGCGCTACAATCGAGTCCTGCTCAAAATATCCGGCGACTGCTTCAGTGACTTCGAGTTGCTGAAGCGGGTTGCCGACCAGCTCATCAAGGCCCGCACGGACGGAGTCCGGCTCGCCGTGGTCATGGGCGGCGGCAACATCCTGCGCGGCCGGGACACCCGGGACATGGATCAGGCCGCGGCGGACAAGGCCGGCATGCTCGCCACGGTCATCAACGGCATCAAGCTGACTGAGCTGCTCGGGGCCCGCGCGCGGGTACGCCACTTCTCGGCGATCGGCGTTCCCGGCACGGCGGCGGGTTACGACATCTGGCAGGCGCGCGAAGCACTGAAGGAAGGCCGGATTCTGGTCCTCTCCGGCGGCACCGGCAACCCCTTCTTTTCGACCGATTCGGCCGCCGCCCTCAGGGCCGCCGAACTCGGGATGGATGTACTCCTCAAAGGGACGCGCGTATCCGGCGTCTATTCCGCCGACCCGGAGAAAAGCCCGCACGCGAAGCTCTATCCCCGGCTCAGTTTCGAACAGGCCCTGGTCGAGCGCCTGGCGGTGATGGACCTGACCGCCTTCGCCCTGTGCATGGAGCGGAAGATTCCGATAGTGGTATTTGACATCGCGAGGTCAGGGGTTATCCTTGACATCATAAAGGGAAAACGAATCGGGAGTCTTGTATGTTAGACAAAGTCTA
Source organism: uncultured bacterium (assembly GCA_964597845.1). Classification (GTDB taxonomy): domain Bacteria; phylum Hydrothermota; class Tepidihabitantia; order Tepidihabitantales; family Tepidihabitantaceae; genus UBA2258. Next base: position 4,611 of record CAZQZR010000021.1, on the reverse strand, counting down.
CGCTGAATACCGTGTGAAGATGACCAAGAGCATCGAGGTACTCGAAACCGAGTTTGCCCGCATCCGCACGGCGCGCGCCAACCCGGCAATCCTCGACGGCGTCAAGGTCAACTATTACGACCAGCCCACGCCGCTGAAACAGGTGGCGAGTATCTCCGTGCCCGAGCCGCGCCAGATAGTGGTACAGCCGTGGGACCGGTCGGTTCTGCCCGAAATCGAGAAGGCGCTCCAGAAGGCCGAACTCGGGCTCACGCCCAAGGTCGAAGCCAACCTCATCCGCCTGCCGATACCGGCCCTGACCGAAGAACGGCGGCGCGAACTGGCCAAGCTCTGCGCCAAGCTGACCGAGGATTCGCGCATCGGGGTCCGCAACCTCCGCCGCGAGGCGAACGACGCGGTCAAGAAGCTCGAAAAAGACAAGAAGATTACCGAGGACGACTCCAAGACCGGCACCAAGAAGGTTCAGGAGATGACCGACGAGTTCATCAAGAAGCTCGACGAACTCCTGAAGCGCAAGGAAGCCGAGATCATGGAGAAGTGACCGGCTTGGGTCGGACACGTCCGACCGGTCTGACCCGTCGGACTCCGAAGCGTTGAACAAGATTCCCCGCCACATCGCCGTCATCATGGACGGCAACGGCCGCTGGGCCAAGCAGAAGGGCCTGCCCCGCGCCATCGGCCACCAGGAAGGGGTCAAGTCCCTGCACGAAGCGGTCGAGACCGGCCACGACGCCGGGGTCAAGTACATTACTGCATACACCTTCTCGACCGAGAACTGGTTCCGGCCCAAGCATGAGGTGGAGCTACTGATGAAGCTGATGGCGATTGCCGCCGGCGATGAACGGCCGGGGCTTATCAAGAACAACGTCCGGGTCCGCACCATCGGCCGCGTCGCCGACCTGCCCCAGACCCTGCAGGACGCCATGGCCCGCCTTATCGCCGACACCTCGAAGAACACCGGCATCACCCTAACCCTTGCCCTGAGCTACGGCGGCCGCACCGAAATCATCGACGCCTGCCGCCGCGCGGTCGAGGCTGGCAAGGCGCCCCAGACCGAGGCCGAATTCGGCGCTCTGCTCTACGACCCGTCGCTGCCTGACCCGGACCTGCTCATCCGCACCGGCGGCGACCGCAGGATTTCCAACTACCTCTTGTGGCAGTCCGCCTACACCGAGTTGTACTTCACCGAGACCCTGTGGCCCGACTTCCGCAAGGCCGAACTGCTCGCCGCAATCGAGGACTATGCCCAACGGCAGCGCCGTTTCGGCCGCATTGATGAAGAATAGCTGGGTCCGCCGAATCCTGGTCGGAGCCGGACTCGGGGTCGCCATCTTTGCCGCCATCTTCACCTATCGGCAGGTCATCGCGGTCATCACCGCGGCATGGGTGGTCCTTGCCACGTTCGAGTTCATCCAGCTCCTGGGCAAGGCGGAAATCCGGCTCAGTCGCTGGCTCCTCCCGATTCTGAACGTGGCAATCGTTACCGCGGCGTACTTCGGCTGGTTGCCCGGGTTCCTGCTCGTCCCGATTGCGGTCGTCCTGCTCGCCGCGGTTGCGACCCGTGAGACCAAGCCGCGCGTGCCGGTCTACGGCGTGTTCTGCCTCATCTACCTCGGCTTCTTCCCGGCGCACTTGGTATTGCTCAAGAACCTCGCGGTCAGCCGGTGCTGGTCGCCGTGGCTCGTATTCTTCCCCCTTGCCCTGACCTGGGTCAACGACACTGCCGGGCTCGTCTTCGGCAAGCTCCTCGGCCGCCACAAACTCTCTCCGGCAATCAGCCCGAACAAGACCATCGAAGGCTACATTGCCGGGCTCGTCTTCTCCGCCGCCTTGTCCGCCGCCTATCTCCATTTCCTCATGCCGTTCTCGTCCCGACCGATTTGGTGGCTGGCCGTCGTCGGCATCGGGCTCGGCACGATTGCGCAGGCCGGTGACCTGTTCGAGTCGATGTTCAAGCGGGCGGTCGGGGTCAAAGATACTTCCTCCGCGCTCGCCGACCATGGCGGCTTCCTCGACCGCGTCGACAGCCTCCTCTTCGCCATCCCCGCCTTCTACTACCTTGTCCTCTACCTCTAGGAGAAGGGTGAATAGAGAATTGAGAATAGTGAAACCCAACCGGACCTTTCACTATTCACTATTCACAATTCACTATTCCCATTCCGCCTTTCACTCTTCACTCTTCCCTCTTCTCTCTTTCTGAGTTTATGCGCCTGACCGACCCCATTATCCGCGAAGGCCCGCAGCTCAGCGTCCACTACGTCGCGTTCGACTCCTTCGGCGTCAAGTCGATGTGCGTGCGCGTCGAGACTCCGGACATCACGGTCACAATCGATCCGGGGGCCGCGGTCGAAGCCAACTCCTTCCCCCTGCCGATCGAGAAGCGCCACGCCCTACTCACCGAGTATCACGAGGCGGTGCGCGCCTCCTGCGCCAAGTCCCAGGCCATCGTCATCTCTCACTACCACCTCGACCATCTCCAGCTATCGCGCGAGAGCGACATGTACGGCGGCAAGACCCTGCTTGCCCGCGACCCGGCAATCATGTCCGCGAAACAGGCCGACACCGCGGCGCGGTTCTTCAAGATGATTGACGGTCTACCTGAGCAGAAAGTCTGGGCCGACGGCCGCAAGTTCAAGTTCAGGAAAACGGCCATCGAGTTCTCCCCCGCGGTCTGGCACGGCGCCCGCGATGCCGAACCCGGGACCGTGATAATGACCGCCGTTAACCGGGGCAAAGAAAAGGTACTCGTCACGTCCGACGTCGGCGGCCCGCTCGAGCCGGCGACGACCGACATCATCTGCTCGGCCAAGGCCCAGACCGTCGTGCTCGACGGCTACCCGACCTACCATCTCGGCCAGTTTGCCACCGACTACGACCTGGTCCGCAGCATCGTGAACATCTGCCGGATTCTCGCCGCGCCGGGGCTCAAGACCCTTGTCGTCGACCATCACATCTGCCGGGACTACCGCTACCCGGCCTTCTTAAAGCTCGCCTACGAGAAGGCGAAGCAGCTCAAGAAGCAGTTCGGAACAGCGGCCGAGGTGATGGGCCGGACCAGCGCGGTGCTGGAAGGATACCAGAACTACGGCCCGACCCGCTGGCAGAAATGGGCGCCGCTTGAAGCTGCTGACGCCCGGGCCGTGCTCGAACGTGCCGTGACCGAGGGCAAGCTCGACAAAGACTGGCCCGCCGCCTTCGACCGCTGGGTCGTGTGAAACTCATGTACCAGTGACCAGTTCCCAGTTTCCAGTATCCGGGATTCTGCACTCTAGCTTCTAGCCTCTGGCTTCTGACTTCGCCCGAGACCCGTCCTCCGAGTCGGGGTGACACTCCGTGTCATCTGCGGCTAGTCCTCCCCGTCCGCTCGGGTCCTGGCAATCTGTATAATCTGCGTAATCTGTGGACGTCCTCTCCGTCCGGTTCGGCCCATCAGTGTCCATCCGTGTCCATCTGTGGTTCCCTCTCCGGCTGCCCGGGCCATCTGCGTCATCTACGGTTGATTCCGTTCGGGCCTTGGCGTTCTTGGCGCCCTTGGCGGTTTTCATTCCGGTGGATTCTGCACAGTTTGACAAACGCCTCCCGTTTTCCGATAATCGCCCTGAAAGGTGGTAAAGATGACTCGAACAATAGACCGACTGCTGCTGATCCCCGCGCTGCTGCTCGCGTTGGCGTCGCTCCGCTGCCCGTCAAAGGCGACCGTCGCCGTCGCCAGCCGGCCGGCGCTGCCCGAGGCTGACCTCGTCGTGGCGCAGGACGGCTCGACCGACTACGAGACCGTCGGCGACGCGCTCGGCGATGCCGAGGAAGGCGACGTCATCCTCATCAAGCCCGGCATCTACAAAGAGGAAGTCGAAATTGACGAAGACGCCGGCCCGTTCACGCTCGTCGGCGAAGACCCGGCCACGACCGTGATTGACGCGGACGGCGAATACGCCGCGCTCACGCTCAAGAGCAGCGACAACCACATCTCGGGCCTGACCATCAAGGGCGGCGAATCCCACGGCCTGTACATCCCCGGCGGCAAACAGAAGATTGACTACTGCCTCATCATCGAGAACGGCGACCGCGGCATCTACGTCAGCACTATGTCCGGCGGCGGCAGCGCAACCATCGACCACTGCACCGTCGCCGACAACAAAGTCTCAGGCATCTACTGCGCCAACAAAGACGACAAGACCACAATCGCCAACAGCATTTTCGCCGACAACAAGCGCAGCCTTGTCTATGACGGCGACGGCCTGAATCTCGCGGTCAACTACACCTGTCTGTACAGCACCGACACCGACTCAGACGAGGCCAAGTCCGGCTCGAACAACTTCCGCAAAGACCCCAAGTTCATGAACCCCGAAGCCGGCGACTACAAACTCAAGCCCGGTTCGCCCTGCCTGAAAGCCGCCAACGACGGCTCCAACATGGGCTGTTTCTAACCCGGCGCGCAGCTTTGGATTGCGGGAGCATCGCTCCCGCTTTTCTTTTGGGACTGCCACGCCTTGAAGCGCGCTTGAAGCTCCGGGGAGCAAAACGGGGTGTGAGGAATTCTACGACGGAGTCTTGGATTGTCGTGTGCCACTGAAAATTGACCCCCCTGTGCCATCCAAAACTGACCCCCCT
>CAZQZR010000020.1:30056-33023 GCA_964597845.1 uncultured bacterium | reverse complement strand
AGGGCCCCGGCCAGCATCGGGATGCCGGTGCCGACGAAAGCGGTGGTGCCGTCTTCCATCAGCTTGGAGGCGAGGCAGATAAGGAATTCGCTCTCGTTATAGTTAGCCATTACCGCTCCCCGATCTCGGACTCAAGCTGCTTCAGCCGGTCGAGGCCGACAAGGTTCACGTAATCGGCGTGGTTCTTCACGCCGTAGACCCACTTGTCCATGTAGGCCTTGGTCTTAGCTACGTCGGCCGAGTCTTTCAGGAACGCCTGCAGGTGCTCGCCGTCGCGCCAGTACCGGTAGCACATCTCGCCGGGGTGTGACCCGTACTTCGCCTCGACCACCGCGTCGACAAGGTAATAGGGGATGACGGTCTGCTCCGGGTACTTGCGGATTTCGTCGGTCGAGACAATCTCCTCGGCCGAAACGATGAGCTTCTTCGAGGCGCGGGACATCTCGTGGACGAACCCGGAAATGCCCTCGACCCGGCAGTTGCCGAACTTGTCGGCCTTGTGCACGTGAATCAGGCCTACGTCGAGCGCCAGGGCAGGAACAAGGCAGACCGGCTTGCCCGTAAACGGGTCCTCAACCACCTTGGCCGCCGAGTACTTGAGGGTGTCGGTGCCGAGCATCGAGCGGACGGGCAGGAACGGAACACCCATGGCCGCGGCCTTGAAACGCCAGGTTATACCGCCATTGGACCAGTCGGTCGTCTTCACCCGGCCGGACTCGACCGCGCGGCGCAGGCAGGACGAGATGCCGTAGACTTCCCATGCGATATAGGTGATGTCGAGCGTGTCCACCATGTCGGCCGCGAGCAGCAGGTCAATCTCGTGGATGCCCTGGCCGGCCACGCGCAGGTGCTTCTTGCCCTGCCGGATGGTCTCGCGCACGAGCGACATCGGCGCGCGCACCGTGCCGTAAAGCTCGGTGCCGATGTAGTCGCCGTCCGCGACGAACTTCGCGACGGCGTCCTGCTCGGGCATGACCTTGTCCACCATCTTCGTATTCTTCCGCGTGTGGACCCATTCGCGGAAACCATCCGGGTCCGGCGGCTGGAACAGCTCGCCGATACCCGATTCAATTACGTCCATAGGGATAACCTCCCGGAGAGCGGCGTAGTCGGTTGGTAGTTCAAGGATTGCATCTTAGGGGCAGGAGCGTGAAAGTCAACAACGGCAGACCGGCGAAAACCGCGCGGGCGGGCTTGCGCCCGCCCGCTTGAGAACTAGCGAGTGAACTACCAGCGCGGACGGTTGAAGTCTTTCTTCTCGTCCCGGCCACGGCGAGGGCCGCTGCCCGGACGCCCGCCGCCGTACCCGCCTGGCCGCGGACCGCTTTCGCTCCGCTCGCGGGCTTCGTTGACGGTCAGGGCCCGGCCATCGAGTTGCTGCTGGTTGATGGCCGCGATTGCCGCCGTGGCGGCCGCATCGTCGCTCATCTCCACGAACGCGAACCCACGCGAGCGGTTCGTGAACTTGTCCGTGATAATGTTCACGGACGCGACTTCGCCGTGCGCGCTGAACAGGGCGCGCAGCTGGTCTTCGGTAGCGCTGAAGGGCAGGTTGCCCACGAATATGCGCTTTGCCATTTCGTTCCTCCGGTCATGTCTTTGCTTGGGATTCGGTACGGGACCAGCCTGCGGACTACTCAGGCGAACACACGTGGTACTCGCATTCGCTTCTCAAGCGGTTCTGGGGCCTTTTGTTTGCATTCGTGCCGGACGCAGGCCCCGTGCCGTCCGACTGTCAATACTAACCACCCCCGGACGGATGTCAAATGTAGTTAAGGGGAAAGTCGGAAGGGGAAATGGACAAGGGAGGAAGGATGAGGAGGAAAGGGGAAAGGCAGAAGGGGAAATGGACAAGGGAGGATGGGGGAGGAGTGAAGAGAGAAGAGAGAAGATAGAAGATAGAAGAGAGAAGAGTGAAGAACGAGGAACGAGGAACGAAGGGGTCGGTTGTTAGAGGGCTTTTCCCGAGTGGCCGAGCGCGCCGACCATGTCTATCGCCGCGACCGGGCAGACCTTGCGGCATTCGCCGCACCCGATGCACTTGTCGGCTGCGACCTTGTGCTGCTTGCTCGGCTCGCCTTCGATTGCCTTGAACTGGCAGGCTTTGACGCAGGTCTGGCAGCCGTCGCAATTGGGGTTGATGACGGCCTTGGGCCGGCCCGGGGCGCGGTCGATGAACGAGCCGGTCGGGCACTTGTGGACGCAGATGCCGCAGTCGACGCACCGCTCGAAGTCCATGACCGGCAGGTTCTTGTCCATGGCAAGGGCCTGGGCCGGGCAGACCTTGATGCAGAGGTTGCAGGCAATGCAGCCTGCTTTGCAGACGTCTTTGACCGCCTTGCCTTTGTCGTGGGAGACGCAGGCGAGTACAACGAGCTTGGACCGGGGAACAAGCAGCAGGGTCTGCTTGGGGCACTCTTTGACGCATTTGCCGCACCCGGTGCACTTCCGTTCGTCAATCACCGGCAGGCCGTTATCGCCCATGGTGATGGCCGAGAACGGACAGACCTTGGCGCAGTGGCCGAGCCCGACGCAGCCGTAGATACAGGCCTTGGGTCCGCCGAGCAGCAGGGCGGCCTGGCGGCAGTCGGCCGCGCCCTTGTACTGGAACCGGCTCGCGGCTTCGTTCCTGCCGCCCCGGCAGATGAGGAACGCGACGTTGGGCTCGGCCGCGGAAGCATCCTGGCCCATAATCTCGCCGATCCGGCGGGTGACGTTGGGGCCGCCGACCACGCAGGCGCTAAGCGGCGCTTTGCCCGCCGCCACCGCGGCGGCGTAGCCGTCGCAGCCGGGGAAGCCGCAGGCGCCGCAGTTGGCCCCGGGCAGCACGGCCCGGACCGCGGTTTCGCGTTCGTCGACATGGACCGAGAGCTTGAGCGAGGCGACCAGGAGCACGATGGCAATCAGCAGGCCGGCGCCGCCGAGCACGGCCAGCGCCTTGATGATGATGCCCCAGTCAATCATGCG
>CAZQZR010000020.1:0-29956 GCA_964597845.1 uncultured bacterium | reverse complement strand
CGGCGCCGCCGAGCACGGCCAGCGCCTTGATGATGATGCCCCAGTCAATCATGCGTTAGATTGAGATCCCGAACAGGTTGGCGAACCCGAGGAAGGCGAGCGAGATGAGCGACGCGCCGACAAAGGCAATCGGGTAGCCGCGGAACGACGGGGAGACCGGCGAGTCTTCAAGTCGTTCCCGGATGGCCGCAAACAGGATGATGGCGAGCGAGTAGCCGCCGCCGACGCCGAGCGCGTAGATGGTCGCCTGGAGCAGGTTGAACCCGTAGTCGACGTTGAGGAATGTGATCGCGAGGATGGCGCAGTTGGTGGTAATCAGCGGCAGGTAGATGCCCATCGCCGAGTAGAGCCCGCGCACGTACTTCTTCAGGAACATCTCGACGAACTGGACCAGACCGGCGATGACGAGGATGAAGACAGCGGTGCGGAGGAATTCAAGTCCCAGCGGCAGGAGCAGGGCGTGCCAGAGTACCCAGCAGACCCATGCCGCGAGCATCGTCACGAAGACGACCGCCGCGCTCATGCCGACCGAGGTGTCGAGCGAGGTCGAGACTCCAAAGAACGAGCATAGCCCGATGAAGCGCATCAGCAGGATGTTGTTTACCAGGAACGCGCCGATGAATATCTTGGAGAGGTTCATGTTAAGCCCTTATTTACCGAGCTTGAGCTTGACCGCCAATGCCTTGAGGATGCCGATGAGAAAGAACGCGCCGGGCGGGAAGATCATGAACAGCATCGGCGCGCTGCGGTACCAGTTCGGGGTCAGGGTTTTGCCGAAGACGGTGCCGACCGCGAAGAACTCGCGGAGCGAACCGAGAATAACGAGCGCGAGCGTGAACCCGAGCGCATTGCCGAGTCCATCGAGGAACGAGTCGAAGACGCCGTGGCTGTAGGCGAACGCCTCGGCCCGGCCGAGGATGATGCAGTTGACGACGATGAGCGGGACGAAGACGCCGAGCACGCGGTAGAGCGAAGGCTGGTAGGCCTGGAGAACGTAGTCGATGATGGTCACGAATGTCGAGATGATGATGATGAATATCGGGATGCGGATTGAGGGCTGCACGAATTTCCGCACCAGCGAGACCACAACGTTGGAAAAGATGAGCACGAACGAGGCCGCAGCGGACATGCCGAGCGCGTCGCGGGCCGAGGTCGTTGTGGCAAGGGTGGGGCAGAGCCCGATCATCAGGATGAGGACCGGGTTCTCCTTGATGATGCCGCTGGTCAGATAGCTGAGCCGTGATGGCTTCTGGGATGTCATGGTTTCAGGTGCTCCGAATACTTGCGGATAGACTGGGCGACGCCCCGCGCAGCCGCGCGGGAGGTGATGGTCGCGCCGGAGATGGCGTCAATCGTGCCGCCTTCCTTCTTGAGCGCCACGGTCGAGTCGAGTCCGATAAACTGCTTCGCGAACCAGTCCTCGGTTGCCTTCAGGCCAAGTCCGGGCGTCTCTTTCAGGTCTTCCACTTTGACTCCACTGATGCGTCCGGTGAGGTCGAGGGCGACGAGCAGGGGAACAGGCCCGCCGTAGCCGCGCGCGCCTGACCGCACCACGATGCCGACCTTGGCGCCTGCGGCGTCGAGTCCGTACCAGAGCGAGTCCTTCTCCACTTCCTTGAAGGTCTGCGCGGCCGGCAGGACCTGGATGAGCGCGGAGGTGGTCGCGTCAATCTTCTGCTGGTCAATCTTGGGCTTGGTCACGGCATAGACTTCGGACAGGGCGAACGCGGCGACGAGGCAGGTAATGAGCAGGGAGACGACCATCCATGTCCTGCTCTTCATGCCGCGGCCTGCCTTTTGCGGAGCGCGCCGAACATGCGCGGCTTGGTCAGGCGGTCAATCAAGGGCGTGAACACGTTCATCAGCAGTATCGAGTAGGAGCAACCTTCAGGATATCCGCCGTAGAGACGGATGAGCATGGTGATGACTCCGCAGCCGATGCCGAAGATGATACGGCCTTTGGCGGTGACCGGCGACGTGACGTAGTCGGTGGCCATGAAGAATGCACCGAGGATGATGCCGCCGGAGAAGACGTGGAACCATGGGGTCAGGTGGCTGTTGGGCAGGACCAGCGCCAGCACGATGACCGTCCCGATGTATGTGACGGGAATGCGCCAGTCAACCACGCGGATGAGAATGAGGAAGAGCGCACCGACCAGCAGGAGCAGGGCCGAGGTCTCGCCGAGACAGCCGCCGACGTTGCCGATAAAGAGCCGCTTCAGTTCGGCGAGCGAGTTGGCCTGTCTGAGGAGTCCGCCCAGGTCCATGCCAGAGGGCACGAGTTCGGCGGCGCGGCGGACGAGCGCGAGCGGGGTCGCGCCGCTGACCGCGTCGAGGCCGGAGAGCGGGCCGCCGTGAGGCTTGAGCCAGAGGGTGGTCATGTGCGTGGGCCAGGAGACCATCAGGAACGCCCGGGCAGCGAGGGCCGGGTTGATGAAGTTGTGGCCGAGGCCGCCGAAGAACTGCTTGACTACGATGGTGGCGAATGCGGCGCCGATGACCGGCATCCAGAGCGGCACACCGGGCGGCAGGTTGTAGGCGAGGAGCAGGCCGGTGATGACCGCGCTGCCGTCAAATGGAGTCGGCTTGCGGCCGAACGCCTTCTGCGCCAGCACGTCGAAGAGAAGCGCGGAGCCGACCGAGAGGGCGACAAGCAGCAGCGCCCTGGGGCCGAAGAACCAGACCGAGCCGCCAAGCGCGGGCAGCAGGGCGATTGCGACCAGCCACATGATGCGTTTGACCGTGGCCTGGGACCGGATATGCGGCGAGGCGGCGACAACGAGGGGAGAGGCTGAGGCTAAGGTTGAGGTTGAGGGGGACTGTCCCCGCACGGGGACTGTCCCCAAAGCCGTAGGTTCCTTGCGTTCCGCGCTCACTGCTTCCGCTCCATTGCCGCGATTTCGAACTTGGCGTACTTGAACTGATGCACCAGCCGGATGCGGGCCGGGCAGGCCCAGGCGCAACACCCGCATTCGATGCAGTCTTTGACGTGTTCGGTCTTGGCGTCTTCGAGCCGGCCGCGCCGGATGAGGTTGTTCAGCCGGAGCGGGGCCAGACCCATCGGGCAAACCTGGATGCACCGGCCGCAGCGGATGCAGTCGTGCTCCTCGAACAGCGTAGCGGCGCGGTCGAGGACCAGGATGCCGGAGGTTCCTTTGACCACCGGCACGTCGTCGGAACTGACCGCGATGCCCATCATCGGGCCGCCCATGATGAGCTTGCCGAGTTCGGCCGAATAGCCGCCGCAGAAATCTATCAGGCTCTTGACCGGCGTGCCGATGCGGACGCGCAGGTTCTTCGGTTCTTTGATGCAGGGGCCGGTGACGGTCGTCACGCGTTCGTACAACGGCCGGCCAAGGCGAAGCGCATCCCGAACCGCCAGCGCGGTGCCGACGTTCTGCACCACGCAGCCGACGTCCATGGGCAGGCCGCCGGACGGCACTTCGCGCTTGAGGCAGGCCTTGATGAGTTGCTTCTCAGCGCCCTGCGGGTACTTGGTCTTGAGTTTCCTGACCTTGAAGCCGGTCGACGCGGCAGCCGCGGTCATGGCCTTCACCGCATCGGGCTTGTTGTCCTCGATCACGACAATGACGTTCTTCACGCCCAGCGCTCCGGCCATGATTGCCGTGCCTTCGATAACCTCGGCCGGGTGTTCCAGCATCAGCCGGTGGTCCGCGGTCAGGAACGGCTCGCACTCGCAGCCATTGATGAGCAGCGTGTCAATCGGCTTCTCTTTTGGCGGAGTGAGCTTGAAGAAGGTCGGGAACGCAGCGCCGCCCATGCCGACGATGCCGGCTAGCCGGATGGTCTCGATTACCTGTTCGGCCGTGAACGACGAGTAGTCGCGTTCCTTTATCGATTCGTCAGGCGTATCGGTTCCGTCCGAGTCGATGATGACGGTCGGGCCGCGCCTGCCGGTCAGCGGGTGCGGCAGGTCAGCGACGTCGGCAACCGTGCCGGAAATCGAGGCGTGGGTCGCGGCGGAGATGCGGCCGCCCGGCTCGCCGATGAGCGTGCCGGTCTTCACCGTGTCGTCCTTCTTCACGACCGGCTTGGACGGCGCGCCTGCGTGCTGGGACAAAGGGATATGCACCCGCGCAGGCAGAGGAAGCCGCTCGACCGGTTTGTGCTCGGTGGCTTCCTTGTCTTCACGAGGATGGATTCCGCCGCGAAAGGTGAACATCAGACGGCGGGAATTGTAGCGGGCGAGTCTCGCTTGTCAAGCAGCCGGCGGGGAAGTGGTCCAGTGGTCAAGTGTTCTAGTGACTGAGTGCCCGGACACTGGGCCACTGGAGCACTTGAGCACTCGACCACTCCTGTTTCCGTCTCGTGTTGACAGTCGGCCCCGGCCGCATTACGCTCAAAACATGAGAAACGTGATTATCCTTGCAGTTGCAGTCCTGGTTGCGGCCGGGTGCGGCGGCGCGAAGGCTGGCAAGCCCGGCTCGGACAGCGCCGAAGCCTGGCTCTCAACGACGATTAACGGACAGAAGGTCGGCTATTCGCTCTACCGCTTCGACCAGTCCGCCGGCGGGTACCGGTTCGAGAGCTATATCAAGATGACCGTTGCGATGGCGGGCAAGGAACAGCGGATCGAGTCACGTTCGGTGGCTCATGCCGGGCCGGACCTGGCGCTTCAGGATTTCACGTTCACGTTCTCGTCGCAGGACCGTTCGTTCGCGGTCAAGGGCCGGGTCGCCGGCGGCGAGTTGGTGTTTGACGCGCCGGGCGACAAGCAGGAGCGAACCATCAAGCTGGCCGGTCCGGTTTATCCGGCCTCAGCACTGGGCAGGTATGTGGTGGTCCGGAAGCTGGTCAAAGACTCGACGTACAACGTGCCGGTGTTCGACGCGGCCGTGATGGGCGTGGTGCCGGCCGAAGTCAAGGTCATTGGCCGCGAGAAGGTCAAAGCGGGTGGACAGGAATACGACGCGCTCAAGTTCACGACCAAGATGGCAAAGTTCGAGATGACGACGTGGATTGACGACAAGGGTATGTCCATCGTCGAAGCGTCGCCGCCGGGCATGAGGTCCGAGCGGACCACCGCGGACCAGGTGCTCAAAGCCGAGCCCGAGGACAGGAAGTTCGACGTGCTGACGATGTTCCGCGTGCCGGTGGACACGGAGATTCCTGACGGGGCAAAGGTCAACCGGCTCAAGCTCGAAATCACCGGCGTCGATCCCAAGGAGTACGACCTGACCGGGCCGGGCCAGCAGGTCCTGACCCAAAGCCCGCTCGTGGTCGAGATCAAGACGCCGGACGTCCCAACCGGACCTCTCGCCCTGCCAATTACCGCGGAGGCCGAGTACCTGAAGCCGTCGGTCTCAATCCAGAGCGATGCTCCCGAAATCAAAGCCAAGGCGCACGAGGCAATCGGCGACGAGAAGGACGCTGTGGCCGCGACCCGCAAGCTGGTTTCGTGGGTCTTCACGGTGATGGAGAAGCAGGCGACCGCCTCGTTCCCCAGCGCGCTCGACGTGCTCAAGACCTTGAAAGGCGACTGCAACGAGCACGCGGTGTTGTTCGCCGCGCTGGCCCGGTCAATCGGCATACCGACCAAGACTGCGGTCGGGCTTATCTACATGAACCGGGCGTTCTACTACCACGCATGGAACGAGGTCTATCTCGGGACGTGGATTCCGGTTGACGCCACGTTCGGCGAGTTCCCGGCCAGCGCGCTGCACCTGAAGCTGGCCGAGGGCGAGCTCAGCCAGCAGGCGGAAATCCTCGGCCTGGTTGGCACCATCGGCATCAAGGTCAAAGAGTTCGGCACCGCTCCGAACAAGTAGCCCGTCCTACACTCGAAGCCCCCGGCCAACCGCGCCGGGGGCTTTGCCTATGCCCGGCTTGGACGCTGTCCGATCGTCAGTCGCCAGTCGCCAATCGGGAATGGGATGAACCGCCAAGCGGACGCCAAGGCCGCCAAGACCGGCAAGGTGGGCGAGGGGAGAGGAACGTCAGGCGGGAGGCAGCAAGCCGTCGGGCAATCGGGAATGGATTGAACCGCCAAGCTCGCCAAGGACGCCAAGAGGCGAAGGAGAAAGGGGAAATGGCGAAGTGGGAGACCGGACGCCGAGCGTGATGTCATTCCGACCGGAGCGAGGCGGAGCGGAGGAATCTCTTAGCTACTGGACACTGGTCACTGGGAACTGGACACTGCGCGCATCCTGCGCGCCGCCGTCAGCCGTGAGCCGGACTTCGAGGAGCCACCGCGCGTCAGGAATCGCCTAGTGTGTCACCGGGACTTCCGTGCCGTGTCCAGACATCGGCCGGAAGGAAATAGGGGAAGTGTCCCTCGCCGGTCCCGAACTGAGGGACCGCATCTGTCATAAGTACGGATTGTGCGCGTCAGGTCCACTCACATGATAGGACCGAAAGGCGGGATCGTACGCAACTAGCCCGTCTCTCTGCATCTCGAACATTACCGCATCAAACTCGGCCCTGCTCTTGAACTCCGTTCGCAGCCTCTCGAACAAGTCGTCCGCGGACATCACCCCGCTAGAGCCTAGTTCCGCTAGTGGGCGCCAGATAGCCGCCTTTTGTCTGCGACTCCTAGACTCCTGTCGGGATTGTAGCCTCGTGGCAAACCAGCCACTTGCTGCACCTGCCGCAACTGAGATGACCAGCGGCACGATGGCACCCCAGAGCAGTTTGTCCATGTCAAGCCAGCGACAGCCACCCGCAGGGAGAGTCGACGCCGCCACCGTGGCTGCGGCTCACGGCTTGCGCTGAGGACAGGGGAAGTCGCGCGTCAACTTAGGGAACGACGGATGCAATTCTCGTTTCATGCGCGCTTCAAGAGTTCTACTAGGTCGTCCTCGTCAATGTCCTCCAGCATCCGCTTGTGGTAGATTCCAAGGAGCGTGGCTATCGCCACCTCGCGAACCGAAACATCGTCCTCTTGGCGCAACTTGTGCGTCTGGCCGCGGGTGATGACCCACACCTGCTTGCTGCAATCGGCCACGTTCAGGCTAGCGTCACCAGCACCCAACGTGCCCTTGCGGAGCATCGCGCAGTAGTTGGCAATCTGGTCCCGCTTGACGTCCTCGAACCCGGGTTCCAGCGTGCAGTCATAGATCACTGCCAGCGACTTCAGTTTGAAGAGCCCGTCTGGTCTTCCCCTCTGCATCGTGTCGGGGATGGGGTAGATTGAGTGTATGCCCAGGAGCTTCAGTAGATGTGGCGTATGCCTCTCTAACTCTTTCCAGTCGCTAGTGGTTCTGAGTGTGGCTACGAAGGGCGGGTCGAACTGACTAGTGCGAGTAGGAAGTCGTTTGATTGAGTCTGTCTCGCCCTCCACCAGGTACCAGCCCGACGCAAGGCCCTTATACTCGACGGGAACCTCGCAGGGTGCCTCAATGTTCACGCAAAAGCGGACAGTTTCCTTGTCTCTATTCGCGGGTTTGCCCGCCACGAACTGACTCACTGTGCCAACCCACGCATCCACCTTATCCGAATCCTTGTAGTGACGAATGAAGACGGTGCCCATGCCTTCAACCCACTTGCCCCACGACAGGCCCATCAGCATTCCTTGCGTATAGGTTGCCTTTCCGCTCAGCAACTTGGCCCAATGGTCATCCCAATCCGTTACCATTACATAGTACATCTATTCTCCCTTCAACTTGGCCGCTTCACGCTCATTGCGGATTCTCTCGAGCACGACCGAATCCGGTTCGTAGGGAATACCTCCTTGCGTACCTGGCTCGGTCATCGCAGAATGAACTGCCTCGTGGGCTGGGATGTCAAGGCGGCGGGATTTCCCCGAGTCCGAAACTGAACCGCCAAGACGCCAAGACTCCAAGCATACAAGGACCCATCAACGGTTGCGGTCACGGGGCATATCCGTGGACGTCTTGCGGGTTCAACACCAGCCGCACGAGCGAGGACTCTATCCTTCTTCGAGCGCGTTCGCTTCTTCTGCCCACGGCCTGTCGACTATAATCATCTGGTACAAGCTCCAGTTCGAGGTGGAGCGCTGGATGCAGGGAGAGTGTCCTGCTGCTGGCAGTGTACTGTATCGGTGCTACGAACACACTCGAGATGTTGTAACCGAACATCGACCCCCGTTTCCCCGCGGTGGCGACCTCTCCTGGATATAGGCTGTTGCCGTAGTACCGCGGATCCGGTTCCGTCAGACCCGCGGGCAGAGAGTCGGAAACCGGTCGTGGTTTCTGTACTGGCCACACTTCAAGAGAGCAGGGGATGATTTCGGTTGCTGCAGTCGGAGTTACCCTGACGTGCACGACCCGCGTTCCCTGCGGTATGACCATCTGCGCGACGAGAATGGGAAGCGACGGAGCTCCGATGTCCCACGTCGGGATACAGCGGGGCAAGCTGACCGTCGTGAAACCGTTCTGTAGTTCCAGCTTCAGGTCGCTGCGGGCGAAGTTCAAGTCACACTCCACGACCGTCGCACTGGCCAAGGCGATTGAGACCGCCACCAGACTCGCGATTCTCATGGCAACTCCCTTCCAAGTCGGACGAGCTTACATTGGCAACTGCTCTGGTCGGTCTCAAGCCGAGCGTAGTAGACGCCGGCGGACACGTCGGCACCATTGTCTGTACGGCCGTCCCAGATGAAATCGTGATACCCGGCCTGCATGTGAGAGTTGACCACGTACTTCACCTTCCGACCTGTGCGATCGTAGATACCCAGCCGCACGTGACCGCCTTGGGGCAGGCGGACTTGCAGTCTCGTTCCGGACTCGAAGTGCGTTTGGGCCCTCATCGTGAGCGCTCCAGGCGGACCTGCGGAGCCGGGGCCCTCTGACACACCGACGTCCGTCGGGATCCAGACCTGCATCGCGGGGTCACCGAACAGGTTCATCTCGTACATGCACCAGCGGTAGGTCCTGTTTGTGCCCGCGAGCGGCACGAGCGTCGCCTTGCCTATGGCGATATCCTCCAAAGATGCGTTGCCGGTACCGTGGCCAAAGAGATAGTAGAGATACGCTTCGACGTACGCGGCGGAAAGACTCCTCTGCGGGTTGATACCCGGATTGAACCAGCCCTCCCTAGAATTGACGACAGCGGCCACGCCGCCGCCATTGTCGGCGTTAAGGAAGTCCTCAGCTATGCAGTCGGACGTGTCGAACGCTCCTATGAGGCAAGCAATCGAGATGAAAATGGTCAAGTTGTTGCCATTGGTCAGCCCGTAGAGGTCGCTTGGGTAAAAACACTGATGGTCGTGCCTGAAGTACCCGCAGCCGAGCCCATCCTTGCCGCCGTGGTCGGTGTGGATCCAGAAGTGCTGCCCCGCGTTAAGGTATGCCATCATCGCTGCCTTGTGATTGCTCGTGTAGCTGTCATACACCCTGTTGCACGGCTTCATGCTCGACGGCACGTACGTGTCTTCGTAGAACTCCATTGTGGTCTCACCGTAGGTCTGGGCGTCGAGGTCGAAACCGCCAAGAACCACTTTGCTGAGATAGGCCGCGGTCGAGTCGCTGCTGTAGGTGAGGAACTTCTGTACGAACTGGTCCACTGTCGCCTCGACGGACGCGGATGATCTTCCAACGTAGACATCCGGGTACATGTCGACGCTATCGCCGACCTCGCCGAAGACGGAGTTAGCGTTGGCGTCCCAGTCACCATCGAGGTCGGAATAGTAGAGGTCGCAAGGCAGAAGGTCCTCCTCCTCGTTCACATAGCCGTAGGCTTTCCGGCACGGCACGATGTCCGCATCACCGCCCAAGAGGACGTGAGTCGTGGACCAGTACGTGTAAGCGTACTTGATGAAGTTCCTTATCTTCTCTGGATTGTCCCGTCCTGGGAAAGCCGCGTAGATGTTCTCCACCGTCACTACCGTATCGTTCAGGCCCAGATGTGCCTCGACGAAGCTCGATAGGGATGCGAATCTCGGGGCGAAAGCAGAGGACGTAATAGTGACGTGGTCGTAGTCCACGCTTGCGTCCCATGTCCACGAATGGGAGTAGCGGTTGTTGTTCTCGTTCGACTCGGCGATGCGGTTCGTCGAGTCCGTAAACGTCATCAATGTGTGGCTGCCGGCCGTAACCGTGGTCTGGTAGTCATTGACGTAGAACGACGCGCCGGGATTGACCGGTGGCGGGGAGTACCAGCCCGCTAGGGGAGTGCCGTCCCGGTACAGGTATGTAAAGAAGGTGTCTGTCGTTGCCGCCGTGCCAGCGTTGGTTCCGGCCCAGTCAATGTATGCAGTTCCGGCGAGCAACGTAGACGGTACGGTGTGTGTGCCTGTGATGTTTGACGGGACAATCGGGAAATCCCAACCGGACGGCTGGTAGTAGGTCAGGTCCGGCTGGCCCGAACTGGTATACTTCTGTAGCACCACATCGTCGACGTAGGCACCTTCATACTGATTGGTGCCGTTGGATGAGAAGGCGAAGGCGATCCAAACCTGGGACTGACCGCAGAGGTTGCCAAGAGTTGGGACGGTTTTCAGGTCGAAGGTATCGCTGGTCCAAGTCTGCGCACTGCCGCTGGTCTGCCATCCGTAGAAGCTCGAACCATCGATTGACGCAAGCCACTTGAGGTAGTCGTAGTTCGCCTCCGTGTTCAGCCAGCGATAGAAATCCAGCCTTGCGTCGCTGGCATCGGACAGGCTGAACGGACCGTAGATCATCCAGGAGTTGGCATTTGACGGATACGGCCCGGGTGGGTCAATCGTAGACCCCACGCAGTACCCGCTCCAGCTTCCTCCGTGGGAACGGTAAGTCTCGTCGTCCCACGTCGGAGTACCGCGCAGATCCCACTCGTTTGGAAACGCGCCCTCGAAGTCCTCGGATTTGATTGTTGCCCAGCCATCGGTTGACTCGGACCGCCTAGCGCGGTTTCGCGCTGGCTTCGCTTTTGTTGCATCGTGGTTGGGATTGAGCGCTGCCGGGCGGGGCGCACGTTCCATGGTTGCCTCGCGCGACTGCTGATCCGTTGTGTGCGCTCCGACCGTGGTCGGGCCGATGATTTCTACCCCTGGCAGCCGCTGATACGAACTATGTAGGCCATACTGAGCAAACGCCGCTCCGCTCCAGACGAGCAATAGCAGTGCGACGATGCGGGTCCGCGTATTACTGACTGAACTACTCATACCTCCTCCTTGGTTACTGGGTCTTCCGACGTCAACGTTGCAGCAATTGTCCTCTGTTGGTCGCAGCCGTGGGGTTGTCGGAACACCCCGAGAACTTCCGTTCTGCGTCAACGCCGATTCGACCCTCCGAGAGCATCTGGCCCATTCTAAGTCAGTAGCGGGCGGCCGTCAAGCGCGCCGGCAGGGCGAGGCGCGGCGGAGGCGTCGGGGGAAGGATGGAAGACTGAGGATGGAGGAGGGAGGATGGAGGATGGAGGATGGAGGAGTGAGGACGGAGGATGGAAGATGGAGGAGGGAGGAATGAGGGCGGAGGAGGGAAGATGGAGGAATGAAGATACAGGAAGGAGGAATCACGGGCTTCGTTCCTCACACCACGCTCCTCGCTCTTCATTTCTTGCTTCTTTGCTTCCGGGCGGGCTTGTCGGAGGAGACGAACTCATTCCGCTTGGCGCGAGCAGGTCGGTCCGCAGCCACAAATTCGTGCCGGCGTTCGCGGCGGTGGGTTGATGGGACCGCAGCGGCACGCTTGCCCGAAGGAGCATCTCTGGGAACCAACTTGAGCTCGACTCGTGCGTCGAACGCCAGCGCAATCTTGGCCAGGGTCTCGAGGGTCGGGTTGAACGTGGTGTTGAACACCTTCGTGATGTACGCACGCGAGCAGCCGAGCTTCGTCGCGAGGTCGGTCTTGGTCAGTCCGCGTTCGTCCATCAACCGGCTGAGTTCCTCGGCAAACTCCAGCTTCAGGTACTCCGTCCAATAGACCGGGTCCTGCTCCAGCTTCTCGCCGAGCCTGCGGAACCACTCTGCCCGTTCGGTCAATCTAGAACTCCTTCGTCAATGCACATCTGATGCAGTCGCTTCACCTTGTCTATCTCGGTCCGATACGCCGCCTTGCCCGCGGGCTTCCGGGTGCCGTGCGTGCAGACGACCACGCGGACGCCGTGAAAGAAGCCGAACAACCTCGTGCTGGATTCGTGTTCCTTCAATTCGAAGACGCTGCCTTCCAGGCGGCGGACGAGGTGCTGCTCGCGGCCGACCTGTCCATACTCAGCAAGTCGTTCCAGCATCCGGTAGACGCGTGCCTGCGAGCGCATCTGCAGGCCGCAGATGCAGTCCCGGGTAGCACAGCGTTCGTTGACCGCCAGCGCGTACACGTCTCGTGCAGCCCCGCCGAACAGCAAATCCAACCTCAGCATAGATTAACCTTAAGGTTTACAAGGTCAAGTTCGGCTTTCGCGTGACGCGGAACATGGGAGGATGTTAGCTGGCGCGGGGCGAGAGTCAACACGCGCCCGAGTTACCAATTGCCAGCCGTGCCATTCCAGATTGCAGATCTCAGGAATAGGCCGGGACATTTCCCAATCTCCTGCGTATCAGGCGAGAATCCGGAGCCTGTAGCCGGATTGGGCGCGGCGGAGGCGAGGACGACGGAGTCGTCGGAGGAAGGACGGAAGATGGAGGAAGGAGGAGGGAAGATTGAGGAATGAGGATGCAGGATGGAGGGCGGAGGAATTAGGGACAACCACCGTTTTCCTGCCGGGTTGCTTTCATTCGCGGCGGCGGAATCTCAACTCATCAGCCAATCTGCCAATCGGCGCTTGATGCGTTGCAGTCTATCCGGCGTGACCTGGCCGATGGCCCCGAGAAACACGCGCTCTTCCGCGACCGCCAGTCGGCCAACGCGAACCAGGCTTGCTGCCTTGAGTCCGCTCGCTGAATAGTCGGCGTCGTCTTCTCGAATCACATCCTCGAACCCGGGGACTTGGAGGTGAACCTGCGAGGACACCATGCTGATGAGCCAATCGCCGAATCTGCCCGGTAGCTTCCCAATGACCAAGGCCGGACGAAGCTTGCCTGACTCGAAATCAGTCTGGGGAAATCGAAAGAGCACGACCTGGCCAGGCCGCATCACGAAAACACTTCCTTCAGATCGGACGGTGAGTAGGTTGGACTTTCTTCGTTCTCCATCCCCCGCATGGCACTGGACAGCGAGAGGCTCATCCAGTCTCGGTCTTGCTCAACGGCCTTGCCATCGCCTCTGGCCCCCAGGGACTTCACGAAATCGCGCACCTCAGCCTGGAGCTTGTCCGGGAGATCCTTCATCAGTCTGACTGTCTCTTCGACTGTACTCATAGTTGCACCTTCTTACGTTGAGTCAATATAGTCTGACTATCCAGCGAAGTCAAGCGGCAGCGGCAGCGGTGCTTGCGGGTTGGGGGGAATTGGGTGAGGCAATACGTTTGCGGCGGAGCGCGGCGGAGGCGATGGTGACTGGAGAAGAAGACTGAAGAGTGAGGTCGGAGGATGGAGGATTCACCTCAGGACCTGAGGACGGAGTTCTGAGCAGCGAGGGAGGCGCCGGGTTTGGCCGGATTTGGCCTTGCATCAGTGAGGAAGGAGGATGGAAGATGGAGGAATGAAGATGGAGGAAAGAGGAGGGAGGACGAAGGGTGAAAGAGAGAGGAGTGAAGATAGAGGTATGAAGACCCCTGAAGGAGGACACAAGAACGAAGAGAGAGGAACCGGAAGGGCGTCGGGCGCGGGCGTCGCCATACTTCAGAAGGATATGCCCGAGGGGCGTCAAGTCAAGCGGACGCGCGGGCGCGATTAGGCGCGGATCAGGCTCAAGTTGGACACCGGCAGCGAGTCGGCTTCAAGCCGGCTGAGGTCGGCCACTTTGCTGGCGTGGTCAATGTCCACTCCGACAAGCTGCCCGTCGGCGTCGAAGTCCATGACCACGCCAGGGACGACCTCGCGTGAGTCCACGCTCTTCTTCTCCGACAAGTCAATGTAGAGCGAATCGGTTTCCGGATAGTAGTGGAACTTCATTTGCTTTCCTCTCTGAATCCCCGGTCCGGGAAGGCGTTGTGCACCGTCTCGCCGTCCGCGAGGGTAACGACTCTCAGGTACTTGCCCAGTTCGTTGACGAATGTCCAGTAGCGGACGCGGCCGCCCGGCTGTTCCTCGCGTCGCACCGGATGCCGCAGGGCCGCCTCGCACTACTCGCGCTGGATGTACGGTCGCTTGCGTAATACCTGTTCCTCGAAGTACCGTGTAGTTTTCATGCGCCGGAGAACTTCTCAATCAAGGCTAACTGATTGCCCGGACAAGTCAATGAAACAGCCCGACCTCCATGCTTTGATGTCTCGGTGGTGTGAGAGTCGGGCTCAAGTGACGAAGGAGCCACGACAGGCCGGCGAAGACCATGACCATGCCGTGTTCCTTCGCGGCGGCGCGCGGCGGAGGCGCCGGTTCTCCACAATCTACATGTAGCGGTCAGGCAAGGCCCGAACCACAATTCTCCCGTATGGGGTACGGACTGGAGACCGCCCCCCGGGCTGCTTTCAAGCGAGGTCTTGAACGAGCTTTGAACCGAGCTTTGAACCGAGCTTTTGATTGAGCTTTGTCACGAGCTTTGAACCAAGCTTTGAAACAAGCTGTTACGCGAGCTTTTCCGCGAGCTTTGAACCAAGCTTTGCGAGAAGCTTTGAAGTGAGCTTTTGGGCGAGCTTTGAACGATGCTCTGAAATGAGCTTTCAAGTGAGCTTTTTGAGAAGCTCTTGAGTGGGCTTTCTCGGGAGCTTTCCGGCGAGGTCTGTGACGAGCTTTTGAGCGTGCTGTGTACGAAGCTCGCGCCGCCGGTGGCCGGTCACAAACTGAAAGCCCCCGGCGGGTTGAGCCGGGGGCTTTGGTATTGTTGCGGGCTACTGTTTCTTGGGCTCAGTCGGCTGGACTTCTTCGGGCAGGGGCTCGACCGTGAAGTCGGCTTCCTTCATCAGGATTTCTATGTTCGACTTGGCCCGCAGGTCCTTGAGCATCTGGTCGTACATCTGTTTTTCCATCGCCCGGCGGAGTTTGTTGTCAATCTTCGATTCGACCTCGCTGAACGGGCGCGTAATGGCGTCCTTCTTTTCCTCGAGCGTCACGAAGACATAGTTCGAGTCGTTGATTTTGATGACGGGCGAGATGCCGCCCTTGGGCAGGTCGAACGCGGCTTTGACCAGCTTCGCGTCGTGCGCTTTGTCGTCCCGGGTCAGCCAGTAGAGGTCGCCGCCGGACCAGCGGCTGGACGAATTGGAGAAACGCTTGGCGATATCCGCGAAGGTCGCTTTCTGCGCGGTGTCTTTCTTGGTCGGTCTGACGGCCAGCACGACGTCCCCGAGTCTGATTTGTTTGGATACGACGTCGCCCAGCTCGAACAGGCCGGTGACGAAATCGGCGGGAAGGGGCTTCTCCAGCCTGACATAGATGCCGAGCTTAGCCGAATCCGCCGCCGTTGTGGCCGCGGACTCGGGCCGGGCCGGTCTGCCCAGCAGCGAGTCAAGTTGAGAGAGCCGCTCCACCGGGATCAGTTCCGGCTCGTACAGCTTGTCCTTCTTCGAGAGGTCGTTGAACCCGAAGCTGTAGCCGCTGTCTCTGGCATACGGCCCCGTCAGCTCCGCGGGGGCCGAGAGGTCAGCCAGGTTCTTGGTCCAGGCAGTGACCATCGGTCTGCCCGGCAGCAGGGCCGGCGCGTCGGCCAGCGCGAATTCACCGAGGAGCGAATCGGTCTTGACGGTCGCGGACACGAACTTGGCGTGAAAAACCGGTCTGAAACCCGGTATGAGCAAGGCAAGGCCATTCATCATGGCCGGCAGCCTGCCGGCAACCGCCCAGTTCCGGAGTTCCTCGGCCCGGGCCCGGTTCGTCGCGGTAATCTCGCGGGCGTGGACCTTGGCCGGTTCTTTGTAGTCCGCGATTGTCGCCTTGTAGTCAGCCATGAGCTGAGCCGAGTCGAGCACGACCTTGTCCGTGGTCATCGTCCGCCGGTAGGTGTCAATCAGCAGGCTGGCCCGGCGGGTGAGTACCTGGTCGACTACCTTGTTGACGAGCCAGAGCTTCTTGGTCTCGGCTTCTTTCAGCAGCAGCTTCTCGAGGATGAGGTTGTCGAGGATGCGTTTCTTGCCTTCGGGCGTGTCGAACTGGGAGCGGTAAAACGGCGGAATCGCGCTGAGCCGCGACTCCAGCGCGGCCTTGTCGATGACGATGCCGTTCACCACGGCGAGGGTATCCTTGCCCTCTGCGATAGCGTTCGTGTCGGACGTCATCGTCCCCCGTTTCTTCAGGTCGGCGATGGCCTCGTCGTAGATCCTGGTCGTGTTCTGCTGTTTCATGTCCGCGGACAGTTGGTTGCGGACGTCGGCGAAGGTGCGGACTACTTTCGGTTTCTTCTCGGTGACCTTGAGGATGACAAAGCCCTCTTTGGTCGAAATCGGCTGGCTGATGGCGCCGACCTTGAGCTTGAACGCGACCTTCTCAATCGGCAGGGGCTGGGAGCCGCGGGCGAACAGGCCCAAATCGCCGCCACTTTCTTTGTCCGGGGCGGTCGAAACCTGTTTCGCGACGCTGTCCCAGACCGCGGTCGTATCAGAGGTCAGGACCTTGCGGATTGAGTCGGCCTCGGCCTTGGTCGCGATCTGTATCTGGAACGCGTGGACCTTCTCCGGCGTGGTGTACTTGGTGGCGAGGTCCTTCTTGTACGAAGCCTTCAGCTCCTTCTCGGTCGGCTCGCTCTTGGCGTTGATCGTGCGTTCGTACCATTCCTGGAACATCGCCCGGTTGCGCGCCTCGGTGATACCGGACATGAAGGCCGAGTCGTGCGTGACCCCGGACAGGAGCGCGGCCGAATAGAGCAACCGGTTGTCAATCATCGTGTCGAGCAGTTCCTGCTTCTTTGCGTACTGCTCGTAGGCGGCCGGGTTGCGGCTGATGCGGTCGTCGAGTTCGATGCGGGTCAGCGGGTAGGAGTCGACAAAGGCGACCCGGTCCTGGTAGTTCTTGCGGAAGCAGCGTTCGATGGCGTCGAGCGCGTCGGTGCCGAACGTCGACTTCGGATAGCGGGTGGCCACCTGTTCATAGTTCTTGGCGGCTTCGAGGTACTTCTCCTGCATCTCCTGGGAGAGCGCGAGGCGATAGAGCACGTCCGGCAACTGCTTGTGCTTCGGGTACGCCGCAGCCAGGGCGGTGTAGACCGCTTCGGCCCCGGCATAGTCGGTCTTCTTGTCGAGCAGGAAGTCGCCGATTTCAAGCCGGACGAGGAACCGGTCCGCCGGAGTCTTGGCTTCGGCGTCGAGCCGTTGCAGCATCGCGTACGCCTGGTCCATGTCCTTCGTGACATAGAGCTGGTATACGGTATTGAGCGCCGAGCTGAACGGTGCGGCGTTCGCGCCTGCCGCTGCAATCAGGCATAGTATTACGAGGGTCAGGGCTTTCTTCACGCAGAGCCTCCTTAAGACTTAACCGACATTTGACCTGTGGTTAGACGCACAGCGCGCGATTCCGTCACCTGACGATCTGCAGGGCAATCATCATAACTGCCCCGGAAAGCAGCGGAATCACGACGTTATCGTTTACTTCTATCGGTAACGCCTCGACAACCGAAGCGGAAACCGCACCAAGAATACCGATTTCGATGGGAAGGTCAAGGCCCGGCAGGATTGACACAACCCAGGCTACCCCCACACAGACGAGCAGCCCGGCGAGAGTTCCTTCCAGTGTCTTCCGGAAAATCCGGATCCGGCCGACCGAAAGCCCGACGATGGCCGCGGCCGTGTCGCCCAGGGCCAGGAACGAGATGGCGGCGATGAATACGCCCCGGCCGCTGTCGCTGCCGCCGAATATCAGCATGCAGGTCAACGAAGCCAGCATCAGGTACGAGCCGCCGGTCAGCGACGTGAACTCCTTACGGCGGAGCAGCGACCCGAACAGGACGATGAAGATGCCCTTCATCGAGGTGATGCGCAGGCGCAGGAAGTCGACGAGCAAGAAGATGACCGTGGCCCCGGCCATTATCGGTATGGCTAGACGCCATGACATCGGGTAGAGGGCAACCGGGATTATGAGCGCCGCAAGATGGGGAAGCTTGCGGCTGACTTCGGACCCTAGAATTCGATTCCCCCGGAAATCTGCTGCGGGCTGCCGAGGTCCCGCGAATCCGGGGCGAGGCCCGAGGCGTAGCCGTAGTCCACGTGGAATCGTTTGATACGTAGTCCCAGCCCGAACGTGAAGTTGCTACGGTACACGCCCAGCCGGCCGAAGAGCACGTTCCGGAACCCGTACTCGATCCCGTAGTTCGTGGTGAAATCCAGCCCCTCCATGTTCGCCTCGGCTTCGAGCGCAAGGGTCAGGCGGTCGCGCGAGATAGGGAATGACTTGGCCAGGCCCAGGGCCCCGCGCGGCATTACCAGTTCCCGCGTGCCGGTGTCCCAGAACAGGGGAGAGGTGCTGGCGTTGCGGACGCGCAGTCCGATGTCGAGGTCGGTCATCGGGGTGAGCGTTGCGCCGAGATCGAGGCCCATGCCGAAAGCCGAGCCGACCCCGTAGTCCTGGTAGATGAGCTTGATGTTGCCGCCGAGGCTTGCGTACGGCGAGAGTGTGCGCGCGTAGTTGACGTAGCCCACGAGTTGGGTCGCGCTGACCTCGCGGAGCACATAGGGGCGGTTATCCGGGCCTACCGGCTGGGTCGAATCCGGCAACGCGGTCAGCTTGATGCCGGGGATGCCGTTGTGAAGCACCGCGAACCCGAGGGACTGGAGCGGGGAGTGGAACGAGATGCCGAGGTAGTTGTGCTTGACCAGCCCGGAGAAATCCTCGGAATGAAGGAACAGGACCGAAGTCCGGGCGAAGCCTGACGGGCGCGAAGGGTTATAGTAGATGGCGCTCGGGTCCGAGGCAGCGGCCACGACCGCTCCGCCCATGCCGATGGCGCGCGCGGACGTGCCCAGTTCCTCGAAGTCACCCGCGTACCGGGTTGCGAAAGCCGTCGTGGCCAGCATGGCCAGCAGGACGACTGCCATCAGTCGGCAAGGACTCGGACGGTGGAATCTGCTATTCATCTTCTCTCGGTTTCATCCTTCATAATTCAGCCCTCAGCTTCACATCCGCCGCACGGTGCCGGTCAGCTCCTTCTTCAAGATGCGCATCGGCCGGCTGTAAGTCGGGCGCGCGGTCACGGTTACGCGGTACTCGCCCTTGTCCACCAGCCGCCCCGCGTTGTCACGACCGTCCCAGACAATCAGAACTTCGCCCGGGTGCTGCAGGTGAGGCGGGGCGAGGGAACGGACCAGTTTACCCGAAGGGTCGGTGATGTCCACAGTGATGTCGGCCATCTCGGTGACATAGAGCGCGATGGTCGAGCCGGGCTCGAGCGAATCGAACTCGGCGGGGTAGAAGCCGATGAGATACGCATCGAGTCCCACCCAGTAGTACTGGCCGCCGTTTGCCTCGGAGACAAAGACCTGGCCGAACCGGCGCCAGATGGCGATGCCGGTGGGTGACTGGAAGGTCGTGCCTTCGATGCCCTGCCGGCCGAAAGATACGATGTATTTCAGTTCCGGGTCGAACAGGTGAATCTGGGAGTTGAGCTGGTCCGTTACATAGACGTTCCCGTGCCGGTCATACGCGCAGTAGGCGAAACCGGCCTCATCCAGGCCGATGCGGCGCATGTCGAGCGTCCGTAACTGCCGGCCGTCATCGAGCGAGAACTGGCTGATGCGGGTCCGGCCCCGGTCGATCACGACCGCGGCGTTCAAGCCGAAGTCGTTGTAATCGGCGCTCGGGTCCATCACGCAGATGCCGGTCGGGCCCTCGATGTCGGCGGTCCACGTCGTGACCAGCGCGCCCAGCGAATCGAATACGACAACCCGGTTGTTGCCGCTGTCCGCCACGTAGACCCGGCCGCGCGTGTCAATTGCCACGTCCCGCGGCGCCTTCAACCGGGCTTCCTCGTTAGTCATTAGTAATTCGTCATTAGGAATTACCCCTGCCCATGTCAGCTTGGTGTCATGGTACTTCAGCCTCACCACCCTGTCATTGTCGGTATCCGCAACGTACACCGTGCCATACTTGTTACAGCAGATGCCGTGGGGGTGATTGAAGTGGTTGGTATCCTTGCCCGGCGAACCGTAGAGGCGCGGCTCAATCAGCTTCACGTTGTAGACAATCTGGCTGGAGCCGGAGTTGATCCCGAACATGGTCAGGATGTGGTCGTCGTTCGACGTGCTCGGGTCGTCTTCCTCGACCATCTTGGCGCCGCACATCCCCTCCGGGTCATCGAGCTTGAAGCTCCTGCCCAGGTACATGCTGATATAGAGCCGGCCAATCCGGTTGAACCCCATGGTATGGGAAAACGGCGGCACCAGCAAAGTCGTGGGGTCGGCAACGATTAGTGCCAGGAAAAGGGCAAACTGCACTAAAGACATACTATCGAGGCAGGGCTGCTAGTCAAGCGGGCTGGGGCGTTTGTCGTCACTGGCGTTCCTTGCGGAGGCGGTAGAGGCGTTCGGTGAAGCCGCCTTCGGCAAGAAACTTCGTCTCCAGTTGCCGGAGCTGCCGGTCCAGGAGGAAGCACGTCTGGTGGATGAGGCAAACCAGTGTGTTCGCGGCAGTTTCAGGGTCGCCGCGTTCGACGAGGGCGGAATAGGTCCTATAGGACCTATCGGGCCTATAGACCAGGCCGCGGACCTCCCGTGCACTCGGGTCGTCTTTGCTCCAGAGCGGCAGCCTGTGATGCCTGAGGAAATCCTGATAGTCCAGGAGAAGCTCTTCGAGGCTGGCGCGGGCCACGTTGACCAGCTTGAGCTCGGTCTTGCGCGAAGTGCCGGAGGCCTGGCTCGCCTCAGCGATATTCTGTCGCCCGGAGCGGGCGGCCTGCACCATCTGGTCGTGGGTGCGCGAGCGCTTGTCGACGAACCGGTCGCAGAAGGCGACGGTCGCGTCGTAGACAATCTCCGACATCTGGAACGACTTGAGCTTCTGGTATCCGCCGTGCGGGGTTATGAGCTGCTCGTCAGGCGCTGGGGAAGCGCGTGCCCCCACAGGTTCACGATTTGGAGTCACAGGAGTGATAGTAGCCGGCCGGGTGTCAGGGCCCGCCGGGATTCGGATTCAATCGCGGGGTCGTAGCAGTCCGGGCCGGGCATGTCATTGTTGCGCTTCGTAGATGACCTTGCCGTCGCGGGCGTAGGCGGCAACGGGCGACGTTCTGCTTTCGTACTCTTCGGGCGTCATCAGCACGAGGTCCATGGGTACGATGAACCTGAGCACGGTTTCCATTTCGGCTTCCCGTGTCAACTCGACGCGGGCGAAGATGTCCTTGCCCTGGAAATCACCGGAGACGACCGCAAGGTCAATGTCGCTTTGGTCGTCCGCCCGGCCCCGGGCGTGCGAGCCGAACAGCACCAGCTTCTCCACGTGTAAGCCCCTGGCGCGCAGTCGCCCGCTCAGGTAGTCTATGACTTCGGCAATTCCGATTTCAGCCATGCGAGTACTTTCCTGCTTTCGTTCAGTATTCCCTCAGTCCTGCGGCTGTCAAACTCAGCCGACATCCTTCTGAGGTCATCCGGATAGCGAGTCGGGATGCTCAGGCCGTTCAATCTGGAGACAAGTTCCTTCATCCTGTCGGGCAATTCCAGGCCGAGCTTACCGACGAAGTAGAGAAGGCTGTGCGTTCTGGGTGGCTGCGCGCCGAATCGGGCGACATAGAGGCCCTTGAACGTCTTCTCGATTGAAAGGTGGCACATGAACACGGCATAGAAGTACCGGTCATCCCGGAACATCGTGCCGGCCGTGTCCATGTCGTAGTCGGCCTGACGCAGCCATTCGTCGGGCGGCTTTTCCAATGGGTCGGTCATTGTTCTCGAATGCCAGTACTTCCCACTCCGTAACAGTGCGCGACCGGGGACGGCTTCATTGCTGGGATTGTAGGCTGGAGGGAGGGCAGAGTCAAGCTGGCGAGGGGGCGAGTCACTGGCGTTCTTTGCGGAGGCGGTAGAGACGTTCGGTGAAGCCGCCTTCGGCAAGGAACTTCGTCTCCAGTTGCCGGAGCTGCCGGTCCAGGAGGAAGCACGTCTGGTGGATGAGGCAAACCAGTGTGTTCGCGGCAGTTTCAGGGTCGCCGCGTTCGACGAGGGCGGAATAGGTCCTATAGGACCTATCGGGCCTATAGACCAGGCCGCGGACCTCCCGTGCACTCGGGTCGTCTTTGCTCCAGAGCGGCAGCCTGTGATGCCTGAGGAAATCCTGATAGTCCAGGAGAAGCTCTTCGAGGCTGGCGCGGGCCACGTTGACCAGCTTGAGCTCGGTCTTGCGCGAAGTGCCGGAGGCCTGGCTCGCCTCCGCGATATTCTGTCGCCCGGAGCGGGCGGCCTGCACCATCTGGTCGTGGGTGCGGGAGCGCTTATCGATGAACCGGTCGCAGAAGGCGACGGTTGCGTCGTAGACGATTTCCGACATCTGGAACGACTTGAGCTTCTGGTATCCGCCGTGCGGCGGGATGAGCTGCTCGTCGGGCGCGGGGGACGCGTGTGCCCCAACAGGTTCACGATTCGGAGTCACGAGTGTGATAGTAGCCGGCCGGGCGTCGCGGTCAAGCCGGGTGCGAGGCAGGTCTCAGTGCGCAGGCTGCAGTTGGCAGTTTGCAGGCAGAACGGCTTACGGCTCGCGGCATCTGCGGGCGCCTGGCGGCGAGCTACTCGTGGGTCGCCGCAAGGATGTCCGCGACGTGGCGTTTGAGCGGTGGCAGGTCTTCCCGGACCGTCTTCCAGACAATGGCCGCGTCTACGCCGAAGTAGTCGTGCACGAGCACGTCCCTCATGCCGGCCATGTCCTTCCAGGGCACGTCCGGGTACTTGCGCCTTACGGCCGCAGGAATCTGCTTGACTGCCTCGCCGATATTCTCCAGTGCCTTGGCAACGGCGAAGAGTGTCTTTCTGTCGCCGGTGAGCCGCTCAAGACTCACGCCGACCATGAACTTATCGATGTCTGCCACTGCATCAATGATGTCCTGAAGCGACTGGTGGTAGTGCCGGTTCTTCACGCGTAGACGACCTCGTCGAGAATGGTCCGACGGTACGCAGGCTTGATGGCGCTGGCCGGCACCAGGTCAACCTTCTCGCCGGTCAGTTCGCTGAGGTGCCGCTTGAGGGCCACGACGGCGAGGAGGGACGGGGTCTCGGAGTATTCTACCAGGATGTCGAGGTCGCTCCGCCCGCGCTGTTCTCCGCGGACGACCGAGCCGAAGATACCGATACGCCTGACCTTGAACTGCCGACGCAGTTCGGGCAGGTGCTGTCGCAGCGTACGCTCAATCTCTTTGCGGGGTTTCACAATGCTATCCTTGGTGATAGAATAGCTGCCGCAGCACAGAGTGTCAAGCCGACGGGCCGAACGGAGACAGAGGGCTTAGATTGCAGTTGGCGATCTTACCGCCGGACGGTTTGCGGTTCACGGTGCACGGACTACGCGGTCCGCTCAGTGCGGCTTTGGCCCGGGCGCTGGCGGGAGTGTTGCGCGGCTTGCGTCCCAGACCTCAAGCGCGGCAGAGAGCGCCCGCGCGAGCATGTTCCGGTTGAGCTCCGGTGGCCAGTCCGAGGCCTTGAAATCGGCAACACTCTGCCTGCGCCGCGGAGTGCCGGGGGCGGTGGAACTGGCGATGTTCGCAGCTCTCATTGCCGCCTGCCGGTAGCGGACGGCAGTGGTCGCGTCGCAGGTAACGGCTGCGACTACGTCGGTCGCTGCCTTGTGCGCGCGTTCATAGGTCTCCTGCGCGGCCCGGGCATACCGATTGTTTGCTTCCCACCATTCGTCGAGGCACATCTGGGCGTCGGTGACGACCCTGTGCTTCGGCTTCAGTGCCATGATTGCGTATGATTCGGCCGGCGGCGGTAGCCAGTCCAGTTCGTCGTGGGCGCGCATGTCCTCGAACGTCAGCCCGACCGCGAACTCCATGTACTCGGCGAGAGGTGCGGGCAAATGCTGCTTCAACGCCCATTCCCGCAGCCGCGCCAGCCGCTCCGGCCGCTTCTGTTCCTTGGGGCCGCGCGTGCGGAAGAGGGCGTTGAAGACCTTCCGGCCGTATTGAGCCATCCGCCGTCGTACCCATGACGATGGGGAGATGCCAACCGCGTGCAACTCGCCGTGCAGGTAATGCTCAAACGCCCGGCGCAACACCCAGTACCCGGCCCGGCGCTGAGCGCGCAAGGTTTCCAGGTCGGGCGGCAACTTTGGAATGCGGGAGCGCAGCTCCCGCTTTTCCGGAAGAGCGGCAGCTCGGCGCTGCACGCACTCCAAGGCCCGACTGCCCGACTGCAAACGCGGCGGCGGCGCGGCCTCGGCAAGCTTGCGCGCCGGCTGCGGAATCGGCAAGGACGTGTACCGGTCAAGCGCGTCCTTCAAGTCGCTGAACCCGGCCCGCACCGCCCGCAGATACTCTGCCATGGAACAGAGGCTCGCGTTTGCCACTGCGCCATGCTCAAGCCGGCTCACGAACCGCTTCCCGCTCCGTTCCCGGCCCATCGCCTCGGTCACGTCCTGCTGCCGCATCCCGGCCTTGCGCCGCAACTCGACGAACCGCAGCGACAGCGCCCGTACAAGTTCTTCCCGCCCGCGTTCCTGCTCAGTCTCGTTCATAGTGCGACCCGGAAATCGGAATTGAACCGCCAAGAACGCCAAGAACGCCAAGCCCCGACGCACCGGTCGAAGTCAAATGCCAGATCGTGGATAACGGAAGTTGGGTTTTCCGCGCCCGTCCCGCAATTTGCAGTTTGCATTTTGCACTCTGCATTTTGAATTGCGTTCTCCGCGTCCCCTCACAACGGCGGCGAGTTCGTGGATCGAGCCCTGTAGCTCACAGGTCCAACGCTCCTGCCCGCTCAAGTTTCTCGAACAGCTCCATGACCGCAACCTTCATGTGTCGGAACGGCGCCGGTTCGAGTTCCTTTTCCAGCGGCCAGTCGTCCAGCCGGGCCAGCGCCTTCCGACGCCACACCGGCTTGGCCCGACGCATCCGCCGCAGGGTCGCAAACACCAGCCGGCCATAGGCCCGCAGATGAGCTGCCAGCGTGTGGCCCGATGCGAGATGCAGGGTATTGAACTCATCGTTGAACAGACGCCGGAGCCGCTGCTCCCAGGTCTCAGCCCGGCCTCGTGCCACAACCTGCCTGACCCGCAGCGCCGTCGCGAGGGCACCTTGCACGCGCTGCCGGGCTTTGTGCTTCAAGCCGACGTGATAGTAGAACGCCCGGCGCTGCAACCGCTCCGGCATATCCGCAATCGCGGCCATCACTGCCCGCGAAGTCCGCTCGTCCGGCACAGGTTCTCTCGACGTGTACCGGTCAAGGATGTCGAGCAGCGAGTCAACCCCGCACCCGCACGCCCGTAGATAGTCCAGCAGTCGCATGAACCCCGGCCCTGACCGGTAGTGTCCGGTTTCCATCTTGGAGACCTGAGCCTTGCCTGTCCGCCAGTCCAGCCCCAGCATCAGGGCCACGGCTTCCTGCGAGAGTCCTGCTCGCGTTCGCAGCAGCCGCAAACGTCGCCCTACTTCCTTCGGAAGTAGGGGAGAACCTGACCGCCTCTTTCGCCTTGTTGGCACAGACCTAGTTTCCTATATGTCCCCCGAAAGTCAAGCCCTGAAATCCGCTAACTTCGTTATTAGTAATTAGTTATTCGTCATTCTCCGAAGTACCCTATCCCATTCCCTAGACTGTTTGGTGAATTGTGGGGAGAATCATCCGGAGGGCAATTCGGCAGACTATTCTCCAGACTCTGTGGAGGACAATCTGGAGGATCATCTGGACGACTATCTGGCAGACAATCTGGAAGACAATCTCCCGGAGAGTCTGGTGGAGAGTCTAGACAACTCTCTGGAGAACCATCTAGCCGACTATTCCGCAGATTGCCCGGAGAATTACCCGGAGAGCAATCTGGAGGATAATCTGGAGGACAATCTACCAGATTATTCGCTAGATTGTCTGGTGAATCGTCTACAGGATTATCGGGAGAACTATCTGGGGATCTGTAGCTTCAGATACTGATCGTCCAGACCGCTGGAAACAACCCCTCGAACCTTGCCTTATAGTCTCGGCAGCGTTCATCGGGGAGGAACATCGACAATCTCACGTACTTCGGGCCATCCTCGCTCCGAGGTTCCCGGACAGACAGAAGGGGACCCCTTATGGTCCTGGGGTCCTGGAACCTGGAATGATGTCGAGGACAGAATCCGTGCCAGACCGGGTCCCTCGAAGAACGTCGTTCAGGGACGGGTGGCTGTTCGTAGGTTGGTCGTAGTAGATTCCGCTTGCCCATGCACGTACAGTGGGGAGCTTTTGGTGGAGGGAACTCCAGGACTGGCTCCATGTCTTTGGTTTGACGGTCGTGTGCGGATGATGGAGCACGGCTGTCGGTTTCCATTCGCACGCATGCTGTCTCATGGCGTCGCAACGGATTCGCCGATTGCCGCCGATGGTCCGATTCGCGCAGCCGCGAGGGCTCCACATCGTCAAGTCGTAGCATCCGAGAATCATCACACGCTCTCCGTCTAGGGAGAGGAAGTGCGTTTTCAGATCCACGACGTGGACCAGTTTCCTGTCCTGGTCGGTTGGATAGGACTTGCCGGTCCAATGAACAGCTAGCCCCTCAGTAACGTCAACAACTGACACAAGTTCAGCACCGACACCATCCTCAAAGGTGACGTCGATTCCAAGTGTGATGAAGTCGGCTTTGCCCCTAGCGTGCGTCAGTACCGTTCTCATGGCGGTCTTGCGGATTTCGGCGTCGGCCGTAGCGATGAAATCACGGATGTCATTCTCGGTGGAATTCCATCCTTTTCTGCCAGCAAAGCTCCCGTGCTTTTGCACGCAAAGGAAACCGCCTGGGGTTATCAGGAACTTGACGCGTTTCCCATCTGGCCAGTGCTTGTCGAGTGTTTCAGCGAGGAAGCACGCGGCGGCCTCCGGTCCTGTTCTGTCCGGCCTGCATATGACGACACGCCCGATAGGGAGCTTCGGCGATACCTTATTCACTTCTGGCCTCCGTCAAAGGCGTCTCTGATCGCGGCATTGCGGTCAAGTCCAGCATGCTTCTGTCCTCGATTCTAGGCCATGTCCGGTCCGTTGTCGACTTCGTGCGGGGATGGTCTAGCGCATGTAGATGAGTCTAGCCGCCCCGGTGTCGCCTTCCGTTCTGCTGTGCTTCGACGTTGAACGTGCCTTTCGGCTATAGACAAGACAGGAAGCGTCGCGCATTTACTGGCTGGGTTTGGCCAGCCGTCAGGAAGCCGCAGGCAGCTAGCGCGAGACAATGACCTTCCGCACGGCCTGAGCCTGTTCCTGTCCATCGCGCACGAAGTACACGCCGGGTGCGAGATACGATACGTCGTTCGCACCGGGGTGCAGGTCAGCGAGCTTCCGGCCGGTTGCATTCAGGAGAATGGGGGACGCACTACGTGTGACGCCAGACGATATCGGAACACTCAGAACGCCGCGAGCGACCGTAGCTTCGAGTCGCGTGTTGCGGGCTGCGGATGGGGGGCCTTCCTCTTCCTCTATGCCTGCGAGTCCAAGGCCACGGCGGTACATTATTTCGTAGTTGCCGTATTCGTAGTCCTCCCAGAGTACGTGGACATCGTTGCCGTCGCACACGACGGCACGTGGATATCGGTCCAAGCTGTTCGAGTCAGACAACATCGCTGAGTCTGGCCATGTCCCGCCAAAATCGTTGGACCTGCGGTATTCAATCCACTGGTTATTGTAGAGACCCCACTCGTATCTAAGCAGATGGATGCGACCCGCGCCGCCCAAGGAGACAGCACAAAGGTCCGTGTATGGACCGACCCAAGGATAGGGCCAGGTCGATTCTGCTCCCCAAGTGGCGCCGCCGTCGGTAGAGACTTTTTTTCTCCAAGTGCCATCTATGCAATAGGACACATACACGGCGTCACCCCTGACACCGAGCCACGATAGGGTAGCCCCGGACGAGATTGTCAGCCTGGTCGGTTGACTCCAGGTCGCTCCGTGGTCGGTGGACCGGGTGTAGTACACCTCACTCTCTCCAGTACTCGAGTCCAGATACGATACGTGCAGACGCTCGGCGGCGTCTGACGCGCATATGTACTGCCCCATGTTCCCGATTGCGACAGTGCTTGCCTGGCTCCAAGTCTTGCCTTCGTCGCTGGAGCTACACGCAGTAATCGTGTCAGAATCCAGGGAGCGGCCAAGGCGGTAGAACCACGGAGTTGTGCCGGCGACAACAGTATCCCATGTGCAGACCAAGGGCAGCAGAGGAAGCCATGTTGCCCCGTCGTCGCCTGAGCGGCAGCCGTACAGCGTATCTCGCGGATACGGCTTCCTCCAAAGGCAGAGAATGGCTCCCGTTCCGTTGGCGGCGAAGTCAACGTCATGGTAGTCACCGTTCCAGTGCGCTCTGCCCAGCGTGTCGGCAACGGTCCATGAGATGCCGCGGTTGGTAGAGCGTGTGTGCATGACCCATCCCGAGTCTCGGTCGGTGTAGACACAATGCACGACGCCGGATTGCCCGGCTTGCAGGGCCGACCAGCTCGGTTCTGTGGCAGTGAGTTGCTGTGCGTTCAACCAAGTCGCTCCGCTGTCCGTGGACCGGCTGTACACCAGTCGGCGGCCGCTCACTACATCACTCCACACCGCCAACACAAGCGTGCCATCGGCAAACAGCGGATTCTCCGTTACGACCAATGACGCAGAGTCGGTCTGAGACAATCTGACAATCGCGCCCCACTGCGCATCCAATGGGACAGGCGTCAGGAGTGCTAGTATCAGCGGGCAAAGGAATCTGGGGACGCTAATCGTATTAAGCATCGTCAAGGCGTTCCTAGTTTCGTGGCATTGCATTCAAGTCCAGCATATCTCCGCCCTCGATTCTCGGGCATTCCGAGACCGTTGTCAACTCCGCGGCAGGCGTCGCCGATAGTCCGGCGGTCTCCGCAAGGCAAGTCTGCGTTGACCCCGCTACTCCAGGTAGAGTCTTAGCAGCTTCGCACTCAGTTCGGCGACTGCCTCGTCTATTCCCGGCCGGACTGCGTTCGTCATAATCGCAAGAGCGAGGTCCTTGTCTCTGAAGACCACCGCGGTACAGTAGAAGGTGCCGGCGCTGCCGTTGTGGCGGCTCACCTTGTGACCGCCGATTTCGCCTGAATCCCAGCCTAACGAGTACTGCATGGCGGTGTCGTTGCAGGTGTGCAGGAACTGATAGGTCTTCGCCTTGAGGATTGTGTCCCTGCCGTTCAGCCCGAGCAGGTTGGCCTGCAGGAGCGCGGCGTAGTCCCGAATGGACATGCTGACACCGCCGGCCGCCTCGCAGAGGTCGGGAAACTGATACCCGCCGCGCGGGGCAACGGGACGGATTCTCTGACTGTCCGCGTCGTAGCAGTGTCCCCATGGTTGGTTTCCATCAGTGTAGCCAGGCCAGCCGAACTCGCCGTTGATTCCCAGAGGCTTGAACAGCTCATCGACCATGAGCCGCTCCCAGGGCTTCCCGCTCACCTTCTCCAGCATGGCTGATGCAATCGCGTAGCCGGCATTGGAGTACTGATACCCGCGCGTCGTGTCGACGTCTGCCGGCTTCTGCCGCAGAAGCCAGCCGGTGAAAGCCTCCCGCTGCTCGGCGAGGCTGCCCTTGAACGCCGGCAATCTCTTGAAATCCGCGCCGGACATGAATGGGACGATCCTCGCCCGGTGTGACAGAAGGTCCTTCAGCGTCTTGTCCCGGTAGACATCTCTGGTCGTCTTGGCGAAGGCAGGGAATACGTCGAGGATCCTCGTACTCCAGTTGACCAGTCCTTTCTCGACGAGCGAGCCGGCGACGAACCCGGTCATCGCCTTGGCGTTAGAGCCGAGATGGAATCGGTCGCCAAGCCGGATCGAATCCAGGCCGCCCAGTTTCCTGACACCGTCGACGCCGATGTTGAGGACCGACTCGCTGGTCAGAACAACTGCGGCAATGCCGGGGATACCGTACTCTTCCCGGAACTCTCTCAAGGACCGCGCGAACGCGCCGGCGTCCGGCCGCCTCCGGCTCGTGTCCGGCTGGCCGTGTCCCAATACC